>JAHCJR010000058.1 GCA_026126165.1 Alphaproteobacteria bacterium
TCTTCCGGTGGCATCTGGCTTGAATCGGCGAAGCAGAATTTCGCCGCCTGCTACAAGGAGCGGACCGGACAGGATGTGGAAATCCAGACCGCGGCGTCCGGCGAGATCATGAACCGGGTGCGCGCCAACCAGGCCAATCCGCCGATCCATGTCGCCGTCCTGTCGGAGACCGATGCCATCCGCGCGGTGCTTGAGGGGCTGCTCGAGAAACTTTCGGTCGAGAAGGCGCCCAATCTCGCCGACGTTCCGGAAGTCTTCCGCTCGCAGTGGGACGGTTACGCCACGATCCAGAATTTCGGCGCCATGATCGTCATGTACAACAAGGACAAGATCAAGGACCCGCCCAAGGACTGGAAGACGCTGATCGACGACACGATTCAGGGCAAGTACGGCAAGCGCGTCTCGTTCCCCTCGCTCACCATGCCCTGGGGCCCGATGTTCACCTGGTTCATGCTGCAGGTCTATGACGGCAACGAGGACATGGTTTTCCGCAAGTACAAGGAGATGCTGCCCAATATCGCCAAGTACTGGGTCTCGCCGGTCGAGGCGCTCAACATGTTCGCCGCCAAGGAAGTGGACATCCTCGTCTACTGGGACGGCCGCGCCTATGCCTTCGCCCAGGAGAATGCCTGGGCCGGCGCCTACATCCCCGAGCCCGGCGCCTTCCAGTCGGCGGCCATGCTGGTCAAGTTCAAGAACACGCCCGATAGCGGCTGGCAATATGTGGACTGCGTGCTCTCGCCCAAGGCACAGCTCGGCCATTCGCAGATGGTGAAATATCCGATCGTCAACTCGAAGGTCGAGTATCCGGCCGATCTCAAGGCGATCCTCACGCCGCTGGAGCGGGTCCGCCAGCCGGACTTCAGGTTCATCATCGACAGGACGCCGTCCTGGATCGACCGGTGGAACCGCGAGGTCCGCTAGGGGCTGGCATGCTCCTGCCGCGTCGGGAGCTTTTCCTTCACCCAACCCTCTCCCACGTCCGTGGGAGAGGGCGTTCTCTTCTTCTCCCTCACCCAACCCTCTCCCACAGGGCGAGGGCTTTCTCTTCTTCTCCCTCTCCCTCCGGGAGAGGGTCGGGGTGAGGGCCAGCGGGTGAGGGCGCACCGATGACGGGCGGCTTGGGGCGCAAGGGCTGGCTGCTGCTGCCGGCCGTGGGCTTCGTCACGCTGTTCGTCGCGGCACCCCTGCTCATGACCCTGCAGCGCAGCCTGCTCTATCAGGGCGCGCTGCCATCAGCCGGCAACTACGCGCGGCTGTTCGGCGATTGGTTCTACATAGAGACCGCGCTGCATACCCTGGCGCTGAGCGGCGCGGCGACGCTCATCACCCTTGTCATCGGCTATCCGCTCGCTTACCTGATCGCGCGTTCGGGCGGCTGGCGCAAGAGCCTGCTCATCTTCCTCGTGGTGACGCCGTTGCTCACCAACGTTGTGGTGCGCACTTTCGGCTGGATGATCATTTTCGGGCGCAGCGGCCTGCTCAACAGCCTGCTCGCCGCTATCGGCCTGCCGGGCCTCGACCTGGCGCACTCCTGGACCGCCATCGCCATCGCGCTGGTCCATGTCATGCTGCCCTTCATGGTGCTTTCCATCGCCAGCAAGCTGCAGACGCTCGATCCCAACCTGGAACATGCGGCGGCGACGCTCGGCGCCTCCCGGCTCCGGCAGTTCCGGCATGTGGTGATCCCGCTCTCGCGCGATGGCATCCTGACCGGCTGCACCCTCGTCTTCTGTCTCTGCATGGGCAGCTTCGTCACCGTCATGCTGATGGGCGACAATTCGACACTCGTCCTGCCGATCCTGATCTATCAGCAGCTCACCGTTGCCTCCGACTGGCCGCTGGCGGCTTCCATCGGCATCGTGCTGACCGCGACCGTCGTCGCCTTCCTCGCCGTCCAGTCGAGCCTGATCGGGGCGGAGCGCTGAGCATGACGGGGGGCCGCCTGCTTTCCGCGCTCTATCTGGTGGCGATCACGGTCTTTCTGCTGAGCCCTCTGGTCATCGTCGCCATCGTGGCCTTCACCTCGGCGAGCTTTGTCAGCTTTCCGCCGCCGGGCTATTCCACGCGCTGGATCGTCAAGGTCCTGCAGGATGGCGAGTTCATGCGTTCGCTCTGGAACTCGGTGCTGGTGGGCGCCGCCGCGATCGGCGTCTCGCTCTCGCTCGGCGTTCCGGCGGCGGTGGCGCTCGCCGGCAACCAGAGCCGGGCGGCGCGCATCCTCACCACCTGGCTGATGGCGCCCTTGAGCATTCCAAGCCTGATCCTGGCGCTGGGCCTGCTCTTCTTCCTCTCGACCATCGGGCTCGGCAACACCTTCACCGGGCTGCTGATGGGGCACGGTCTGATCACCTTCCCCTACCTGCTGCGCACCGTGCTGTCAGTGATGATCGGCCTGCCGCGCAGCCACGTGGAGGCGGCCTATTGCCTAGGTGCCACGCCGCTCGCGGCCTTCTTCCGCATCGTGCTGCCCGGGCTGGCGCCCGGTCTCGTCGCCGGCAGCCTGTTCGCCTTTCTCATCTCCTTCGACGAGGTCGCGGTCTCGCTGCTGCTCACCAACGCCAGCACCGTCACCCTGCCGGTGACGATCCTGAACTATCTCGTGCACAACTACGACCCGGCGGTGGCGGCGATCTCGCTGGTCAAGATGGTGGTGGTGTTTGTCGTCCTCGTCGTCGTCGAGCGGGCCTTCGGCCTCGACCGCGTCATCCTGCCGAAAGCCTGAAGGTGGCCCCGTTGCAGCGCAAGACCGGCGAACTGGCGATCGAGAATCTGGACAAGCGATATGGCGATTTCGTCGCCGTGCGCCGCGTCGACCTGACGGTGGAACCCGGCCGCCTCGTGGCGCTGCTCGGGCCCTCGGGCTGCGGCAAGACGACGATCCTGCGCGCCGTGGCCGGGCTGATCCGGCCCGATGGCGGCGCCGTGCGCATCGACGGGGTCGACCAGACAGGTCGGCCGCCCTGGCGGCGCGATGTGGGGCTGGTCTTCCAGAACTATGCGCTGTTTCCCCATATGAGCGTCGCCGAGAATGTCGCCTTCGGCCTGAAGATGCGACGCCTGCCGCGCGCCGAGATCGAGACGCGCGTGGCCGGCGCGCTCGCCATGGTGCGGATGAGCGATTTCGCGGCGCGTCGTCCCTCGCAGCTTTCCGGCGGCCAGCAGCAGCGCGTGGCGGTGGCCCGCGCTCTCGTCGTCGAGCCGCGCGTGCTGTTGCTGGACGAGCCGCTGGCGGCACTCGATGCCAAGCTCAGGGATTCGATGCGTCTCGAGCTGCGCGCGCTGCAACGCGATCTCGGCATCACCACCATCCTCGTCACGCACGACCAGAGCGAGGCCTTCGCCATGGCCGACCGGATCGCGGTGATGAATGCCGGTCGTATCGAACAGGTGGGCGAGCCGGAGACGATCTATCGCCAGCCGGCCAGCCGTTTCGTCGCCGAGTTCGTGGGCGAAATGAACGTCCTGCGCGGCACCGGCCGCGCCGAAGGCGGCCTCTGGCGACTTGCGGGCGAGGGGGGCTCCATCGCCTGGCCGGGCGCGGAGGGGCTGCGTCAGGGCGCGGTGCAGGTGCTGGTCAGGCCCGAACATGTGGCCATCGCGCCGGCAGATGACGGCGCGGCGACGGAGAACGGCAGTATGGCCGGCCGCGTCCAGGCCGAACTCTTCTCCGGGGACCGGCTGCTCACCCTGGTAGAGAGCCCCTTCGGCGACATCAAGGTGATCCGCCCTTCGGCGAGCGGTGTCCGCCGTTTTGCCGCCGGGGAGGCGGTGACGCTCTCATTCGCGCATGCGGACATGCGCGTTCTGGCGGACGAATAGCGACATTCACCCGCTTGTGTCTTGAGCGTCATGGCGGCGGCCCGCACCCTGCCCGGAAACATTCCGGCGCGAGGTGAGACCATGGCGAATGTCTATCTGAATGGCGGCTCGGCCTATTTCGTCGCGGAGACCGTGCGGGCTGGCTCCTTCGGCCTGATGGAGGAGGGCCGGTTCACGGTAACGGCGACCGTGGAGGGCGTCGCCTACCGCGTCGAAGCGACCGGCAGCGGCTTTGCCTATGTCAATGGCCGGCTGGCGGTTCCGGCGGGAAGCGACAGCGCCATTTCCTCTCTCAGGCTGTTCGACGCCGACGGTATCGAGCGTTACTCCATCACCAACCTTGCCGTCGGCACGCTGGGGTTCCAGACCCTTGTCGAGGCTCGGGACCATAGCGGGACCTTCAACCTTCTTCTCGCCGGCGACGATATCGTGCGCATCGGTCCGGGACACCAATTCTCTATTGATGGTGGTCCGGGCGCCGATACCCTCTTCGGCGATGGCCGCAGCAACCGCTACTATTTCGACAATGCCGGAGACCGGATCGTCGAACCGGCGAATGGTGGGGAGCGGGACTACGCCCAGATCGAATATGGCACGGCGGGACAGATCCTTTCCTTCCGGCTCGGTGCCGGACAGCTTCGGGGGATCGAGGGTTTCGAGTATCTCGGCCCTGCCAGCGTCCGGGTGGGCGGCGATGGATTCGCCAACGAAATCTATGGCAACGAGGATCGCGACACGCTGCTGGGCGGCGGCGGGAACGATTCGCTGGATGGCGAGCTCGGCGATGATTCGCTCTCCGGCGGCGCGGGAGACGACACTCTGCAAGGATGGTTCGGCCGCGACACGCTGCTCGGTGGCGCCGGCCATGACACGATTGCCGCGGCTGGCGGCGGGAACCGCATCGATGGCGGGTCGGGCGACGACTTCGTGGATGTCACCGGCACCGGCGCCGACACCATCCTGGGCGGCGCGGGCAACGACACGATCATCGGCAGCGGCACCGGAAATGCCCTGAACAGCGTCCTCGCCGGCGATGCCGGCAACGATTCGCTGGTGGCGCTGACCTCCCGGTACGAGCTTCAGGGCGGCGATGGCCGCGACACCCTGATGGCGGATGCGGGGGCTGGTCAGTCGACACTCTCGGGCGGCGCCGGCAACGACCTCTATCTGCTGCGCTCGCAGGTCAGCAGGATCTTTGAGACAGCCGATGGCGGCATCGACACGGTCGGCGTGAATCTCGACTACACGCTGGACGAGAACCTGGAGCATCTCTACCAGACGGATCCGCATGCGAGGGGCTGGCAGGGCACCGGCAACGCCCTCGCCAACCGCATCACCGGCGGGCGCGCCGGCTCGTCGCGCCTGTCCGGCGATGACGGCAACGATACGCTCACCGGCGGCAGCGGCCGCGACACGCTCGATGGCGGCACCGGCGCCGACCGCATGATCGGCGGCGGCGGCGACGATCTCTATTACGTCGACGATGCCCGCGACCGCGTCGTCGAGCGGGCGAACCAGGGCTACGACACTGTCGAGGCCACCCTGAACGCCTTTACGCTCGGCGCCAATCTGGAAGACTTGAATTTCGTTGGCGAGGGGAATTTCCGCGGCACCGGCAACGGGCTGCATAATGTCATCTATGGTGGGGCCGGCGCCGACACGCTTTCCGGCGGCGGCGGCGACGATACCCTGGTCGGCGCAAGCGGCGCGGACCGGCTGACCGGCGGCACGGGCGCCGATACCTTCGTCATTCTCGGCGATGCGCCCGACCGCGTGACGGATTTCAATCGCCGCCAGGGTGACCGGCTGGACATAGGAAGCCTTCTCGACCAGCCCTCGGCCTTCGATGACCTTGTCGCAAGCGGCCAGCTCCGCTGGGAGGCGCAGGGCCGCGACCTTGCCGTCTTTTTTGGTGCCGGCACCGCGACCCCCATCGCCCTGCTCCAGGGTCAGGCCACGCTCGAGCTGCAGGCGTCCGACTTCGTGCTGTAAGAGCCACCCTCACCCCGCCACTTGAGCCGCGAAGCGGATCAAGTGGTTGGGTGAGGGCCGCCGGATCAGGCGCGGTCGAACCAGGCGCGCCAGGCCGGCCAGGCGGCGATCATGTCGGCGATCAACTGGTAGCCCTCGCCGGCGGGGTTGGAGCCATCGCCCGCCTGGGTCAGGTCCTGCCAGCGCCGATCGCGCATCAGCGGCGTGTGCAGGTCGAGGAAGGGCACGCCGATCCGTTCCGCGATTCTGGCATAGCGCTCGTTATATTCCGCCTGGCGGGCATTACTGAAGGCAAAGCGCGGGCCGGCCAGAAGCTGCGGATAGGGTTTCGTGTCGTTCATGGGAATGAGGCCGATCCAGAGTGTCGGCAGCAGGCTCGATGCCTCGCGCATGAGCGCCTCCGCATTGGCCGCCGATTCCTCGATCGGCACCTCGATGCCCTTGCCGACCACTTCCTTGGCGTCGTTGCCGCCGAACATGAAGACGAGACGGCCATTGGCGGCGGGGGGGAGGCGGCGCGCCACCTCCTCGCGCCAGCGCGCCCCGATGTCGCGGGTGGAGTTGCCGCGAATGCCGAGATTGTAGATGGTGATGTCGTGGTTGCCGCGCCATTCGTGGCGGGCGAGCCGGCCGACCCAGCCCAGCGCCTCCTCGTCGCCCGCGCCGGTGACGAAGGCATCGCCGAGGAAGCAGATGCGCGAGAGGGAGCGTCGGGCCGGCGGCCAGGACATCGGGCGGTCCTTTCGGTGACGGGGTTCAGTTCAGCGCGGCGATCCGCTCGCGCAGCAGGTTGTTGAGTTCGGAGACCTTGCCGCCATTGCGGTGGATCACGGAGGTGAATTCCTCGCGCTGCGTCACCGCCATCGAGATGCCCTCGACCATCATGTCGATGACGCGCAGCTCCTGTCCGGTGCGGCGCAGGCGCCAGTCGACGCGCAGCGGCGGCTGGCCGCCGGGGCGCTGGATATGGGTGTTGACCAGCGTGTCGCGCTCGTCGATCGCGCGGCTGTCCTGGATGGTGAAGGTCTCGCCGGAATAGCCGGCAAGGCGCTGGGCGTAGCTTTTCACCACGAAGGATTCGAAAAGCTCGCGATACTCCCGCCGCTCCGCCTCGCTCGCCTCGCGCCAGTAGCGGCCCAGCGCGAAGCGCGCGAGCAGGTCGACATCGGCGCCCTTGACGAAGAGGCGGCGGAACTCAGCCTCGCGCTCGGCCGCGCCGATCTCCTTGCGCGAGAGCAGCGACAGCAGCTCGCCGCCCAGCTCGCGAATGAACTGGTCGGGCGCCGGCGCGGTCTGTGCGGGGAGGGCGCTGGCCGTCGCCATGGCGGCGGCGAGAGTGGATGCGAGAAGGAACTGACGACGGGACAGCAATGCAGGTCTCCTTGAGCTGACGGCGCCCCCTTGTCTGTTGATTTCTAGTTTATTGCCGCCCGAAGGCGGATCAACTCGCCGCGATCCGCAGGCGGAGCTGATCGAGCAGGGCCTCGACGCGGCCGCCGCCATTGCGGATGACGGAGGCGAATTCCTCGCGCTGCGTCACCGCCATCGAGATGCCCTCGACCATCACGTCGATGATGCGGTAGGCGCCGCTGCGGTCGCGCACGCGCCAGTCGAGCCGGATCGGACGGCTTTCCGGCTTCTCGACATGGGTCTGCACCAGATACTCCGCCTCGCCGAGCTTCTGCGTGCCGCGGATCGAGAAGGATTGCCCGGAGAAAAGACCCAGTCGGCTGACATAGGTCTGCACCAGGAAATCCTCGAACAGCTTGAGATACTCGCCACGCTGCGCCGGGCTCATGGACCGGCGGTGCGGGCCAAGCACGAAGCCGCCGAGCGTTTCCACGTCGACGCCCTTGAGCAGCAGTCCGCGGAAACGCTTCTCGCGCTCCGACCGCTCCGAGAGCCGGAGCATTTCCAGCAGTTCCTGGCCAAGCTCGCGGATCAGCGCCTCGGCCCGGTCCTGGGCGCGCAGGCGGGTGGCGGGCAGCCCCATGCCCAGCAGCAGCGCGGCGCTGCCGGCAATCAGGACGGATCGGCGGTCTGGCATGGCGCGCTCCTCCCTCGGCACGGTTCTACCGGGTCAATTGCGACAGCGGCGCCGGGCGCGGCTTCTCCTCCATCGGCTCGAAGGAGATTTCCGGCAGCGGAATCAGCGCGCCGGGCTTGCCGTCCAGAATCTCGTCGTTGCGATTCTGCCGGTAGAGGCTGCGGATCGTGGCATAGAAATCGATCGAGGTGCGCTCGATCTCGTCCAGCGAGCCCAGATGCCGTGCGCGGGTATCGATGCCGCGCGCGAGGAAGCGCGAGGTGCCCAGCACCTCAAGCCCCTTGGCGCCGCTGACCCAGGCCGCGATGTTGAAGGGGTCCATGACCGCGTCGCCGACCAGGCCCAGCGTATCGCGCGGATTGGACGGGCCCATCAGCGGGAGCATGAGGAACGGACCTTCGTCCATGCCCCAGACCGCCAGCGTCTGGCCGAAATCCTCGGTCGCCGGCTCGGCATCGATGACGTGGAACATGCCGCCGAGGCCGAACGTGGAATTGGCGACGAAGCGCTGCGTGTTGCGCCAGGCCCGTTCCCACTTGCCCTGGAACAGGTTGTTGATGGCGTTGATCGGTTCGCGCAGGTTGTCGACCATGTTGCGGATCCGGTCCTTGCCGAAGTCCGGGACGAGGTCGTTGTAGGTGGTGGCGATCGGCTTGCCGATCCAGAAATCCAGTCCGCGATTGAACTGGAAGATCTGCCGGTTGAGCGGCTCCAGCGGATCGTTGGCCTCCTGGTAGGCCTGCAGCGCGACCGGATCGGTCGGCTTGGTGGCGCAGGCGCCGGCACCCAGCACGAGCGCGGCGACAAACAGGCTGCGCAGGATGACCGCGCCGCGATGACCTTTCATTGTGGACATGTGCAAATCCTGAAATCCCATCCCCTCGACAGGAGGCAGGGACTGGCGGCGCTTGCCTCCTTCCCTCCCTCCGGCACCCGCCCCCCTGGGCCGGCACCGATCAACCGCTCGGTGGCCAGTCTAGGGTGACGAACATCACCAAAGACTTAAACCCTTGGCTGCGCTGGTAATCCCCCGATCCCGGCGCGACCCTGACCGTCCCGCGATTCGCTGCGGGAAAGTCCTCTTGCGTAGCACAGCACCCGAGGCCGCGCCAGCGCCAGAGCATGTCTCTTGCGTGACGGACGCCCTTGATGTGACTGATTTGTCGCAGGTTGATTCTACTTAAACGAGTGTTTGCCCTGGGTCGGAAAATTCCTGCGATCGAGGGCATATACAAAGACATAAAGATATGTTTATGTTTTCCATCGGGTGAGCAGCAGCGAGTGCCGAAGCGATGGAATCCCTGATGAGCGGGCTGCGGGCGGCGGCGGAGCCGACCAGGCTGCGTCTGCTCGCGCTATGCGCCCATGGCGAACTCACGGTGACCGAACTGACCCAGATCCTGGGCCAGAGCCAGCCGCGCGTCTCGCGCCATCTCAAGCTGCTCTGCGAATCGGGCCTGGTGGCGCGCTTCCGCGAAGGCACGTCCGCCTTCTATCGCCTGGCGGAGCAGGGGGCGAACGGCGATCTGGCGCGCACCCTGGTCGATCTGATCCCGGCCGACGATCCGACCTTGAGCCGCGATCTCGAACGGCTGGAGGCGGTGAAATCGAACCGGGCCGAGGCGGCGGCCGCCTATTTCCGCGCCAACGCGGCGCGCTGGAACCAGATCCGCTCGCTCTATGTTGCCGAGTCGGCGGTCGAGGCGGCGGTCCTCGAACTGCTGGGCGAGGACGCGCTCGACGACCTGCTCGATATCGGCACCGGCACCGGGCGGCTGCTCGAGATCCTGGCCCCCCGCATCCGCCGCGGCGTCGGCATCGACCTCTCGCGCGAGATGCTGGCCTTCGCGCGCTCGGCGCTGGAAAAGGTCGAGGCGCGCCACTGCCAGGTGCGCCATGCCGACATGTACAGCCTGCCTTTCGCCAGCGGCAGCTTCGATGCCGTGACCATCCATCAGGTGCTGCATTTCGCCGAGGAACCGGAAGTGGCCGTCGCGGAGGCAGCGCGCGTGCTCCGGCCCGGCGGCCGGCTGGTGCTGGTCGACTTCCTGCCGCACGAGCTGGAATTCCTTCGCGCCGAGCACCAGCATCGCCGGCTTGGTTTCGCCGCCGAGGAGGTCGGCCGCTGGTTCGCCCAGGCACGCCTTGCCGAGGAACGCCATCTGGCGCTGAAAGGCGATCCGCTCACGGTCGGCCTGTGGCTGGCCCGCCACGAAAAGGTTTGAACGCATGAATGCAAGCGCCACGATCGACGGCCTCAGGCCGGCGCGGGCCGGGCTCCAGGTCTCCTTCGAGTTCTTTCCGCCCAAGACCCCGGAGATGGAAGAGAGCCTGTGGCGCGCGATCCGCCGTCTCGAGCCGCTGGCGCCGCGCTTCGTCTCGGTGACCTACGGCGCCGGCGGATCGACGCGCGAGCGCACGCACGCGACCGTCGCCGGCATCCGCGCGCGCACCTCGCTCGAGCCGGCGGCGCATCTCACCTGCGTCGCCGCCAGCCGTGGCGAGGTGGACGAGATCGCGCGGCGCTACTGGGACGCGGGCATCCGCCACGTGGTGGCGCTGCGCGGCGATCCGCCCGAGGGCGAGCGGACCTTCACGCCCCATCCCGATGGCTATGCCTCGGCGGCGGAGCTGGTGGCCGGCCTGCGGCGCATCGCGGATTTCGAGATTTCCGTCGCCGCCTATCCCGAGATCCATCCGGAAGCGACCTCCAGCCGGGCTGATCTCGACAATCTGCGGCGCAAGGTCGATGCGGGCGCCTGCCGCGCCATCACGCAGTATTTCTTCGATCCGCAATGCTTCCTGCGCTTCCGCGACCGCGCCCGCGCCGCCGGCGTCGGCGTTCCGCTCGTCGCCGGCATCCTGCCGGTCACCAACTTCCGCCAGGTCGTGCGCTTCTCCGCCGCCTGCGGCGCCAGCGTGCCCGCCTGGCTCGCCGACCTGTTCGAGGGGCTCGACGACGATCCGGAGACGCGCAAGCTGGTGGCGGCGACCGTCGCCGCCGAGCAGTGCCGCGAACTTGAGCGCGAAGGCGTGGAGGACTTTCACTTCTACACGCTCAATCGCGCCGACCTGACCTACGCCATCTGCCATATCCTCGGCCTGCGCGCACCGGCGCAGGTCCAGGCCTGACCGGAGCGAGACGATGACCGATTTTCTGGAAGCGCTCGCCGGGCGCGTGCTGCTGTGCGATGGCGCCATGGGCAGCCGCGTGCAGGCGATGTCGCTCGATATCGAACGCGACTATCTGGGTCAGGAGAACTGCACCGAGATCCTGAACAAGTCCCGGCCCGACATCGTGCGCGAGATCCATGCCGGCTATCTCGCCGCCGGTTCGGACATCCTGCAGACCAACAGCTTCGGCGGCAGCCCGATCACGCTCGCCGAATTCGGACTCGAGGCGGAAGCGCGCCTGCTCAACCGGCGGGCGGCGGAGATCGCCCGCGAGGCGATCGGCCTGTTCCGCGACGGGCGGCAACGCTACGTGCTGGGCTCGATCGGACCGGGCACGCGCCTGCCATCGCTCGGGCACGTGGATTACGACCGTCTCGAGGCGGCGCTGGCGCTCCAGGCGGATGCGCTGATCGAGGGCGGGGTCGACGGCATTTTGATCGAGACCTGCCAGGACCCGCTGCAGATCAAGGCGGCGGTCAATGGTGCCCGCATCGCCCGAGAGAAGCGCGGCCAGGGCGGCCTGCCGCTGATCGTCCAGGTCACCATCGAGACCACGGGAACCCTGCTGGTCGGCGCCGACATCGCCGCCGCCGCCACCATCGTTCATGCGCTTGACGTGCAGGGGCTCGGCCTCAACTGCGCCACCGGCCCGCAGGAAATGGCCGAACATGTCAAATGGCTCGGCGAGAACTGGCCGGGCTTGATCAGCGTGCAGCCCAATGCCGGCCTGCCGGAACTGGTGGATGGCCGCACGCGCTATCCGCTGACGCCGGGCGAGATGGCGAAATGGCTGGAACGTTTCGTGCGCGAGGACGGGGTCAATATCGTCGGCGGTTGCTGCGGAACGGTGGTCGAGCATGTCGCGGCGCTCGACCGCATGCTGCGCGAGGTGGCGGGCGGGCAGGCCCGGCCTGAGCCGCGCCGGCGCCAGCCGGTCTGGGTGCCGGGCATCGCCTCGCTCTATGGCCAGGTGCCGCTGCGCCAGGAGAATGCCTATCTTTCCATCGGCGAACGCTGCAACGCCAACGGCTCGAAGAAGTTCCGCGAACTGCAGGCAGCGGGCGACTGGGACGGCTGCGTCGCCATCGGACGCGAGCAGGTGCGCGAGGGCAGCCATGCGCTCGATCTCTGCACCGCCTTTGTCGGCCGCGACGAGAAGGCGGAGATGAATGAACTCGTCGCACGCATGCGCGGCGCGATCAATGCCCCGTTGGTCATCGACTCGACCGAGTTGCCGGTAATCGAGGCGGCGCTCAAGCTCTATGGCGGCAAGCCGATCATCAACTCGATCAACTTCGAGGATGGCGAAGAGCCGGCGGCGCGGCGGCTCGAACTGGCGCGCAAGTTCGGCGCGGCGGTGATCGCGCTCACCATCGACGAACAGGGCATGGCCAAGACGGCGGAAGACAAGCTCCGCATCGCGCGCCGCCTCTACCGCTTCGCCGTGGAGGAACACGGACTGCCGCCGGACGATCTGCTGTTCGACCCGCTCACTTTCACCATCTGCACCGGCAACGAGGACGACCGCAAGCTCGGTCTCTGGACGCTCGATGCCATCGAGGCGATCGCGCGCGACATGCCGCGCGCCCAGATAATCCTCGGCCTTTCCAACATCTCCTTCGGCCTCAATGCCGCGGCGCGGCATGTGCTGAACTCGGTCTATCTGGAACACGCGCTCAAGCGCGGCCTGACCGGCGCCATCCTGCATGTCTCGAAGATCATTCCCTTCCACAAGATCGCCGAAGAGGAAGTGCGCGTGGCCGAGGACCTGATCTTCGACCGGCGCCGCGAGGGCTATGACCCGCTGCAGGCTTTCATCGCCCTGTTCGAGAAGCGCTCCGGCGAGACGAAGCAGGCGAGGAAGCGGGCCGAGACGGTGGAGGAGCGGCTGAAGCAGCGCATCATCGACGGCGACCGCCAGGGCCTGGACCAGGATCTCGCCGAGGCGATGGGGCGCTGGAAGCCGCTCGACATCATCAATACGCACCTGCTGGATGGCATGAAAGTCGTGGGCGAACTGTTCGGCGCCGGCAAGATGCAGCTTCCCTTCGTGCTGCAGTCCGCCGAGACGATGAAGGCGGCGGTCGCCTGGCTCGAGCCGCATATGGAGCGGGCCGAGGGCCAGGAGAAAGGCACCATCGTTCTGGCGACGGTGAAGGGCGATGTGCACGATATCGGCAAGAACCTGGTGGATATCATCCTGACCAACAACGGCTACCGGGTGATCAATCTCGGCATCAAGCAGCCGATCGGCAGCATCATGCAGGCGGCGAACGAAAACCGGGCGCATGCCATCGGCATGTCGGGCCTGCTGGTCAAGTCGACGGTCATCATGCGCGAGAACCTGGAAGAGCTGACGCGGGCCGGCATCGACATTCCGGTGCTGCTGGGCGGTGCGGCGCTGACGCGCCGCTACGTCGAAGAGGATTGCAGCAAGGCGTATGCCTGCGGCCGCGTCGCCTATGCGCGCGATGCCTTCGACGGTCTGCA
The DNA here is from genome assembly GCA_026126165.1 of Alphaproteobacteria bacterium. GTDB lineage: Bacteria > Pseudomonadota > Alphaproteobacteria > Ferrovibrionales > Ferrovibrionaceae > JAHCJQ01. Next base: position 13,526 of record JAHCJR010000058.1, read on the forward strand.
CCTCATGGACCGTGTGGTGCGCGGCGACTTCGACGCCTATCTCGGCGAGGTGCAGGAAAAGCGGGAGGGCCGGCCTTCCTCGCGCAAGCGCATCGGCCGCCCGGCGGAGGCGCGCGAGGCGAGGCCGGTGGATTTCGAGGAGGTGCGCCTGCGCCGGGGCGAACTGGCGGCGCATGCGCGCGTGCCCGAGCCGCCCTTCCTCGGACCGCGCCTGATCGAGCGGGTCGATCCGCGCGCGCTGATCCCCTTTCTCAACGAGACGATGCTGTTCCAGTTCCAGTGGGGCTTCCGCAAGGCCGGCAAGTCGCGGGCGGAGTTCCGGGAATGGGCGGAGCGCGAGGTGCGCCCGATCCTGCGCCGCATGGTCGAGATCTGCATCCAGCAGGACATCCTGCAGCCCTGCGCCGCCTATGGCTACTGGAAGGCGGCGGGCGAGAAGAACGACGTGGTGCTGTTCGACGAGAGCGGGCGGCGCGAGGTCGCGCGTTTCCGCCTGCCGCGCCAGGATCGCGAGGGCGGGGTCTGCATCGCCGATTTCCTGCGCGACATTTCCGATCCGGAACGCGACGTGATCGGCCTGCAGGCGGTCACCGTCGGCGAGAAGGCCTCGGCGGTGGCGCGGCAATGGTTCGAGGAGAACCGCTACCAGGACTATCTGTATCTGCACGGCCTTTCCGTCGAGATGGCGGAGGCGCTGGCGGAGTACGTGCACAAGCGAATCCGCGCCGAACTCGGCTTTGGCCACGAGGACGATCGCGACATGGAGAAGATGCTGAAGCAGGGCTATCGCGGCTCGCGCTACAGCTTCGGCTATCCGGCCTGTCCCAATCTGGAGGACCAGACGCAGCTCCTGCGCCTGCTCGGCGCGGAGCGCATCGGCCTGTCGCTATCTGAGGAATTCCAGCTTCATCCCGAGCAGTCCACCTCGGCCATCGTCATCCATCACCCGCAGGCCAAGTACTTCTCGGTCTGAAGGGCGCCGCGCTTCAGCCGAACAGCCGGCTGGCGCGCAGCCCGTCGATGATGAACTGCGCGGCCAGCGCGGCAAGCAGGATGCCGCCGACCCGCGTCACCACGTTCACGCCGGTGCGCCCCAGCAGGCGGCGGATCGCGTCGGCGAAGAGCAGCGCCAGCAGCGCGAGCAGTATCACCGCGGCCAGCACGGCGAGCACGATGCCCTGCGCGATGCGCTCGCCCTCGTGCTGCGCCATGAGCAGCACGATGGCAGTCATGGCGCCGGGGCCGGCGATCAGCGGTATGGCCAGCGGAAAGACCGAAATGTCGGTGTGATGCCGGAGTTCCCGTTCCGCCTCGGAGCGCTCCTCGGCGGTGATCGAGGAGAGGCCGGAGGGCCGCGCCAGCACCAGGTCGATGGCCACCAGCAGCAGCAGGATGCCACCGGCCAGCCGCAGCGCCGGAAAGCCGATGCCGAGCGCCGTCATCAGCGCCTCGCCGAAGAACGCGAAACCATAAAGCACGATGGCGGCCACGAGGCAGGCCTTGAGCGCAAGACGCCGGCGCAGCCGGGCGGGTGCCTCGCCGACCAGGCCGAGGAAGATCGGCGCGACGTCGAGCGGGCCGATGGTTACGAAGAGGATGGTGAAGGCCTGGACCGCGATCTCCGCCAGCGCGGTGCTGCTCACCAGGGAATCTCCTGGCCGTCATGGTTCAGGAAGTGGCCGCTCTGCTGCGGGCCCAGGCCGGCGATCACCCGGCGCATGCCCTCGACGGAGGCTTCCGGCGTCAGGTCGGCGCCGGAGCCGCCCATGTCGGTGCGCACCCATCCCGGATGCATCACCACGACGTTGATGCCGCGCGGCTCGAGGTCAATGGCGAGGCTCTTCATGGCGGTGTTCACGGCCGCCTTGGAGGACCGGTAGGCATAGCGCCCGCCGGTCTGGTTGCGCGCGATGGAGCCGAGCTGGCTCGAGATGGTGACCACCGTCTTGCCCTGGCCGCGCTCGAGATTGGCAAGCAGCGCCTGCGTCACCAGCACCGGCGAAATCGCGTTGGTGAACATGGTCGCGGCGTAGGTGCGCGCGTCGATGCGGCCGAACTCGCCCGCCTCGCGGCCGGCGACGCCGGCATTGTTGATGAGCAGGTCGATGGCGTCGTTGCGCAGCGCCTGCGCCAGCGCCGCGATGGCGTCCGTCGAAGTGACGTCGAGAGGCTTTATGAGGAGGTTGGCCGAGGTCATGGCCTTGAGTTCCCGCGCCTTCTCCGGCGCGCGGCAGCAGGCGATCACGCGCCAGCCATCGGCCAGATACTGTCTGACGAACTCGCGGCCAAGTCCGCGATTGGCTCCGGTGACCAGCACTGTCGGCATGATCGGCCCTCCCGGTTATGTCGCCTGGTCTTCGCCCCGCATCACACGACGATAAAGTGGCAGCAGCACCGCCGGCAAGACATACATCGGAATCTGCGCCAGCGCGAAGAAGACTTCCACATCGAAATGCGCCTGGCCCGCCAATGCCACCAGCACCAGTCCCATGTTGCGGTTGCCGCTCATCAGGCCGACCGAGAGGCCGCGCCTGCGCCCGGCCCGAATGAAGATGAAGGCTGCCAGCGCCTGCAGCGCCAGGTTGGCCACGAAGGAGGAGGCGACGACGAGGAAGAAGAAGGCGGGACGTTCCAGCAGCACCTCGGTCTTGCCGGCCATGATGGCGAGCGCGAACATGAGCAGGATCGAGACGGAAATGCCGTCGAACATGCGCGCCCGCGCCGCGATCCATTCGCGCCGGATCAACTTGCGGCCGATGCCGGCGGCGAGGAATGAAATGCCGACCAGCAGCATGAGGCGACCCATGAGTTCGAGCGGGCCGATGGCGATCTCGAGGCCGAGCAGGAGCAGCGCGACCGGCGGCAGGGTGAAGGGCACGAGCGCGGTGGTGGCGACGATGACGACGACGCAGAGCGCCGCATCGAGGCCGAGGATGAGCGAGAGCGCCGCCGCCGAGACGATGGGGGCCGATGCCGCCATCAGCACCAGCCCCGCGCGCAGCGGTTCGGGCAGGCCGAGGGGCAGGGTGAATGCGGCCATCAGAACCGGGGAGGCGAGCAGGATCCAGCCGACCAGCAGGCCGATCAGGCCGATGCGCCGGCCATAGGCGCCGAGCGCGCCCCAGTCGAGGCGGAGCAGCGCGATGGCGAGCGGAATTACCAGCCCGGGCACCAGCATCGGCCGCGCCAGTTCGGCGAGTGCCGGCCAGGCGAGGCCGAGCAGCACGCCGCCGGCCAGGATCGGCGTGGCGTGCCGGCCGATCAGTTCGAGGAATGCCCGCGCCATCAGGCGCGGCCGGCGAGCAAAGCGACGGCCGTGTCGGTTTCCTCCGCGAGGCGCGCCATGAGTTCGCCCGCACCCATGGTGCGGCAGAGCGCGCCGCCCTGGCCCGACCAGAGCGACATGAAGTCGGCGAGGCCCTCGGCGCGCGCCTTCTGGTAGATCTGCGCATTGAGGGCAAGCGGCGCGGGGTAGGGCGGGACCCGATCGGCATGGGGTTGCAGCTCGCGCAGCATGCGGTTGCGCAGGCTGCGCGCCGGCCGTCCCGAGAAGACGCGCGTCACCTCCGTGCCCATTTCGGCCGCCTGCGGCAGCGCCGCCTTGTGCACCGGATGCGCCGCGCTTTCATGGGTGGTGAGGAAGGCGGTGCCGAGCTGGGCGCCGGCCGCGCCCAGCGCCAGCGCGGCGGCGATGCCCTCGCCGGTCATGATGCCGCCCGCCGCCAGCACCGGCAGCCGGCAGGCACGGCGCACCTGCGGCAGCAGCGCCATGAGGCCGATCTGGCCCTCGTCGAAGGACTTGAGAAAGCTGCCGCGATGCCCGCCCGCCTCCAAGCCCTGGGCCGAGATCATGTCGCAGCCGGCTTCCGCCAGCGCCGCCGCCTCGGCCGGATGGGTGGCGGTGCCGACGATGGCCGTGCCTGCCTTGCGGAAGCGGCCGATCCAGTCGGCGGAGGGCAGCCCGAAGGTGAAGGAAAAGACCGCAACGCCCTCCTGCAGGATTGCTTCCGCCTGTTCGTGGAACTGCTCCATCAGGCGGTTGGGCAGCGGCGGCTGCTCCGGCAGGGCCAGTTCGCGGCGATAGGCGGCCATCAATTCGGCACCGCGCCGGGCCGCCTCCGCATCGACCTCCGGCGGCGTCAGGGCGAAGAGATTGACGTTGAAGGGGCGCGCGGTCAGCGACTTGACCCGCCGGATCGCGTCCCTGATCGCATCCGGGGTCATCATGGCCGCGCCGAGCGAGCCGAGCCCGCCGGCCTCCGAGACGGCGGCGACCATCTCCGGCGTGGTCGAGCCGGCCATCGGCGCCTGCACGATGGGAAGCGCGATGCCGAGTGTGCGGGTCAGTTCCGTGTCGCGCCACATGCCGCCTCTCCCTTGCCGGTGCCGCCCTATTCGGCCGCCATGCGCCGCTCCGCCGGCGGGCCGAAGCCGCCGCCGGTCGGCGTCTGGATGACGAAGACATCGCCTGCCGCCATCTCGGTGCGGTCGCGCCCCTGCAACTGCTCGATGCGCCCGTCCGCACGCTCGACCCACTGCCGGCCGACCTGGCCCGGTTCGCCGCCCATGAGGCCGAAGGGGGGCACCACGCGGTGGCTCGAGAGGATCGCCGCGGTCATCGGTTCGAGGAAGCGGATGCGCCGCAAGGTGCCGTCGCCGCCGCGATGGCGTCCGGCGCCGCCCGAGCCGCGGCGGATCTCGAAACTTTCGAGCCGCACCGGATAGCGCCATTCCAGCACTTCCGGATCGGTCAGGCGGGCGTTCGTCATGTGCGTGTGCACCGCGCTGCAGCCGTCGAAGTCCGGTCCGGCGCCGGAGCCGCCGCAGATCGTCTCGTAATACTGGTGGCGCTCGTTGCCGAAGGTGAAGTTGTTCATCGTCCCCTGCGCCGCCGCCATGATGCCGAGCGCGCCGAACAGCGCGTCGGTGATGCACTGGCTGGTCTCCACGTTGCCCGCCACCACCGCCGCCGGATAGCGCGGGTTCAGCATGGAGCCCTCCGGCACGATGATATCGAGCGGCTTGAGACAACCGGCATTGAGCGGGATGTCGGTATCGACCAGGCAGCGGAAGACATAGAGCACCGCCGCAACCGCCACCGCCTTGGGCGCGTTGTAATTGGTCGGGTGCTGGCCGCTGGTGCCGGTGAAGTCGATCGCGGCCGTCCGCTTGGCGTGATCGATGCGGACACCGACGACGATCTTCGCGCCGTCGTCCATCGGATAGGTGAAGCTGCCGTTCTTCAGCCGGCCGAGCACGCGCCGCACCGATTCCTCGGCATTGTCCTGCACGTGGCCCATATAGGCATGCACCACGTCGAGCCCGTACTGGGCGACGATGCGCCTGAGTTCCTGCGCGCCCTTCTCGCAGGCGGCGATCTGCGCCTTGAGATCGGCGATGTTCTGCTTCACGTTGCGCGCCGGATAGCGGCCGGACATGAGCACGCGCTCTATCTCGCTTTCGAGAAACGTGCCGCGATCGACCAGCTTGATGTTGTCGAGCAGCACGCCTTCTTCCTCGACGACGCGGCTGTCGGGCGGCATCGAGCCCGGCGTGATGCCGCCGATATCGGCGTGATGGCCGCGGCTTGCCACGTAGAAGATGACCCGCGCGCCCGCCTGGTCGAAGACGGGCGTGATGACCGTGACGTCCGGCAGGTGCGTGCCGCCGTTGTAGGGCGCGTTCAGCACATGCACATCGCCTGGCCTCAAGGTGGGGCCGCTCTGGCGGATGACGGTCTTGATGCTCTCGCTCATCGAGCCGAGATGCACCGGCATGTGCGGCGCGTTGGCGATCAGGTCGCCCTCGGCGTCGAAGATGGCGCAGGAGAAGTCCAGCCGCTCCTTGATGTTGACCGAATACGCGGTCTTCTCCAGCACGGAGCCCATCTGCTCGGCGATCGACATGAAGAGGTTGTTGAAGATCTCCAGCATGACCGGATCGACCTCGGTGCCGATCGCGACCCGCCGCGGCAGCGCCACGACGCGCCTGAGCACCAGATGCAGCTTGGCGTTCATCTCCGCCCGCCAGCCCGGCTCGACCAGCGTGGTCGCCGTGCTCTCGACGATCATGGCCGGGCCGTCCACCCGGTCCCCCGGGCGCATGGCGGCGCGGTCGATGACCGGCGTCGCGCGCCATTCGCCGGCCATGTAGGTGCGTGTTTCCGCGAGCGGCGGGACCTGGGCGCGGCCCTGCGCCGGATCGCCCACCTCCGGATCCTCGGCGGCGAGCCCGGCGCCGATCACCTCGACCGCCACCGCCTCGATGATGAGCGACTTCTCCGGCGAGATGAAGCCATAGCGGGCGCGGTGCGCTTCCTCGAAGGCGGCCTGCACCTCGGCAGGCGTGCCGTGATCCACCACCAGCGGCGTGTCCGAGCCGGCATAGCGCACATGCAACTTGCGCAGCACCGATATGCGACCGGCATCGACCCCCTGGCGGCGCATCTCCGCCTCGCCCTCGGCGGCGAGCAAGGCAAGTTCGGCCTCGACCTTGGCCACCGCCGCCTGCCCGAGCGCGGCCTCCAGCGCCTTCTCGCGCATCAGCCGCATGTCGGCGAGCCCCATGCCATAGGCGGAGAGCACGCCGGCATAGGGGTGCAGCAGCACCTGCTTCATGCCGAGGCTGTCGGCGACCAGGCAGGCATGCTGGCCGCCCGCCCCGCCGAAGCAGGCGAGGACATAGGAGGTCACGTCGTAGCCGCGCGCCACCGAGATCTTCTTGATGGCATTGGCCATGTTCTCGACCGCGATGGCGAGGAAACCTTCCGCGAGCTGTTCGGGCGTCCGCCGCGTGCCCGTCGCGGCCGCGATCTCCCCGGCCAGTCGCTCGAATTTCTCGCGCACCACCCCGGCATCGAGGGGCTGATCGCCGCCGGGGCCGAAGACGCGGGGAAAGAAGCGCGGGTCGAGCTTGCCCAGCATGACGTTGCAGTCGGTGACGGTGAGCGGCCCGCCGCGCCTGTAGCAGGCCGGGCCCGGATTGGCGCCGGCCGAGTCCGGCCCGACGCGCAGCCTGGCGCCGTCGAAATGCAGGATCGAGCCGCCGCCCGCCGCCACGGTGTGGATCGGCATCATCGGCGCGCGCATGCGCACGCCCGCCACCTGCGTCTCGAAGGCGCGCTCGTACTCGCCGGCGAAGTGGCTGACATCGGTCGAGGTGCCGCCCATGTCGAAGCCGATCACCTTGCCGAAGCCCGCCATGGCCGCGGTCTTCACCATGCCGACGATGCCGCCCGCCGGGCCGGACAGGATCGCGTCCTTGCCCTGGAAGCGGTGCGCGTCGGTGAGGCCGCCGGAGGACTGCATGAACATCAGGCGCGCGCCCGGCAGCTCGCCCGCCACCTGCTCGACGTAGCGGCGCAGGATCGGCGAGAGGTAGGCATCGACCACGGTCGTGTCGCCGCGCGAGACGAGCTTCATCAGCGGGCTCACCTCGTGGCTGGCCGAGACCTGCGTGAAGCCGATCTCGCGCGCGAGCCGGGCCACGGCGGCCTCGTGCGCGGGGAATCGGTAGCCGTGCATGAAGACGATGGCGCAGGCGCGGATGCCGGTTCGGTAGGCATCCTCCATGGCGGCGCGCGCGGCGGCGAGGTCGGGTGCCTTCAGGACCTCGCCCTGGGCGCCGACCCGCTCCTCCACCTCGACCACGTCGTCGTAGAGCTGTTCGGGCAACAGGATCTGCAGGGCGAAAAGATAGGGCCGCGTCTGGTAGCCGATGCGCAGCGCGTCGCGAAAGCCCTTCGTCGTCACCAGCAGGGTGCGGTCGCCCTTGCGCTCGAGCAGGGCGTTGGTGGCGACGGTCGTCCCCATCTTGACCGCGGCGATGGCCTGCGCGGGGAGCGGGGCGCCGGGCGCCAGTCCCAGCAGGTCGCGGATGCCCTGCACGGCCGCATCCGGGTAGCGTTCCGGGTTTTCCGAGAGCAGCTTGTGCGTCACCGTGCTGCCGTCGGGACGCCGCCCGACGATGTCGGTGAAAGTGCCGCCACGGTCGATCCAGAATTCCCAGGCTTCGGCAACGGCGGGGGTGGGCATGCGGGCGAACTCCTTCACGGTCGGCTGCGGCATCAGGCCCGGACTTTGGCCAGCCGCCCGCGCCCCGTCAACCGCCGTGCGCGGCGGGGCGGCGGCGCTTCTATCCGGCCAGCGCCTCGGCTATTCTCGTCACAGGCTGGCAAAGGACGCCCGATGGCCGAGGAAAGGTTCGCGCGCAGGCTCGCCGCCATCGTGGCGGCGGACATGGCCGGCTACAGCCGGCTGGTCGGGCTCGACGAGACCGGCACCATCGCGCGCCAGAAGCGCCATCGCGAGGAGATGATCGATCCCGCAGTGGCGAGCCATCGCGGGCGCATCGTGAAGACGACCGGCGACGGACTGCTGCTGGAATTTCCCAGCGTGGTGGACGCCATGGAATGCGTCGTCTCGGTGCAGCGCGCGATGGCGGCGCGCGAGGCGGGCCGGCCGGAGGCGGAGCGCATCCGTTACCGTGTCGGCGTGCATCTGGGCGACATCGTGGTGGACGGGTCCGACATCCTGGGCGACGGGGTGAACATCGCCGCCCGGCTCGAGGCGCTGGCGGAGCCAGGCGGCATCTGCGTCTCCGATCTGGTGCGCCAGAGCGTCGAGGGCAGGCTGGGGCTGGATTTCGAGGATCTGGGCGAGCGCGCGCTCAAGAACATCGGCAAGCCGATCCATGTCTGGCGCTGGCGCCCGGGCAGCCTGGCCGTCGCCGGGCCCGCGCCGCGCGCGCCCATGGAGCAGTCGATCCGCTTCTGCGCGGCAGGCGACGGCACCAAGCTTGCCTATGCCGTGGTCGGCGAGGGAATTCCGCTGGTCAAGACCGGGAACTGGTACAACCAGCTCGAACTGGACTGGGAGGGCCCGGTCTGGCGGCGCATGTTCCAGGAAATGGCGCGCGATTTCCGCCTGCTGCGCTACGACCAGCGCGGCACCGGGCTTTCCGCCCGCGAGGTGGGCGAAATGTCGCTCGATGCCTGGGTCGGCGATGTCGACGCGGTGGTGCGCGCCGCGGGTCTCGGGCGCTTCGCGCTGCTCGGCATATCGCAGGGCTGCCCGGTGGCGATCGCCTATGCGGCGCGCCATCCCGACAAGGTCTCGCATCTCATCCTGCATGGCGGCTATGCCAAGGGCTGGCTCGCCGAATCGCCGGGCGAGGCGAACCTGAAGCAGCACGAGGCC
>JAHCJR010000059.1 GCA_026126165.1 Alphaproteobacteria bacterium
TTTCGCCCCGGCCGTGCCCGGCCGTCCGGTCGTCTGCTATTCGGGCGACGACGCGCAGTTCGAGTATATCTACAAGTTCGTTTCCGCCGCCGCCTACGACCCTGCGGGCGCGAGCGGGCGGCTGCTGGACGAGGGCACGCTCTATGTCGCGAAGTTCAACGACGATGGCAGCGGGGAATGGATCGCGCTGGTTCATGGGCAGAACGGCCTGACCGCCGAGAACGGCTTCGCCTCGCAGGCGGAAGTGCTGGTCAATACCCGCGCGGCCGCCGACCATGTCGGCGCCACGAAAATGGACCGGCCGGAATGGGGCGCGGTCGATCCGGCGAGCGGCGAGGTGTATTTCACGCTGACGAACAACACCCGCCGCACCCAGGCTCAGGCGGGCGGCCCCAATCCGAGAGCGCGCAACGAGTTCGGCCAGATCGTGCGCTGGCGCGAGCGCGGCGGTCATGCCGGGCTGCGCTTCGACTGGGATCTCTTCATCATCGCCGGCGACCGCGCGACGAGCCGCGGCGCGGGCGGCGCCGCGCTCGGCGATGAGGGCATGTTTGCCTGTCCGGACGGCCTTTGGTTCGATGCGGATGGGCGCCTGTGGATCCAGACCGATATCGGCGAGCGGGAGCAGAACCGGGGCGCGCTCAAGCCTTTCGGCAACAACCAGATGCTGGCCGCGGACCCCCGGACGGGTGAGGTGCGGCGCTTTCTGGTCGGCCCGGTCGGCCAGGAGATCACCGGCGTCGTGACCACGCCCGACCAGCGCACCATGTTCGTCAACGTGCAGCATCCGGGCGCGGTCACGACCAAGGAAGATTTTGCTGCCGGCCGGCTGGCCAGTCACTGGCCGGATGGCGGAACTTCCCTGCCGCGCTCGGCGACGCTCGTCATCACGCGGGAGGATGGGGGCAAGATCGGCACCTGATCCTGCAGGTGCTCAGGCGCCACGCGGCCCGGCCTTCTCGCCCGCCGGTCTCTCTTCGGCGCCGAGCGCGTCGGCGAGCCTCGTGCTGGCGCTGCCCGGACGCAGGGGGCGGGGCTGGCTCTCGTGCGGATGCCAGCCGGTCATGAAGAGAAGCTGGAAGGTCGCCCGGATTCGCCCGTCAGCTTCCGCGAAGCGGGCGGCGTAACGCTCGGCGGCGCGGGCGAGCGTCGTCCGGCGCGAGAGGCCCTTGCGGCGCGCGCGCGCGGCATGCGTCTCGCCCATGCCGCGCAGCTCGCGCATCAGCGCCAGTGCGTCCGGGTAGGTGACGGTGATGGTTTCCTGGTCGGCGACCGGCAGGGCGAAGCCCGCGCGCTGCAGAAGACCGGCCAGGGACTGGAGATCGGCGAAGGGCGAGACCCGCGGGCTGGCCCCGTTCTCGATCTCGGCCTCTGCCTCGATCAGCGCCTGGCGCAGTTCGGCGAGGGTCGCGCCGCCCGCCATGCAACCGAGGAACAGTCCGTCGGGCTTGAGCACCTGGCGGATCTGCAACAGCGCGCCAGGCAGGTCGTTGACCCAATGCAGGCTCATGCCGCTCAGCACCAGATCGAAGCTGGCCGGCGCGAAGGGAAGCAGTTCCTCGTCGGCGACGACGCGCGCGCCGCGCGCGCGTCCCAGCATGGCGGCGGAGAGATCGCTCTGGACCAGCCGGGCGACTTGCCGGCCAAGCATCGGGGCGAGCAGGCCGCCATGGCAGCCGAGATCGAGCGCGCAGGCAAAATCCCGCCGGCAGTCGGCGAGCCGTTCCGCCAGCCGCTCCGCCGCTTCCCGCATCAAGAAATCGTGATGTGCGAAGTTGGGGGCGGCGCGGTCACGATGCAGGCGAACCGCGCGACGATCGAAGACCAGCATGGCATCGGACATGGACGCTATATGGCATGCGGGCGGACGGCTGGCCAGCCTGCTCGCCGCTGCCGGCCGTTCGGCCCTGGATGCGCTGCTGCCGCCGCAATGCCTGAACTGCCGCGTCGAGGTGGAGGAGCCGCATGGCCTCTGCCCGGATTGCTGGTCGAAGCTCGCCTTCATCACGCCGCCCTACTGTGCCTGTTGCGGCCTGCCTTTCTCCCACCCCGCGGGCACGGAGACTTTGTGCGCCGCCTGCCTGCGCCGCCCGCCCGCTTTCTCGCGCGCCCGCGCGGCACTGCGCTACGACGAGGCGAGCCGTTCCCTGATCCTCGCCTTCAAGCATGGCGACCGCACGGAAGCCGCGCCCGCCTTTGCGCGCTGGCTCGCCGGCGCCGGGGCCGAGCTGCTTGCCGAGGCGGACATCCTGGCGCCGGTGCCGCTGCATTACTTCCGCCTGGTCGGCCGGCGCTTCAACCAGTCCGCCCTGCTGGCCCTGGCTCTCGGGCGGCTTGCCGGCCGGCCGGTCGCGACCGACCTGCTGCGGCGCATCCGGCCGACACCGAGCCAGGGCGGGCTCGATGCCCGCGCCCGCCGGCGTAATGTCGCGGGCGCCTTCGCGCCTGCGTCGGCCGGTCGGGAAATGGTGGCGGGCGCGCGCGTCCTGCTGCTTGACGACGTCCATACAACCGGCGCGACAGTGAATGCCTGCGCCCGCAGCCTGCTTGCCGCCGGCGCCCGCGCCGTCGATGTGCTGTCGCTCGCCCGGGTTGTTCGTCCGGGGGGCGATCCCATATAGAATGCAGGGGATTCGCACGGACCGCGAAGCTTTCGAGGCGCAAGCTCCATGGCCAAGGTGGAAATCTACACGACGATGATGTGTCCCTACTGCGCGCGGGCCAAGAACCTGCTGGGCGAGAAGGGCGTTGCGTATGACGAGATCGATGTCAGCTTCGATGCGGCGCTGCGCGAGCAGATGACCGCGCGTGCCGGGGGGCGGCGGACCGTCCCGCAAATATTCATCGGCGAGACCCATGTCGGCGGCTGCGACGATCTGTTCGCGCTGGAGCGTGCCGGGCGTCTCGACCCGCTGCTGTCCACCTAGAGCTCAGCGCCGGTCGGTCACCTCGACGATGCGCCAACTCTGCAGTGTGGCCTTCGGCCCGGCGAGCTGACGGTCTTCCATGCGCAGCAGCCAGCGATAGTCGGGCGAGTACCAGACCCGACGCCGCAGCTCGAAGCCGCCCTGCGCCGGCGATAGCGCCCGCACCAGGCTTTCGATGACCAGCGTCCGCACCATCTCGCTGCCGATGGTGAAGGGCTCCTCGGCGACGACGCGAAGGGTAATCTCCCATTCGTCGCTGCCGCGCCGGGCGCGGTAGAGCGTCCGCTTGCCGACCCGCAAGGGCCAGATGCGCACGAGGTCCGCGCCATCGATCTCGACGCCCTCCGGCGCGGCATGCAGTCCGCCATGCCAGCGCGCCGTCACGTTCTGGAAGTTCGCCGTGACCACGAAGTCCTCGCCGGTCTCGACGACGGTGAAGCCGCCGCGCTGCGCATGGAAGACCCGGCCGACCGGCGGTGGATTCCACCTGGCCTCGCCGCCCGGCCAGCGCTCTTCGGCGAGCCAGACCGGCCATTCGAGCGGTGGCGAGGGCTTGAGGCCGGGAATTTCCTCGCCGCCGGACGTATCGGCCGCCGCCACCTCAGGAACGGTGGCAGGCGGGCGGGAGGCGGGCGTCTCCGCGGGCGGCGGAAGACAGCCGCTCGCGGCAAGAAGCAGGCCCGACGAGAGGGCGAGGCGAGACAGACGGCGGGACATCCGGGGTCGATCCTTTGTGGCGCCGGGCAGTCATCCGACGGCCCGCGCCGGCCCGCAACTCACATGCCCGCGACCGGGGTCGCGACCCTATCGACCCGCCGGGCAGGCGGGGGCATAATCGGCGCCATGAGCAAGTTCACCGCCGCCTGCGTGCAGATGACCTCGACGGACGATGTGCAGGGCAACATCGCGCAGGCCAGCGCGCTGATCCGCGCCGCGCGCGCCGCCGGGGCCGACCTGATCGCCACGCCGGAGAATACCGGCATCATGGCGGCCCGCGGCGAGCTTTCGGTGGCTGCGGCCCGGCCCGAGCCCGAGCATGAGGCGCTTGCCGCCTATCGGGCCCTGGCGGCGGAGCTTGATTGCTGGCTGCTGATCGGCTCGCTCGGGGTGCGTATTCCCGGCGAGTCGCGCATCGCGAACCGTTCCTATCTCATTAGGCCGGATGGCGGACTTGGCGCGTCCTACGACAAGATACACATGTTCGACGTTGCATTGGCCTCGGGCGAGAGCTACCGCGAGTCGCGGAATTTTCGCCCGGGCGAGCGGGCGGTCTGTGCCGATCTGCCCTGGGCACGGCTGGGCCTCACGGTCTGCTACGACCTGCGCTTTCCCCAGCTTTACCGGGCGCTCGCCCATGCCGGTGCCGGCGTGCTCACCGTGCCCTCGGCCTTCACCCGGCCGACCGGCGAGGCGCACTGGCACGTGCTGCTGCGCGCGCGGGCCATCGAGACCGGCAGTTTCGTCCTCGCTCCGGCGCAGTGCGGAACGCATCCGGGCAACCGTCGGACCTATGGCCATTCCCTCATCGTCGGACCGTGGGGCGAGGTGCTGGCGGATGGTGGCGAGGAGCCGGGGTTCATCCTGGCCGCGATCGACATGGCGCTGGTCGAGAAAGCACGGAGCCAGATCCAGGCGCTGGGCCACGACCGCCCCTTCGCCGCGCCGGCGCCGCTCGCCCCCGGGCGCGCGGCGGAGTAGAGGGTCTCACCCTGCCGGTTCGCCGAGGCTGCGTGCTTCTGCCGCGAGCCAGTCCTCGAGTTCGACGGCGTGCCAGGCCAGCATGGTGTTCCACAGCTCGTCCGACAACCGCTCGAAGCGAAGGCCGATCTTCTCCAGCACCCGCCGCGATGCCGCATTGGCCGGATTGGTGAAGCCGACGATGCGCCGCAGGCCGATGGTGCGAAAGCCGAAGTCAAGCGCGGCCGCCGCTGCCTGCGTCGCCAGGCCGCGGCCCCAGACGGTCTTGTTGAGCAGGTAGAGCACTTCAACTTCGCCGATCTCGTCGAGCTGGCGCAACCCGCACTGGCCGATCAGCCGGCCGCCCTGGCGTTCCTCCATAGCCCAGACGCCGAAGCCGAGCCGGTCCCAGTGCGCATTGAAATTGGTGATGTTGGCACGCGCCCGGGTTTCGGCTTCCGCCTTGGCCAGGCCCTTGCCGGGCAGCATGTAGCGCATGATGACATCGTCGGTGTAGAGCCGCGCCAGTCCCGGCGCGTCCGCCATGCGGAAACGGCGCAGTCGCAGCGCCGGGGTCTCGATCTCGCTCATGCGGCCTCGCGGAGGGCGGCGATGCGCTGGCGGATGCCGGGCTTCGGCACCGCGTCCTCGCCATGCTCGTAGGCGAGGACGGTCAGGCCGTGCGCCCTGGCGAGTTCGAGCAGTTCGCCGGTGCGCAGCAGGAAATGCGGATTGGCAGGCTTGCCGAACCGCTCGTTGCCGACGGCGAAGGTCTCATAGACCAGCAGGCCGCCGGGGGCGAGCGCCGCGCAGAGGGTTGGCAGCAATGGCCGCCAGAGATAGTTCGTCACCACGATCGCATCGAAGGTCCGCCCCGGCAGCGGCCAGGGACCGGCCTCCAGATCCGCCGCGACGATCTCCATGCCGGCCCGGCCCGCAAGGTCTGCCAGTCCGGCGGTCTCGCGGTCGACGGCCACCACCCGGCAGCCGCGCGACAGAAGATGACGGCTATGCCGGCCGCCTCCGGCCGCAAGATCGAGCACAAGCGCGCCGGCTTCGAGCCGGTCCGCCCAGCGCATCACCCAGGGCGAGGGCGTCCGGCTGCCCCCCTCTCTTCCCCCCTCGCAGGACTGCAATCGCAACTCCTTCAGGCCGTTTGCCGGCGCCCCTTGTCGCCGCGCATGAAGAATGCCATCTATTCGGTGGCAATCGCACCGTTCATGGTACCGGACGCCGATGATTCTTTTCGACCTCAAATGCCACAAGGACCACGTGTTCGAAGCCTGGTTCAGGGACAGCCGCGCCTATGAGAGCCAGGCGAAGGCCGGCAAGATCGTCTGTCCGGTGTGCGCGAGCAGCAAGGTCGGCAAGGCGCTGATGGCGCCAAGCATCGCGAGCAGCCGCCAGAAGGCCAAGGCGGAAGCGGCGGCACAGGCGCAGGCGCAGGCCGAAGTCCGGCAGGTGCTGCTCAAGCTCCGCGAACAGGTGGAAAAGAACTGCGAATATGTCGGCCCCCTGTTCGCGGAAGAGGCGCGCAAGATCCATTACGGCGAATCCGACCCGCGCGGGATCTATGGCGAGGCATCGGAACAGGAAGCCGCGGAGCTGGTCGAGGAGGGGATCGAGGTCGGCCGCATCCCCTGGATTCCACGCAGCGACGGCTGATCCGCCAGCCACCCATTCGGGATCGTCGCGCGGTCTGCCTTCTCACTCCCCTGTGGCGGCGCGAGAGCCGGCCGGTTCGGCGAGCTTCGGCCCGGGGGGGCCGGGCGGCAGCAGGGTCGTTTCGGCCGGCAGTCTCGGTGCCGGCGGCCGCGCGTCCATCGTTTCCGCCGCCGACGGGCTCATGTCCGAACGAGTGGAATCCTGCAACGAGAAGATGCGTCCGAGCAGGCCAAGCGTGACCGCGAGGCCGGAGACATCCGCCTCCGGCGTGTTGATGCCGCTGGTGAAGATCTTTCGGATCAGCAAGTCGCGTTCGGGCGAGGGCGGCAATTCGAAGCGAAGGCCGAGGTGATCGGCGAAGCGCCGGGCGACGCTGGCCCGCAATGGGCCTACCGCCGGCAGGACGAGCTGGAGTTCGGCGCCCAAGGCAAGCCGGGGCGCGCCGTCGGGCAGGCGGACGGCGGCTCCGGACAGCGACAGGTTGCTCAGGCGCGCGGGCAGCCGCGTTCCGTCGCCGCAGAGCAGCCAGACCGGCTCGGATATCTCGAACCGCTCCTCGCCCCTGCGCACCCGGGTTTGCAGGCAGAGCATGCAGACCAGCAGCAGGATCAGAATGTTGACCACCGACCAGAAGGCGACGAGCGGGATGAGCGCGGTCTGCTCCACGATGCGGATATCGACCCTTGCATTGACCACGAGGCCGAGCGCGGTCGCCGCCAGCAGCGCGAGGCAGATCCAGAATATGCCCGTCTCGTAGCCGGCTCCTGCCGCGTCCCGGCCTTTCGGCGTGACGCGGAAGAGATGCCCGCGCGGACTGACCAGGGTGCCCAGGACGGAGGGCAGGATCTTGAAGCTCTGGAACGTGCCAAGCGCGGCCGCGGCCAGCGGGAAATACTGGGTCGGCGCGAATACGCGCAAGCCGCCGAAAACGGCGAGCACGGCTGGGATCTGATAGAAGAGGATCGCTTCGCGCGTGACGTTGGCCAGCGGAGCGAGGCCGGTCCAGAGAAAGACCAGCGGCACGATCAGCGAGAAGATTGATATCAGGCTCTGGGTCAGCCAGTGCGTGGGGAGGAATAGCAGCCGGTGGACGAACTTGAGCCCCGGACCGAGCGGGCCATTGCGCAGCAGCATGATCTGTGTCGCGCCGCGCGCCCAGCGCTGTCGCTGCACGAAGAACGCCTGGATACTCTCGGGTGCCAGGCCGAAGGCGAGGGGCTCCGCCAGATAGCGGGTGATGTAGCCGCGCCGGAGAAGGACCAGCGTCAGGAGCATGTCCTCGGTGATCGAATCCGTGGGCAGCTTCCCGCCGATCTCCGCCAGCGCGCTGCGCCGCGTGAGGGAGTTCGAGCCGCAGCAGAAGGCGGCGTCCCAGCCGTCGCGGCTCGGCATGATGGCATCGAAGAAGAATCGCTGGTCGTCGGGCAGGACCTTGCGCACCGCAAGGTTGGTCTGCATGGGGTCGTGGTTGTAGAAGGCATGCGGCACTTGCACGATGCCGATCCTCGGATCCTCGAAAAAGCCGAGCGTGCGCATGAGGAAGTTGCGCTGCGGCACGAAATCGGCATCGAAGATGGCGATGAACTCGCCGTCGGTCAGTGGCAGCGCATGATTGATGTTGCCGGCCTTGGCATGGGAATTGTCCGGGCGCGTGATATAGCCCGCGCCCTTCTCGCGGCAGAAATCGCGAAGCCAGGGCCGCCTGCCGTCGTCGAGCACCCAGACCCTGAAATTCGGATAGTCGATGGAAAGCGCGCCGACGATGGTCTTCTCCAGCACCTCGAGCGGTTCGTTGTAGCTCGGGATCAGGACGTCGACGGCGGGCAGCCGCTCCGGCGGCAGGGCGCGCAGCCCCGCTTCCAGCCGGTCGGCTTCGGCTCGCCGGTCGGCCCGCCGCAGGAAGGTGACGTAAAGCAAGACGGCGTCGAACAGCGCCACTGCCTCGACCGTGAAGCAGAGCCATATCCAGCCCAGTTCGAGAAGGCTTCCCTCTGCCGGCAGCACGGTCTGGAACAGCCGCCAGTCGAGATAGCGGATCAGGAACAGGCCGACCAGCGCCGCCACGCAGCAGCGCATGGCGGTGCCCGTCGTCGGGATGTAGGGGCGCAGCGCGAAGAGACCGCCAAGAACGAACAGCAGCGGCGCGAGGACCAGGTCGAGCGGATAGACTTCAGCGTCCAAGCCCGGCGCTCCGGGCAGCCTGGCTCGCGCTGGCGCGCGAGGTGCCGAGCATGTCGCCGAGCCAGGCGAGCAGTCCGGCGCCGCGCCGGAAGCGGACCTCGGCGAGCCGTCCGATCTGGCAATAGCCTTCGCCGACCTCGCTGGCGGCGCTTTCCGGCAGACTGACCTCGACACTGACATGGCGCGGGCTTGGATTGGGCACCTGTGCGGCGAGCAGCCTTTCGTCGCTACGCGCGGCACTGCCGCGAACGCGCAGCACCTCGCCCCGCATCCACGCGTCGCCGCCCAGCAGACGCACCGCGGCTTCGGCGCCGGCCTGGATCGACTCGAAATCCCGCTCCGGCAGCTCGACGACCACGAACCTCTCGGCACAATTGGCGACATCGAGAATCGTCTGGCCCTCGACCACCGAGGTTCCCGGGCTCGCCGTGATGCTCCAGACCACGTGTCCTGCCGGCAGCACGGCCTGGTAATGGCTCACCCGATCCAGGCGCCGGCGCTCCTCGGCGATCTCCCGGGCAAGCTGCGCGGCGCGGGTTTCCTCGCGCAGATGCTCGCCTTCCAGTTCCTGCCGTCGGAGCTGAAGCCGGTCGCGCTGCTGTTCTGAGTATGGGGCATCGTTGAACCCGTCGCGCAGGAAGATGCCCTGGCGGGCGGCAGCCTGCTCGCCGCGCAGGCGCACGACCCGCGCATCGGCCGCCATGCAGCGGGCGAAAACCCCGTCATGGCGCGCCCGCGCCTCTTCCAGGCGGCTGAGCGGGGCGTGGCCATTGCGCGCCAGCGCCTCCATGCGCGCGCGATGGCTCCGGCGCTCTTCTTCCTCGGTCATGCAGGCGATGTGATCCGCCTCGGCTTCCTCCAGCTCGGCCTGGAGGCGGCGCAGCGTCGCCGTGCGGTGCCGCTTGCCGCGCTCGCCGAGGCTGCGGCTGGCCTCTTCGATCTCCTGGATCTGCTGGGCGAGCAACTGCGCTCTTGCCTCGGCTACCGCCTGCTCCTGTTCGAGCCCCGCGAGATGGCGGCGATCCGGCGCCATGGCCTCGATCAGCTCGATGGGCATCGGCATGGCGAGGAACCGGCCCTTGGGCGGCAGGCCGCTGGCCACCCGGCCCGGAATCGGCGCGGTCAGGCGCACCAGTTCCGCATTGACGAAGGCCGAGGTGGAGACCCGGTGGGTGAGGTAGGGAAGGAAGGCCCAGGTTCCGAGCGCGATCAGGGCAAGGGCAAGAAGCAGTCGCAGGCTGCCCTTGCGGATGAACCGTTCCATGCTGCTCCCGGAATATCTCAGGTCGATGCCGCGCGACTCGCGTCGAACACGCGAAGTATTGCCGGCAATTCTTGGGCCTGTTACCTAAATTTTGGTAAATGGCGAGCGAAAGACCTTTTATTTCCGGTATGTAGCGTCAAACTTTACTTGTAATCGCCATGTAGTTTACGTCGAGATCGCGCGTGACCAACCAGCGGTCGCCGAACGGGTCGTAGCTCACGCCCCGGAACTCGTCGAGTCGCAGGCCCGATTGCCGGCAGCAGGCCGCCAATTCGTGCGGGCGGACGAATTTCCGCCAGTCATGCGTCCCACGCGGCAGCCAGCGAAGGACATATTCCGCCCCGACGATGGCGAGGGCATAGGACTTGAGGGTGCGGTTGAGGGTGGCGACGAACATGACCCCGCCGGGGCGCAGCATGCGCGCGCAGGCATCGACGAAGCCCGGCAGATCGGCCACATGCTCTACTACTTCCATGTTCAGGATGACGTCGAACGTCTCGCCCTGCCCGGCAAGCGCCTCGGCGCTGCCATGGCGATAGTCGATCGGCAGTTCCATCTGGCCGGCATGGAGCCGCGCCACGGCGATGTTGCGCTCGGCCGCGTCGACGCCGACAACCTCCGCGCCGAGGCGGCACATCGGCTCGGCCAGCAGGCCGCCGCCGCAGCCGATATCGAGCAGGCGCAACCCCTTGAGCGGCCGGGCGCCCTTCGGGTCGCGGCCGAGGCGCTCGCAAAGCCGGTCGCGGATATAGCCGATGCGCGTCGGGTTCAGCCGGTGCAGGGGGCGGAACTTGCCGTTCGGGTCCCACCATTGCTCCGCCATGGCGGCGAACCGGGCGATCTCGGCCGGGTCGACCGAAGGCGCGGCCGGATTCTCGGAAGGCCCTGAAGCAATTGGGGAATTCGCCATCGGTAAAAGACCCGTCACAACCGCCGGTCGATGCTTGCCATGGTCCGGTCGAGGGAAGTATGTATATGCCCTTTTCCGGCGGCAAGGATAGCTGCCTGTCTCTGATTTCCCTGGCTCCTGGAGTTGGCTCCCCATGGCGCGGCTTGTCATGAAGTTCGGCGGCACGTCGGTCGCGGATATTGACCGCATCCGCAACGTGGCCCGCAAGGTCAAGCGCGAGGTCGACCAGGGCCATGAGGTGGCGGTGGTCGTCTCGGCCATGGCCGGGGAGACCAATCGCCTGGTGGACTACTGCCGCACCATCTCGCCGCTGCACGATGCCCGCGAGTACGACGCCGTGGTGGCGTCCGGCGAGCAGGTGACGGTCGGGCTGCTCGCCATTGCGCTGCAGGAGATCGGCGTTCCCGCCCGCTCCTGGCTCGGCTGGCAGGTCCCGATCCATACCAACGACGTGCATGGCTCGGCGCGGATCGAGCGGATCGAGACCAAGGAGATCGAGAAGCGCTTCCGCGACGGCATGGTGGCGGTGGTCGCCGGCTTCCAGGGCGTGGGGCCGGGCGGGCGCGTGACGACGCTGGGACGCGGCGGCTCGGATACCTCGGCGGTGGCGCTGGCCGCGGCGCTGAAGGCGGACCGCTGCGATATCTATACGGACGTGGATGGCGTCTATACCGCCGACCCCCGCATCGTGACGGGTGCGCGCAAGCTTGATAGGATCACATACGAGGAGATGCTCGAGCTCGCCTCGCTCGGCGCGAAGGTGCTGCAGACCCGCTCGGTCGAGATGGCGATGAACCATGGCGTGCGCGTGCAGGTTCTTTCGAGTTTCGCGGACACACCCGGCACTTTGGTCGTAGACGAGGATGAGATCGTGGAGCAGCAGGTCGTCAGTGGCGTCACCTATGCGAGGGACGAGGCCAAGATCACCCTGGAGAGCGTGGCCGACCGGCCCGGCGTGGCGGCGATGGTCTTCGGCTCGCTCGCGGATGCCAACATCAACGTGGACATGATCGTGCAGAACGTCTCGCACGACGACAAGGCGACCGACATTACCTTCACCATCGGCAAGGCCGACATGGAAAGGGCGCTCAAGGTTCTGGAGGGGCGGCAGGAAGCGATCGGCTATCGGCGTCTCGGCGCCGACGGCAACGTCGCCAAGGTTTCCGTGGTCGGGGTCGGCATGCGCAGCCATGCCGGCGTGGCGCGCACCATGTTCCGCGCGCTGGCGGAGAAGAACATCAACATCCAGGTGATCTCGACATCCGAGATCAAGGTGAGCGTGCTGATCGCCGCCGACTATACGGAGCTTGCGGTGCGGGCGTTGCACAGCGCCTTCAATCTTGATGTCCAGTGATGGCAGCATGAGCGAACGCGGCATGCAGAGGCTGGACCGGCTCTGGCGGCGGGGCCGGGATTTCCTTGGCACGCGCTATGCGATCATGGGCGGGGCGATGACCTGGGTGTCGGAGCGCAACCTGGTTGCCGCCATCTCCAACGCGGGCGGCTTCGGCGTGCTCGCTTCGGGGTCGATGTCGCCCGAGCAGCTTGGCGCCGAGATCGAGGCGACCTTCGCCCTGACCGACCGGCCCTTCGGCGTCAATCTCATCACCCTGCATCCGCGCCTGCTCGAGCTGATCGATGTCTGCGTCTCGCTCGAGGTCAGCCATGTCGTGCTGGCCGGCGGACTGGCCCCGGGCAACGCCATCGAGCGGGTGAAGGCGGGCGGGCGCAAGCTGATGTGCTTCACGCCGGCGCTCTCGTTCGGGCGCAAGCTGGTCCGCTCGGGCGTCGATGCCCTGGTGATCGAGGGCGCGGAGGCGGGTGGACATGTCGGGCCGGTCTCGACCAACGTCCTGGCGCAGGAGATCCTGCCGCACCTGCGCGACGTGCCGGTGTTCGTGGCGGGCGGCATCGGCCGCGGCGAGATGATCGCCAGCCTGCTCGAAATGGGCGCGGCAGGCGTGCAGCTCGGCACGCGCTTCGTCTGCGCGACCGAATCGATCGCCCACCCGAAGTTCAAGCAGGCCTTCATCCGCGCCTCGGCGCGCGATGCGATCACCTCGGTCCAGGTCGATCCGAACTTCCCGGTGATTCCGGTGCGCGCGCTGGCCAACGAGGGCACGCGGCGTTTCGCGGAGACGCAGCATCAGGTCATCGCCAGGTTCCGCCAGGGCGAGATGTCGCAGAAGGAGGCACAGCTCGCCATCGAGCATTACTGGGCCGGCGCGCTGCGCCGGGCAGTGATTGAGGGAGACGTGGAGTACGGTTCGGTGATGGCCGGTCAGAGTGTCGGTATGGTCACGCGCGAGCAACCCACGCGGGAGATCATCGAGGAGCTGGTGCAGCAGGCTGCGGCGGCGCTCGAAGCGCGAAGCCTCGCGGAGGTGGCCGACTAGTGCCGGCGCGGGGCGGCGGCACGACCTCTCCAAGGATCCTGCTCCGGCGTCTGCGCGAAGTGATGGCCGGGGCGGGCAGCGCCCAGCAGCGCCTGGATACCATCGTCCGCATCATCGCCGCCAACATGGTGGCGGAGGTTTGCTCGGTCTATCTGCTGCGCGCCGGCGAGGTGCTGGAACTGTTCGCCACCGAGGGCCTCAAGCCCGGGGCGGTGCATGTGACGCGCATGCAGGTCGGCGAGGGCCTGGTTGGAACCATCGCCGCCAGCGCGCAGCCGCTAAACCTGCCCGACGCCCAGTCGCACCCCGCATTCGCCTACCGGCCGGAGACGGGAGAGGAGATCTACCAGTCGTTGCTCGGCGTGCCGGTGCTGCGCGGCGGCAAGGTGATCGGCGTGCTCGTGGTGCAGAACCGGACCCGCCGCCGCTACACCGAGGAGGAGGTCGAATCTCTCGAGACGGTGGCCATGGTCCTGGCCGAACTGGTGATCGGATCGAACCTTGTCGATCCGCGCGAGATCGCCCGGGTGGACGGCAATGCCACGTTGCCGCTGCGCATCGAGGGACGCGCGCTGTCGGAAGGGCTGGCGCTCGGCAGCGCCGTGCTGCATGAGCCGCGCTTCGAGGTCAAGAAAGCGATTGCCGAGGATATCGGCGAAGAGAAGAGGCGCCTCGAGGCGGCCGTACTGGCGCTGCGGGCGAGCATCGATCGGCTGTTGGCCGAACCCGATCCGGCGATCGCGGGCGAAAGCCGGGACGTGCTGGAAGCCTACAAGATGTTCGCCCACGACACGGGCTGGTTTGCCAAGATGCATCTGGCGGTGGAAAGCGGCCTGACCGCCGAAGCGGCGGTGCAGAAGGTGCAGATCGAGACACGCCACCGCATGCAACAGATCACCGACCCTTATCTTCGCGAGCGGCTGGTCGATCTCGAGGACCTGGCGAACCGCCTTTATCTGCAGCTTCTAGGCAAGAGCGCCCATGTGGACCGGGAATCGATGCCGCCCGATGCGATCCTGTTCGCCCGCGCGCTCGGGCCGGCCGACCTGCTGGATTATCACCGCGCCGGCCTGCAGGGGCTGGTACTCGAGGAGGGCTCGCCCACCGCGCATGTGGCGATCGTTGCGCGCGCCCTGCAAATTCCGGTGATCGGCCGCTGCGAGGGCGCAATCGCCGCGGTGGAGCCTGGCGATTATGTGGTGGTGAATGGCGACGATGGCGTCGTCTATATCCGCCCGGGCGAGGACGTGCTGCGCGCCGTGCGGCAGAACGTGCAGCTTCGTGCGGAGCGGCAGGCCAAGTATGCGCAGCTCCGCCGCCAGCCGGCGGTGACGCGCTGCGGCGAACGGATCGCGCTGCATATCAATGCCGGCCTGACCATCGACCTGCCCCAACTCGACGAGACCGGGGCGGATGGCATCGGGCTGTTCCGTACCGAACTGCAGTTCATGGTCCGGCCGACCTTGCCGCGTGTCGGCGTCCAGACGGACTATTATTCGCGCGTGCTCGATGTCGCCGGCGAGCGGCCGGTCATCTTCCGCACTCTCGATATCGGCGGCGACAAGGCCTTGCCCTATCTCGGCAGCAACGACGAGGAGAACCCCGCCATGGGCTGGCGGGCGATCCGCATCGGCCTCGATCGTCCCTCGCTGCTGCGCGCCCAGCTTCGCGCCCTGCTGCTGGCGGCGGGCGGGCGGCGGCTGATGGTGATGTTCCCCATGATCGCCGAGGTGGCGGAATACCAGAAGGCGCGCGAGCTTCTGGAACTGGAGCGCCAGAGGTTGACCGGCCAGGGCAAGGCGGTGCCGCGCGAGGTGAGGATCGGCACCATGCTGGAAGTGCCCTCGCTCGCCTGGCAGTTTCCGGCGCTCTTGCCCTTGGTCGATTTCATCTCGGTCGGCTCGAACGATCTGAGCCAGTATTTCTTCGCCGCCGATCGCGGCAATCCGCTGACCGCGGATCGATACGACCTGCTATCGCCGGCCCTGCTTTCCTTCCTGCGCTGGGTCGCCCGGCAATGCGAGGATGCCGGCGTGCCGATTTCGGTCTGCGGCGAGATGGCGGGCCGGCCGCTCGAAGCTATGGCCTTGATCGGGCTGGGCTTTCGCAACCTGTCGATGGCCGCCTCGGCGATCGGGCCGGTGAAGGAGATGGTCCTCTCGCTCGATGTGCCGGCGCTCGTCGCCTATCTGAACCGCCTGCTCGTCGCGCCGGACCATTCGCTGCGCGGCCGACTTCTCAATTTCGCGAAAGACCATGGCGTCGTCATCTAACGGGTTGCGCCCTTCCCGAGGCTCTGTTTTAGTGCGGCCAGATCGGCAGCGCCCCGGGCCGAGGGCGGGGATGCCCTGGTAGGGCGCCTCGACCGCGCCACGGCAAGGCGGGCGCGTGGTAGCGTACTGGTTCTGGCATGGCAAACGATCATCAGCGCGGTTCCGACCTGCTCACCGCCTCCGAACGTCCGCGTCTCAACCTGCGGGCCCCGGGGCAGGAGGATGGTCTGGAACAGTATGGCGGCATCGGCATGATGCTGCGGCAGGAACGCGAGCGGCTGGGCTACGACCTGCCCTCGGTCGCGGCGCAGCTTCGCATCCGCTACCCCTACCTGGAAGCGATCGAGCGCGGCGCGTTCAATGAACTGCCCGGGCGCATCTATGTGACCGGCTTCCTCAAGACCTACGCGGACTTTCTCGGCCTCGACCAGAAGGCGGTGCTCGATGCCTTCGCCGGCGAGGAACGCGCGGAGCCGGCGCAGCAGCGCCTCGTCTTTCCGACGCCGACGCCGGAGACCCACAGCCCGCGCGGCTGGCTGATCATCATTTCCCTGCTGGTTGCCGGCCTGATCTATGGCGGCTGGTACTATTACCAGAATCGCGACCGCCTGGCGGTGGATCTGGTGCAGCCCGTGCCCGAGCGGATGGAACAGTCCGCGCCGCCCATTGCCGATCCGGCGGTCCGTGCCGGCCAGGAACCGGCGGTGGCGCTGCCGGCCGCGCGCCTGCCTTCGCCGCAGCCGGCCCCAAACGGCGCGGGCGAGGGTAATGCGGCTGCCGGTTCGCCGACGCCGCTGCCGCCCGCGCAGATGACACCCTTGCCGCCGGCTTTGCAGGTGCAGCCGGCGCCGGCGAGCGTGCCACCCGCCGCCGGCGATCCGATCGTGACCCAGCCCCTGACCGCCCCGCCCGCCGCCGCGACTGCTCCGGCCGAGGCGCCGCGTGCCGAGACCGCTCCCGCGTCGTCCGCGCCGCCTGCCGCGCCGGCGGCAAGCCAGCCGGAGGGGCAGGTCTATGGCGCGTCGCCGGCGCGCTCGCGCGTCACGCTGCGCGCCCATGGCGATAGCTGGATCGACGTGCGCAGCCAGGGCAACGAAGCGGTTTTCCCGAACAAGGTGCTGCGGGCCGGCGACGTCTATCATGCGCCGGACCGGGCCGACCTCGTGCTGTGGACCGGCAATCTCGGCGCGCTCGAGTTCGTCGTCGATGGCGTGCCTCTGCCTCGCCAGGGCCAGCTTGGCGAGGCAAGGCGGGGTATCTCGCTCGATCCCGGTCGCCTGCAGGCTGGCAGCGCCTTCAACCGATAGAACCGAGGACCCGGCAGATGCCCGCTTTCCAGCCGGTGCGCGGCACGCACGATCTGCTGCCTGACGAGCAGCGCAAGCATCTGCATGTGATCGACACCGCCCGCCAGGTGGCGCGTGGCTACGGCTACGCCGAGATGTCGACGCCGATCTTCGAGTTCACCGAGGTCTTCGCCAGGTCGATGGGTGAAACGTCCGACGTGGTGTCGAAGGAGATGTACAGCTTCGTCGACAAGGGCGGCGAGAACCTGACCTTGCGGCCCGAATATACCGCCGGCATCTGCCGGGCCTTCATCTCAAACGGGCTGGCCCAGCAGGCGCCCATCAAGGTTTTCGCGCATGGCCCGATGTTCCGCTTCGAGCGGCCGCAGAAGGGTCGTCAGCGCCAGTTCCACCAGATCGATATCGAGGTGATCGGCGCACCCGAACCCGAGGCCGATATCGAAGTGGTGACGCTCGCCGCCGATATTCTCGATCGGCTCGGGCTGCTCGACAAATGCGTGCTGGAGATCAACTCGCTTGGCGATATCGACAGCCGCCAGGCTTACCGCCGTGCCCTGGTCGAGTATCTGGAAGGCCATCGCGCCCGCCTGTCGGAAGACAGCCTCAAGCGGCTCGAGCGCAATCCGCTGCGTATTCTCGATTCCAAGGACGCCGGCGACCGCGAGGTGATCGCCGGCGCCCCGCCGATGGAGACTTTCTATACCGCCGCCGCGCGCGATTTCTTCGCCGCCGTGCGCGCCGGGCTCGATGCGTCGGGCGTCGCCTATCAGCTCAGCCCGCGCCTCGTGCGCGGCCTCGATTACTACACGCACACGGCCTTCGAGTTCGTGACCACCCATCTCGGTGCGCAGGGAACGCTGATCGGCGGCGGGCGCTATGACGGGCTGATCGAGATGCTGGGCGGCCAGCCCACGGCGGGCATCGGCTGGGCGGGCGGCATCGAGCGTCTTGCCATGCTGGCCGCGAACCTGCCGCCCCCAGTGCGGCCCGTGGCGCTGATCCCGATCGGCCCGGCGGCGGAGGCGCGCGCGCTCGAACTGGCGCGCGCACTGCGCCGCGACGGGCTGGTGATCGAACTGGGCTTCCGCGGCAATGTCGGGCGGCGCATGAAGCGCGCCAACCGCCTCAATGCCATCGCGGCGGTCATCCTTGGCGACGACGAACTGGCGAAGGGCGTGGTGTCGCTGCGCGAACTCGACAGCGGCAGCCAGTCCGAACTGCCGATCGAACGCCTTGCGGAGAAGCTCCGCACCCTGGCCTGAGCCGGCGCATGATCTCCGAGGACGTTCTGCAGAAGATCCTGGTCCGCCACGACGCGCTGGCGGCCGCCATGGCCGATCCGGCGCGCGCGGGGGACGATTTCGCCAGTCTCTCGCGTGAATATTCCGAGCTGAGCCCGGTGGTCGAGGGCATCAATGCCTACCGCAAGGCGCGTCGCGAACTGCTCGAGCTGGAAGAGATGCGCCGCTCCGAGGACGCGGAGATGCGGGCGCTGGCCGAAGACGAGCTGGCCTCGCTGCGCCAGCGGCTGCCCGAGCTGGAACGTCAGGTGCGGCTGCTGCTATTGCCAAGGGACGAGGCCGACGAACGCAATGCCATCCTTGAGGTCCGCGCCGGCACCGGCGGCGAGGAGGCGGCGCTGTTTGCGGGCGAGCTGTTCCGCATGTACCAGCGTTATGCCGACCTCAAAGGCTGGCGCTTCGAGCCGGTCAGCTATTCCGAGACCGACCTCGGCGGCTGCAAGGAGGGAATCGCGACCATTTCGGGTCGCGGCGTCTTCGCCCGCCTCAAGTTCGAGAGCGGCGTCCATCGCGTGCAGCGCGTGCCGGAGACGGAAGGATCGGGGCGCATCCACACCTCGGCCGCGACGGTGGCGGTGCTGCCGGAGGCCGAGGAGGTGGATATCAGGATCGAGGAAAAGGACTTGCGCATCGATGTGTTCCGCTCCTCCGGTCCCGGCGGCCAGTCCGTCAACACCACCGATAGCGCGGTGCGCATCACCCATCTGCCGACGGGCATCGTGGTGCAGCAGCAGGACGAGAAGTCGCAGCACAAGAACCGCGCCAAGGCGATGAAGATCCTGCGCGCCCGTCTTTACGAGCGGGAACGCGAGCAGAAGGACCAGGCGCGCGCCGCGGCGCGCAAGGGCCAGGTCGGCAGCGGCGACCGCTCGGAACGCATCCGCACCTATAACTTTCCGCAAGGCCGGGTCACCGATCACCGGATCAACCTGACGCTCTACAAGATCGACAAGGTCATTTCGGGCGAGGCGCTGGACGAACTCGTGGACGCGCTGATCGCTGCCGACCAGGCGGCGCGCCTCGCCGAAGTGGGCGCGGAAGGCTGAAAGGTGCCGGGCATCGCCGAACTGCTGGCGGAGGGACAGGCCGCCCTCGCTGCCGTCGGCAACATGCAGCCGCGTCGCGAAGCCCGGCTGCTGCTGGCCGGCGCGCTCGGGGTCGATCCGGGACGGCTGCTGACGATCGATGACGAGACGGTGCCCTTGGCGGTGGCGGCGGCCTTTCGTGCGATGCTGGCGCGGCGCGCCCGGCACGAACCGGTGGCGCGCATCCTCGGCCGCCGGGAGTTCTGGAGTCTCGAGTTCCGCATCGGGCCGGCCGTGCTCGACCCGCGACCCGATACCGAAACCCTTGTCGATGCTGTTCTCGCGACCCTGGCGGACCGGCGAAAAGACCCGCTCCGCGTTCTCGATCTCGGCACAGGATCGGGCTGCATCCTGTTGGCGTTGCTGCATGAACTGCCGGCGGCCGAGGGCGTCGGGGTGGATGTTTCCGAGGCCGCGCTCGCCATCGCGCGGGAGAACGCGGCGACACTCGGCCTTTCGACGCGATCGCGCTTCCGGAAAGGCGACTGGTTTGCCGGGACCGAAGGATCTTTCGACGTCATTGTCTCCAACCCGCCCTACATACCGAGCCGGGAAATCGGTAGGCTCATGCCGGACGTGGCGCTTTACGATCCGCATACTGCCCTCGATGGTGGTGCCGATGGTCTGCGTTGCTATCGCGTCATGGCTGGCGAGGCTGCGCGATTCCTGCGCCCCGCCGGTTTCCTCGCGGTCGAGGTGGGGGCGGGTCAAGCCTCTGACGTTAAGGCGATCTTTACCCGCGCCGGCTTCACTGGATGGACGGCCGGCCGGGACCTGGCCGGTATCGAGCGCGCATTGATTTTTCGTCCCGGGGCAAAATAGCTGTTGGAAAATCCGTCCCGGGATACTAGCTTTCGGACTGGAACTTCGGTGTTGCGGCCCCCGCCGCCCCAATTCGGTTCCGTCCCGACCAGACAGGGCCCATGCGCGGGCCGCTTCACGGGAGCTTGAGGCACCCAGGTGGGTGTCTCTGCCGCCGGACTAGATCGGACACGGTCGCCTGCGGGTGATGGGTCAACCAAACAGATGTTGAGATGAGACCTGTGAATCAAAAGCGTTCGCGCGGCCGTTCCAATGGCCGCAAGCCCCACGGCATGGGTGGTGGTGCGCAAAGGAACTTCGACAGCAATGGGCCTGACGTCAAGATTCGCGGCACCGCCGCGCACATCTTCGACCGCTATTGCCAGCTTGCGCGGGATGCGCAGGCCGCCGGCGATCGCATCGCGGCCGAGAATTACCAGCAGCACGCCGAGCACTACTACCGGATCATGGTCGCCAGCGGCATGACCCAGCAGCAGCGCCAGCAGCAGGGTAACCCCCAGTCGGCGCAGCAGTATGGCAATGGCGGCAATGGCGGCGGCGAATCGGCCGAGGGCGAGGCGCCGGGCGAGAGCGAGCAGCCGCAGCCGGTTCTCGTGCTGCCGGCCGATCCGGCGGTCGGCGACTGATACGGCCCGAATCGGGGCGGACCGCTCGCGCGGCCCGTCCTGTGTTTCAGACCGGCGGGACGCGCAGTTCGTCGCCGGTGGCGATATCGCCGCCACCAATCACTTCCGCGTAAATTCCAAAGTCCTGGTGACCGAAACCCGACCGCAAGGCGAGCGGGATGCGCATGTCGCGCGCGCCGCTGAGCGGGTCTACATCCGTGGCCGGGCAGCGTTCGATGCGCTTGACGATCCGCAGCCGCGCTGCGCCGATCTCGATCTCGCGGCCGACCCAGTTGAATTCCTCCCAGGGCAGGCTGCCTTCGAGATAGATATTGGCGCGGAAGCGCAGCGGATGCACGGTGCGCCGGACCACTCTTTCGAGATCGCCGACCGAGGCCAGGCCGACGATCGACAGGAAGCCTGAACGCGAATCGTGGAAGCGATGTCCCTCGGCGCTGACGATGCGCGGCGCCCCGCGCACCTCGTCCTTCAGGTAGGCGGCGAAGAACTGTTCGATCACCGCGCGTCCGATCGGATCGCCGAGGCGCCCGCGCGCCACCTGTCGCCCATCGCGCAGGACAGCGAGGGTCTGGGTCTCGTCGTCGAACCGGCAGTCGAGCTGGGCCAGCCTCTCGTTCTGCATGAGCATGAGGAAATGCGTCTTCGGCAGCCATTGCGGCGCTTCCGCATCGAATGGAGCCGTGCCATGCGCGATGGCGAAGGCGCGGTCCCACGGCAGGCCCTGCCCGGGCAAAAGCTTCGCCCGTTCAAGGTGCCGGCCGTTCAGTCCCTTGACCGGATAGCTGTGGATTTCGCGGATGCGGATCATCGAAGGGGTCTCCCGGACCTGGCGCGGGCGGCTTGCCTCCCCGCCGTCCTGTTCCTAGCCTGTGGCAGACTAGGGCGATTCGTCCAGGCGAGGGTCCCATGAAGGTGATGGTTGCGCGCTTGCGCGGCAATTCTGTCCAACTCGAACTGGAGGATGCGCCGGAGCCCGCTGTCGGCCCGACCGACCTGCTCGTCGCCGTGCGGGCCGTGGCGCTCAATCGGGTCGATCTCCTCGGGACGCCTTACCGCTTTGGCCATTCGCCGGCCGATGCCGGGCCTGCGGCCGGCATCGAGATGGCCGGCGAGATCGTCGAGATGGGCGAGGAGGTGGTCGGCTTCCGTCTGAACGAGCGGGTCGCGGCGATGGCGGTGGCCAGCATGGCGCAACTCGTGAAAGTGGACTACCGACTGGCGCTGCGACTGCCGCACGAGATGCCGTGGGAGGCGGCCGCGGCGCTGCCGGTCGGCCATCTCACCGCGCATGATGCGCTCACCAGCAACGGAGCGATGCAGCCGGGGGCTTCGGTTCTGGTGCGCGGTGCCGGATCGGGAGTTGGCCTGGCCGCCATGCAGATCGCCAGGCTGAAGGGCGCGGGCCTCGTCATCGGCACCTCGCGCAATCCGGACCGGCGGGCCCGACTGGCCGAGCTTGGTTTCGACAAGGTGCTGGACGATCATCGCGGCCGGATCGCCGACGAGGTGCTCGCGCTCACCGAAGGGCGCGGGGCGGACGTGATTCTCGACATGGTGGGCGGCCCGGTTCTCGAAGACAATTTTCGCGCCGCGGCACTGGGCGCGCGTGTCGTCAGCATTGGCCGGCTCGCGGGCGGTCGCTGCGCCATCGATCTGGACCAGCTCGCCCTTCGCCGCCTGAAGCTTTTCGGCGTCACCTTCCGCAGCCGGAATATCGAGGAACATGCGACGGTCGTCAGCCGTTTCGTCGCCGACCTCATGGGCGAGATCGAGGTGGGCCGGCTGGTGCCGGTGGTGGATCGGGTCGTGCCCTTCGCCGAGGCCGATCGCGCGCTGGCCCGCATGCGCGCGAACGAGCATCTCGGCAAGATCGTCCTGACGCTCTGAGGCGCTGTCGGGCGCGCCGTA
>JAHCJR010000006.1 GCA_026126165.1 Alphaproteobacteria bacterium
CTCGGCGATCTTGCGCAGGATGCGGCGCATGATCTTGCCCGAGCGCGTCTTGGGCAGGCCGGGCGCCCATTGCAGCAGGTCCGGCGTGGCGATCGGCCCGATCTGCTTCCTGACCCAGGCGACCAGTTCCTTGCGCAGCTCCTCGCTCTGCTTCTCGCCGGCATTCAGCGTGACATAGGCATAGATGCCCTGGCCCTTGATGTCGTGCGGGTAGCCGACGACCGCCGCCTCCGCCACCTTCGGATGGGCGACCAGCGCGCTTTCCACCTCGGCCGTGCCGAGCCGGTGGCCGGAGACGTTGATCACGTCGTCGACCCGCCCGGTGATCCAGTAATAGCCGTCCGCGTCGCGCCGGCAGCCATCGCCGGTGAAATAGCGACCGGGGAAGGTGGTGAAGTAGGTCTCGATGAAGCGCTGGTGATCGCCATAGACGGTGCGCATCTGCCCCGGCCAGCTGTCGGCGATGCAGAGATTGCCCTCGGTCGCGCCGGCGAGTTCCTTGCCTTCGCCATCGACGATGACCGGCCGGACGCCGAAGAAGGGCAAGGTGGCCGAGCCCGGTTTCTGCGCGATGGCGCCGGGCAGCGGCGTGATCAGGATGCCGCCGGTCTCGGTCTGCCACCAGGTATCGACGATCGGGCAGCGCCCGTCGCCCACATGCTCGTGATACCAGAGCCACGCTTCCGGATTGATCGGCTCGCCGACCGAGCCCAGCAGACGCAGCGACTTGCGCGAGGTCTTGCGCACAAAGTCCGGTCCTTCGCGCATCAGGGCGCGGATCGCGGTCGGCGCGGTGTAGAAGATGTTGACCTTGTGCTTGTCCACCACCTGCCAGAAGCGCGAGGCATCCGGATAGTTGGGCACACCCTCGAACATCAGGGTCGTGGCGCCGTTGGCGAGCGGGCCATAGAGGATGTAGCTGTGCCCGGTGACCCAGCCGACATCGGCGGTGCACCAGTAGATGTCGCCATCGTGATAATCGAAGACATACTGGTGCGTCATCGACGCATAGACGAGATAGCCGCCGGTGGTGTGCAGCACGCCCTTGGGCTTGCCGGTCGAGCCGGAGGTGTAGAGGATGAAGAGCGGATCCTCCGCCCCCATCTCCACCGCCGGACAGTCGGCGGGAACCTTCGCCGCCTCCTCGTGGTACCAGAGGTCGCGCCCGGCCTGGAAGCCGACCGCGCCGCCGGTATGGCGCACCACCAGCACCTTCTTCACCTCGGGGCATTGCTTCAGCGCCTCGTCCACGTTGGCCTTGAGCGCGATCCTGCGCCCGCCGCGCAAGCCCTCGTCGGCGGTGATGACGACGCGGCTGTCGCAGTCGGTGATGCGCCCGACCAGACTGTCCGGCGAGAAGCCGCCGAACACCACTGAATGAACGGCCCCGATGCGCGCGCAGGCGAGCATGGCATAGGCGGCGGCCGGGATCATCGGCAGGTAGATCGTGACCCGGTCGCCCTTCTTGACGCCCTGCGCCTTGAGCACGTTCGCCATGCGGCAGACTTCCGCATGCAGCTCGCGATAGGTGATGCGCGCGTCATGCTTGGGATCGTCCGCCTCCCAGATGATCGCCACCTGATCGCCGCGCCTGGCCAGATGCCGGTCGACGCAATTGACCGAGGCATTGAGCGTGCCGTCGTGGAACCAGCGGATATGCAGGTCCTTCGCCTGGTAGGAGACGTCCTTCACCCTGGTGTAGGGCTTGATCCAGTCGACGCGCTTTCCATGCTCGCCCCAGAAGCCTTCCGGATCGTCGATCGAGCGGCGGTACATCGCTTCGTACTTGGCCTTGTCCACCCAGGCCCTCCCCGCCCAGTCCTTAGTGACGGGAAACAGCGTCCTGTCGCTCATGCTCACTCGCTCCCTCGGTTCCTTCCGATCCGCCGGCGAGGCGCCGTCAGGCAACCTCGAACAAACCCGCCGCGCCCTGGCCGCCACCGATGCACATGGTGACGACGACGAATTTCGCGCCGCGGCGCTTGCCCTCGATCAGCGCATGGCCGACCAGGCGCGCGCCGGAGACGCCGTAGGGGTGGCCGACGGCGATGGCGCCGCCGTTCACGTTGAGGCGATCGTCGGGAATGCCCAGCTTGTCGCGGCAGTAGATGACCTGAACGGCGAAGGCTTCGTTGAGCTCCCACAGGCCGATGTCGTCCATCTTCACGCCGGTGCGCTCGAGCAGGCGCGGGATGGCGAAGACCGGGCCGATGCCCATCTCGTCCGGCTCGCAGCCGGCCACGGTGAAGCCGCGGAAGATGCCGAGCGGCTTGAGGTTGCGCTTCTCGGCGAGCTTCGCGTCCATCACCACGCAGGCGGAGGCGCCGTCGGAGAGCTGGCTCGCATTGCCCGCCGTAACGCAGAAGCCCTCGCCGCGGACCGGCTTGAGCTTGGCGAGCCCTTCCGGGTTGGTATCGGCGCGCAGGCCCTCGTCGCGGTCGACGGTGACCGTCTCCTCGCCGTTGTAGGTGTTGGTCTTGCGGTCGTAGAGCAGCTTCTTCACCGTGATCGGCGCGATCTCGTCGGTGAACTTGCCGGCCTGCTGGCCGGCGCAGGCGCGCAGCTGGCTCTGCAGGCCGAACTCGTCCTGGCGCTCCCGGCTGATGCCATAGCGCTTGGCCACCACCTCGGCGGTGTCGATCATCTGCATGTAGACTTCCGGCTTGTGCTGCATCAGCCAGTCGTCGGTGACGCGGTTGCGGTTCATCCGCTCGCCCGTGGTCAGGCTGACCGATTCGAGACCGCCGGCGACGATGGCCGGCACGCCTTCCACCATCACCCGTTGCGCCGCCATGGCGATGGTCTGCAGGCCCGACGAGCAGAAGCGGTTGACCGTGGCGCCCGAAGTGGTGACCGGGCAGCCGGCGCGCAGCGCCGCCTGGCGGGCGATGTTCTGGCCCGTCGCCCCTTCCGGATTGGCGCAGCCGAGCAGCACGTCCTCCACCTCGCCCGGCTCGATGCCGCCGCGCTCGATGGCGTGCCGGATCACATGCCCGCCCATCTCCGCGCCATGGGTGTTGTTGAAAGCGCCGGTAAAGGCTTTTCCGATCGGCGTCCGGGCGGTCGAGACGATGACGGCGCGTTCCATGCGGGGTTCCCTCCTGATGTTTCAGGAGAGCGACTCTAGCCGGCAGTTTTGCGTAAAGGAAGCCCGGAGGCTTCAGCCATCCAGCACCCCGGCCAGCCGGTCCAGTGCCTGTTCGAGGCGCGGCAGCGAGCAGGCATGGCAGAGCCGCACATAGCCCTCGCCCGCCGGGCCGAAGGCGATGCCCGGCGCCAGTCCGACGCCGGCGCTTCGCAGCAGTTCCTTGCAGAAGGCGAGGCTGTCCCGCACGCCATCGACGGCGAAGAAGGCGTAGAAAGCGGCCTCGGGGCGGGTCAGGCGCACCCGGCGGAACGAGCCGAGACGGGCAAGCGTCAGCTCCCGCGCCTCGCCATAGCGCCGGCAGAGCGCCGCCACGTAGGGCTCGCCCTGCTCCAGCGCCGCCACCGCGCCGGCCTGGGCGAAGGTGGTCGGGTGCGAGATGTTGAATTCGTTGAGGTTGCCGAGGACCGGCGCGAGGCTCGCCGGCGCGGTGATCCAGCCGAGCCGCCAGCCGGTCATGGACCAGGCCTTGGAGAAGCTGTTGACCACGATCACCGGATCGTCGGGCCCCGCCACTTCGAGGAAGGAGGGCGCGTGCGGCCGGTCGTAGACGATGCGGGCATAGACCTCGTCGGCGACGATCCAGATGCCGCGCGCCCGGGCGAAGGCGAGCAGGGCGCGCTGTTCCTCCGTCGACATCATCCAGCCGGTGGGATTGCCCGGCGAATTGACGAAGATGACGCGGGTGCGCGCATCGCAGAGCGCGGCCAGCCGGTCGGGATCGAGACGCCAGCCATCGTTGCCGGGCTCGAGCACGCAGGCACGCGGCTCGGCGCCCATGATGCGCACGCTCTCGCGCGCATTGGGCCACATCGGCTCGACGATCACCGCATTGTCGCCCTCGCCGACCAGCATCTGCATGGCCAGCATGATGGCATTCATGCCCGAGCCGGTGACGGTGATGCGCTCCAGCGCGAAGTCGCGGCCATAGAGGCGCCCGAGATAGGCGGCGATGGCCTGGCGCAGCGCCGGCACGCCGGCATTGGGGGCATAGAACGTCTCGCCCCGGTCGAGTGCGGCCTTCGCCGCCTCGCGGATGAAGGCGGGCGTCGGCTCGTCGCCCTCGCCGAACCAGAGCGGGATGAGGTCGGGCAGGTTCGCGCCGGCAAGCGAGACCTCGCGGATCTTGGAGCCGGGCAGGCTGGCGATGGCGGCGCGGATCGGCGCCGGGTGATGTGTTCTCATGGCGCGATTAGTCGCTTTCGCGGGGGAGGATTTCAAGCGCTTTCCGCGCCGCCTCCGCGAAGGTCACCTCGCCCCGGAGCAGCCGCTCCGCCAGCCCGTCCAAGGCGGCGCTCTCCTCGTCGGCGATCCGGCGGCGCACCAGTTCGGCGGCAAGCCCCGCCATCAGCCGGCGCATGCGCCGGCGCGCCGCCAGGCCTTGCGGCCGTGCCGCGGCGCGCGCGGCAATCGCCTCCGCCAGCGCCTCGATACCGGCGCCGGTGGTGGCCACGGTTTTCAGCACCGGCACGGCGCGCCCGGTGAGCGCGACCATGCTTTCGAGCTGGCGGGCGGTGCGTTCGGCGAGCGGCAGATCGGCCTTGTTGACCACCAGGATGTCGGCGATTTCGAGAATGCCGGCTTTCAGCGCCTGCACGTCGTCGCCGAGGCCCGGCGCGCTCACCACGACGCGCACATTGGCGACCTCGCCAATTTCGATCTCGCTCTGGCCGGTGCCGACCGTCTCCACCACGATGACGTCCCGCCCGGCCGCGTCCATGACGTCGATCACCCGCGCCGCGGTGCGCGAGAGCCCGCCCAGATGGCCGCGCGCGGCGAGCGAGCGCACGAAGACGCCCGGATCGCCGGCATGGGCGTTCATGCGCAGCCGGTCGCCGAGCAGCGCGCCGCCGCTGAGTGGGCTCGACGGATCGACCGCGACCACGCCGACGCTCAGGCCCCGCCCGCGCAGCACGCCGATATAGGCATTGACCAGGCTCGACTTGCCGGCCCCTGGCGCGCCGGTGAAGCCCACCACCAGCGCGCGCCCAAGATGGGGAAAGATGGCGGCCAGCACCGCGCCGGCCTCCGCCGTCTCGTTCTCGACCGCGGTGATGGCGCGCGCGAGCGCCAGGCGCTCGCCGCGCAGCAGGGCAGCGCGCCAGTCCACGGCCGCGGTCATGTCAGAGAATGTCCAGCACGGAATCGGGCGGGCGGCCGAGCGCCGCGCGCTTGCCCGCCAGTACGACGGGCCGCTCGATCAGCACCGGATGGCGCGCCATGGCGGCGACGATCTCCGCCTCGCCCAGCGCCGGATCGTCGAGGCCGAGGGCGCGGTACTCCGCCTCGCCCCGGCGCAGCAGCGCGCGGGCATCCTTGCCCATCGCAAGCAGCGCGGCGCGGATTTCCACCGCCGTCGGCGGGTCTTTCAGATATTCGACGATATGCGGTTCGATGCCGCGCTCGCGCAGCAGGGCGAGCGTGGCGCGCGACTTGGAGCAGCGCGGATTGTGCCAGATGGTGACCTTCATGGGCCGAGTATAGCGAGGGTGGCGGGCGGGCGGGACCCGTCCGGTTTGCGTGATTTCTATTCTTGATGTACATACTTTCTTGAATTATTGCGCGTGAGGAACCGATGGCGAGGAGCCTTACCCTCGAACAATTGCGGGCCGCCAGCGAGGCTGGCGGCGTATCCGGCGTAACGCTGAAGGCGCAGGGGGGGACGTTTCTCGTGCAGATCGAGACCCGCAGCGGCGGTGGCGGTGTGCTGGCAAAGGCGCGCAGCACCGAGCCGCGCCGTTTTGGCAATCCGGCCGCGGCCCTGAACGTGTTGCGCGGCATCGGCATTACCATCGGCCGGTTCGATGCCCGGGAGTGGAATCCCGACGTCAGGCCCTCGACGGCCGGTGGTCGGGGCCGTGCCGCCGCGCTGCGCGAAGCCCATCGCGCGGCCGCCCACAACAAGTGGCTCGCCGCCGAAATACAGGAAGCCATTGACGACAGGAACGCCGGTCTTGCGCATGGGGACGTCATGGCCGAGATGGACGCCGCCGTCGCCGGGATGAATGCCTCGTCGAGGCCCGCCGGGCGCAAAAGGCGGTGATCCTGCCGGCGCGGCCTGCCGGGGACATGATTTTGCCGCCCTCGCGGGCCGATTGATGCCAGCGACAAGGCCCGGTTACCGCATCACCTGGCGGCCGAAGGCCCGCGACGATCTATTGGCCATCGTCCGCTACATCGGGCGAGACAATCCCGCCAGGGCGCAAAGCTTCGGTCAGGAACTGCGCGAGAAGACCAAGCGGCTCGCGCTCTATCCCGAACTTGGCCGCTCCGGAAGGCCCGGCTTGCCCAGACAGGTGCGCGAACTGGTCGCACATGGGAACTACATTGTTTTCTGCCGCGTGCTGGCCAGGGTCCGGACAATCGAGATCCTGCGCATCAAGCATGCGGCGCAGAAGTTTCCCTGATCGTCGGTCACATCCGGCCCGGCTGCCTCGTCCCTGGGGCATGGAGCAACCCTGAGCGGAGAACGCCCGTGACGACGATGACAAGAAGGCTGGACCTGCCGCTGATCTTCGGCGGCATCCTGATACTGAACGGGGCGGCCATGTTCGCCGCGCCGGGCTTCTGGTTCGCGACCCTGCCCGGCGTCGCCGAAAGCGGCCCCTTCAATGCGCATTTCGTGCGCGACGTGGGCGCCGCCTACATCGCGGTCGGCCTCGCCATCGCGCTGGCGCGCCGCCTGCGCGGCCTGCCGGCGGGCTTCGCCTACCTGCCGCCGGCGCTCTTCCTGCTGCTCCATGCCGCGACGCATCTGGTGGAGGCCGGCCATCACGGTCCGCCGGGCGGCCTCGCGCTCGGCGCCGAACTGATCGGCGTCTACCTGCCGGCACTTCTCCTGCTCAGGCCCGTGGGGCGCGCGCTCGCCGAAGGCGGCTTCGCGGCGCTGAAGCCGGAAGCGCAGATCCGCGCCATGGAGAAGATGCTCGGCGTGCCGCTTGCCTATATGCGCGATGTCGCGCGGCAGGCGCCGCATGTCTATGAGCGCCTGAAGGCGGTCTCCGGCCTGATGCGCGAGCCGATGCAGGCGCCGAAGGATGTCCTGGCCTTCGCCGCGCTGGGCGCGGTGCTGGAAGAGGATTGCGGGGAATGCCTGCAGATCCATGTCAATGCCGCGCTCAAGGCCGGCATCGCGCCGGGCCGTCTTGCCGCCGCCGC
Source organism: Alphaproteobacteria bacterium (assembly GCA_026126165.1). GTDB lineage: Bacteria > Pseudomonadota > Alphaproteobacteria > Ferrovibrionales > Ferrovibrionaceae > JAHCJQ01. The sequence continues at coordinate 7,304 of JAHCJR010000006.1, forward strand.
CGGCGGCCGCACGCAGGAATTGCCCGAGGCACTTTCGCTTGCCTTCCGCTTCGGCCGGGCAGTGGCCGCCGGGGCGCCGGAGCAGGAGGAGCTGCGCGAGGCAGCACTTGCCCGCTTCGGCACCGCGGCCATGCACGAGATGGCCTTCGCGGTGGCGCTCTCGCGCTTCCACCCCGCCTTCAAGCGCGGCATCGGCCATGCCCGCTCCTGCCAGGCGGTGCGGCTCGAACTCGCCGCCTGAGCGCCCTTGCACGGGCGGCGGTTCGGGACTAGAACCGCCGCCCATGCAGCCCGCGCCAGAGCCCTTCGATCCCCTCGCCGCCAGCCGGCGCATCGGCCGCATCAACTGGATCGGCGTCTGGACCCTCTATGTGAAGGAGGTCCGCCGCTTCGCCGTGGTGGCGACCCAGACGGTGCTGGCGCCGATCATCACCACCCTGCTCTTCCTCGCCGTCTTCGCCCTGGCGCTGGGCGGGGCGGTGCGCGAGATCGGCGGCGTGCCCTTCATCGAGTTCCTGGCGCCGGGCCTGATCATGATGGCGATCGCGCAGAACGCCTTCGCCAACACCTCGTCCTCGATCCTCATCTCGAAGGTGCAGGGTAATATCGTCGACATGCTGATGCCCCCGCTCAGCCCGGGCGAATTCACCTTCGCCTACGCCATGGCGGGGACCACGCGCGGCCTCGTGGTCGGCATCTCGGTCGGCCTCGCCATGCTGCCCTTCGTCGATCTCTCCATCTCCCATGCCTGGGCGGTGCTGGCCTTCGCCGGCCTCGCCTCGCTGATGCTCTCCCTGATCGGCCTGCTCGGCGGGTTGTGGGCGAACAAGTTCGATCACATGGCGGCGATCACCAATTTCGTGGTGACGCCGCTTGCCTTCCTGTCGGGCACTTTCTATTCTGTCGAGCGCCTGCCCGGCATCTGGTACACCATCAGCCACGTCAACCCCTTCTTCTTCATGATCGACGGTTTCCGCTACGGCTTCATCGACCGCGCCGACTCCTCCGTCGGCCTCGGCATCGCCGTGCTCGCCATCCTCGACGTGGCGCTATGGGCGGCAGCACTCGTCCTCGTCCGACGAGGATACAAGCTCAAGGCCTGAGGCGGCCCCGACAGCCTCGTTCCAACCATGTTCCGCTTTGTTGACAGGCGCGGGAGAGCCCCCGATACTCGGCGGCTTTCCGGCGCTGATCGCCGCGGAAACCGGGAAATGCGCCCGGTTTTCCGCCCCTGGCGCATCCGCGCCCTGGAGGTCTTGTGATGGATTCCGCAGTACTGCCGACCTATGGCCGGGCCGATGTCGCGTTCGAGAAGGGCGAGGGCGCCTATCTCACCGACACGAAGGGCCGGCGCTACCTCGATTTCGCTTCCGGCATCGCCGTCACCATGCTGGGCCATCGCCATCCGCACCTGGTCAAGGCCCTGACCGAACAGGCCAACCGGGTCTGGCACACCTCGAACCTGTTCCGCATCGACGGCCAGGAGCGGCTCGCCCGCCGGCTGGTCGAGAACAGCTTCGCCGACCTCGTCTTCTTTGCCAATTCCGGCGCCGAGGCGGTGGAATGCGGCCTCAAGATCATCCGCCGCTATCACGACGAGAACGGCCATCCGGAACGCTACCGGGTCATCACCTTCGAGGGATCGTTCCACGGCCGCACGCTGGCCACGCTCGCCGCCGCCAACAATGCCAAGTATCTGGCCGGCTTCGCGCCGGTGGTGGACGGCTTCGACAACCTGCCCTTCGGCGATCATGAGGCGCTGAAGAAGGCGATCGGGCCGGAGACGGCCGCCATCCTCATCGAGCCGGTGCAGGGCGAGGGCGGCATCCGCACGGTGCCGGCCGAATGCCTGCGCGGCCTGCGCGAGATCTGCGACGAGCACGGGCTGCTGCTGATGTTCGACGAGGTGCAGAGCGGCATGGGCCGCACCGGCAAGCTGTTCGCCCATGAATGGGCCGGCGTCGCGCCCGACATCATGGCGCTGGCCAAGGCGCTGGGCGGCGGTTTTCCGGTCGGTGCCTGCCTGACCACGGAGAAGGTCGGCAAATGCATGTCCGCCGGCACCCATGGTTCGACCTATGGCGGCAACCCGCTGGCCATGGCCGTGGGCAACGCCGTGCTCGACGTCATGCTGGAGCCGGGCTTCCTCGACCGCGTGCAGCAGGTCTCGAGCCATCTGCGCCAGCAACTCGCGCGCATCGCCGAGAAGCATCCCGGCGTGATCAAGGACGTGCGCGGCGTCGGCCTGATGCTGGGTCTCGAATGCGTCAAGCCGAACACCGCGCTGCAGGCGGCACTGCTCAAGGAAGGCGTGCTCACCGTCACCGCCGGCGACAACGTGCTGCGGCTCGCCCCGCCGCTCATCATCGGCGAGGCGGAGATCGGCGAGGCAGCGGGCAAGCTCGACCGGGCCTGCGCGGAGCTGTCCGCATGAGCGGCAACGGCATCCGGCATTTCCTCGATCTGGACCGGCTGGACGCGGCGACCCTGCGCGCCATCCTCGACCGCGCCGCGAGCTTCAAGCGCGCGCGCGGCGCGACGCCGAAGGGCAAGGCGGACGGGATGCGTCCGCTGGAGGGACGCGTGCTCGCCATGATCTTCGAGAAGCCCTCGACGCGCACCCGCGTCTCCTTCGATGTCGCCATGCGCCAGCTCGGCGGCACGGCGATCGTGCTGCGCCGCGACGAGCTGCAGATCGGCCGCGGCGAGACCGTGGGGGATACGGCGCGCGTGCTCTCGCGCTATGTCGATGCCATCATGATCCGCACCTCGAGCCATGCCATCCTCGACGAGCTGGCGGCGGCGGCGAGCGTGCCGGTGATCAACGGCCTCACCGACTGGAGCCATCCCTGCCAGCTCATGGCGGACGTGATGACCTTCGAGGAACGCAAGGGCAAGGTCGCCGGCTCGGTCTGGGCCTGGACCGGCGATGGCAACAACGTGGCCCGCACCATGGTCCAGGCGGCGGTGCGCTTCGGTTTCGAACTGCGCCTTGCCTGTCCGGCGAGCCTCTCGCCGCCCGGCGCCGTGCTCGACTGGGCGCGCGCGCAGGGCGGGCGCGTCAGTCTCACCGAGGATCCGGAGGCGGCGGTGGCCGGCGCCGACTGCGTCTATACCGATGTCTGGGTCTCGATCGGCGACCAGCCGGGCGAGCGGCACAACCTGCTCCGGCCCTACCAGGTGGATGCGAGCCTGATGCGCCGCGCGCGGCCCGATGCGATCTTCATGCACTGCCTGCCCGCCCATCGCGGCGAGGAAGTGACGGCGGAAGTGATCGACGGCCCGCAATCGGCGGTCTTCGACGAGGCGGAAAACCGCCTGCACGCGCAGAAGGGCATCCTTGCCTGGTGTCTTGCGGAGTGAGCGGTTTCGGTCTTTGCTGGCCGCTGCTGTTATCGTTTTCGGCGCGGACCGGCATGCCCCGGTCCGGGACCGCAGTCAGAGTTGGCCATGCAGGATGACATCGTTCAATCGTTCCAGGTCGAGGGCGCCAACCTGCGCGGCCGCGTCGCGCGGCTGGGCAGCGTCGCGCACACGATCCTGACCCGGCATTCCTATCCCGAGCCGGTCTCGCGGCTGATGGGGGAATCGCTGGCGCTCACCTCGCTGCTCGCCAGCATGCTGAAATTCGACGGCATCTTCACCCTCCAGGTGAAAGCGGACGGGCCGGTCACGACGCTGATGACCGACTTCCGGACGCCGGGCGATCTGCGCGGCTACGCGGCCTTCGACGAGGAGGCGCTGCGCGCGGCGATGGCGGAGAGCGGCGGGCCGAGCGGCGTGGTGCCGCGCTTCCTCGGTTCCGGCTATCTCGCCTTCACCGTCGACCAGGGCGAGAATTCCGAACGCTACCAGGGCATCGTCGAACTGAAGGGCGCCTCGCTGGCGGACTGCGTGCATGGCTATTTCCAGCAGTCGGAGCAGTTGCAGACCGGCATCCGCGTCGCCGCCCGCCTGACGCATGACGAAGCGGGTCGGCCGGTCTGGCGCGCCGGCGGCATCATGCTGCAACGCCTGCCGCCGACGGGCAGCGGCGCCGAGGTGGACGAGGCGGAGGATGCCTGGCGGCGGGCGCTGATGCTGATCGGCACCGTGCGCGATGCCGAGCTGGTGGACCGCGAACTGGCGACGGGCGGGCTGCTGCTGCGCCTTTTCCACGAGGAGGGCGTGCGCGTCTACGACGCGCAGCACCTTGGCAGCGCCTGCCGCTGCTCGCGCCAGCGTGTCGAGCATGTGCTGCGTTCCTTCCCGGCGGAGGATCTGGCCGACATGGTTGTCGAGGGGCGCATCACCGCGACCTGCCAGTTCTGCAACACCCTCTACGAGTTCGAACCGGCGAGCGTGCTGACGCGCGAGTGAACCCTTCCACCCTTGCGGCGGGCGCATGGCTTGGTTATGACAGGACGCGAGGGGGCGGCTCAACCGAGGGTGCTGGACATGCTTTTTTCCCCTGGCGCGACCCGCCGCCTGATTGTCGCGATGATCGTCCTGGCCGCCGCCGCCTGCCAGAGCGAGCCGCCGCGGCGCCTCACCTTCCCCGACATCACCTTCGCCAACCGCGAACCGATCCGCCTCGACGTGGCGTCGGTGGAGATCGTCAACGAGTATGTGCCCCCACTCAGCGCCCCCAATGTGGAGCATACCTTCCCGGTCAGCATCGCGGTGGCGGCGGAGCGGTGGGGGCGCGAGCGCATCCTCCCCGCCGGGCCGCAGGGCGTGGCCCGGATCGTCGTCCGCGACGCCTCCGCGCGCGAGGCGGGACTGAAGCGCACCGGCGGCGTGCGCGGGCTGTTCACCACCGACCAGTCGGAACGCTACGATGCCCGGGTCGAGGTGACCGTCGAGGTGCGCGGCGCCGCCGGCAACCGTTCGGGCTATGCATCGGCGACGGCGCAGCGTTCGCGCACGGTGGCGGAGAATCTCACCCTCAACGAGCGCGAGCAGCTCCAGTTCGAGCTGGTCGAGGCGCTGATGAAGGACCTGGATTCCGAGCTCGAGCGCAACATCCGCCAGTATATGTCGCTGCTGCTGCGCTGAGGCGCCGGCGTCAGGCGGCGCATGCCGTCTCCGTTTTCCCGGGCATCAGAAGGGACAGACATGAAACTGGTCGTACATGACCCGCACGAGGGCATCTACCGGTCTACCGACGACTATGTCCACGCGATCGAGGTCCAGCGGCCGGAGCGTTTCCTGTTTGTCAGCGGCACGATGGGGCTGGATGCGATGGGAGTTCCAGGCCCTCACCTCGATGCCCAGCTGCAGCTCCTGTGGTCGAACATCAGGGCGATTCTGCGGTCCGCGAACATGACCGTGGACAATATCGTCCGGGTCACTTCGTATCTGCGCGATGGCGCATATGCCGACAAAAATGCCCGTGCCCGCGTCGAGGCGCTGAATGGGCGGACTGTGCCGACAACGGCGATCATCGTGCAGACGCTCGAAGCGAACTGGCTTGTCGAGCTCGAGGTGGTGGCCGCCGCCTGAGCGGCCGCCGGGCCGCAGGACCCTCAGCCAACCACTTGATCCGCTTCGCGGCTCAAGCCCACATCGCGGGAGAGGGCGGGGGTGAGGGGGCGCCGGCTCAGGCCGCGCGCACCAGCCGCGCGGCGTAGAAACCATCCATGCCGCCCGCCTCCGCCCAGTGGCAGGGCAGGGTGCGCAGATCGCCCGCATCGTCGATCGCCTCGGCCAGGCCGGGCAGTTCCGCCGCCCGCACCGGATCGCGCCGGAAGGCCGCGCCCTGCGGCCCGGCAAGGAAGCTTGCGACACGGAGCGGGCCTTCCTCGGGCTGCAGGGAACAGACGCAATAGACCAGCCGGCCGCCGGGCCGCAGCATCCGCGCGGCGGCAGCGAGCAGGCGGTCCTGCAAGGCGGCGAGCCGGCCGAGATCGGCCGGCCGCTTGATCCAGGGCACGTCCGGGTGGCGGCGGATGGTGCCGGTGGCCGAGCAGGGCGCGTCCAGCAACACCGCATCCGAAAGGACCTCGGGCCGATAGTCCGCCGCATCGGCCTCGATCACCCGTGCCTCGAGCCCGAGGCGGCCCAGATTGTCGCGCAGGCGCGCGAGGCGCGGCCCGGACCGGTCGAGCGCCGTGACCTCGGCACCCGCCGCCGCCAGTTCCGCCGTCTTGCCCCCCGGCGCGGCACAGAGATCGAGCACCTTTTCGCCCGGCCGCACGCGGAGCAGGCGGGCCGGCAGGGCGGCGGCCGCATCCTGCACCCACCAGGCGCCCTCGGCGAAGCCCGGCAGCTCTTCCACCGGGCCGCCCTCGGTGATGCGCAGGCTCCCCGTGGGCAGCAGCCGGCCATGGAGGCGCGCCGCCCAGTCCCCGGCCGCGCCCTTGAGCGAGAGATCGAGCGGCGGTTCGGCCAGATGGGCGGTGGCGATGGCCCGGCAGGCGGCCTCGCCATAGGCCGCGCTCCAGCTCTCCCAGAGCCAGTCGGGGGTGTTGAGGCGTGGCGCGTCCTGCAGGGCGGCAAGCGCCGCGCCCTCGCGGGCGAGGCGGCGCAGCACCGCGTTCACCAGCCCGCGATAGGGGCTGTCCGCATCTATCGAGGCGACCGCACCGTGCACCGCCGCATGGGCGGGCGTGCCGAGGAAGAGAAGCTGCGCCGCGCCGAGGCGGAGCGAAGCCCGCGCCGCGCCGGCCGTGCGCGGCAGGGGCCGGGCCAGCAGGGCGCCGATCAGGGCGTCGATCTGGCCCAGCCGGCGCAGCGCGCTCGCCAGCAGCAGGCGCAGGAAGCCCCGGTCCCGCGCCTCGAGCCCGGCGCCCGCCTGCGCCCGGGCCAGCGCCTCGTCGAGCGGGCGGCCGCGCTCCAGCACCGCCTGCAGGGCCTCGCGGGCCAGGAGACGCACTTTCAGGCCGGGCTCGATCTTGGCTTCGGTCGCGCTTATGTCATTATTCACCGTCGCAGCTTATTGTGTCGGGCGATGCCAGAGAAGGCCATGACCGAGAAAGTACTCCTCGTCGTCCATCAGGAGCATTCCGACCCGGGCCGGGTCGCCTGCCAGCTCCGCGAGCTTGGTTTCGGCACCGATATCCGCCGGCTCGCCTGCGGCGACCGGCTGCCGGCGAGCATGGAGGAGCATGCCGGCGTCGTCATCTTCGGCGGGCCGATGAGCGCCAACGACGACATGATCCCCTTCATCCGCGAGGAGCTGGACTGGATCCCGATGGCGGTGGCAAGCGGGCGACCCTATCTCGGCATCTGCCTCGGCGCCCAGCTTCTGGCGCGCGCGCTGGGCGCCCGGGTCGGCCCCCACCCCGAGGGCCTGCACGAGATCGGCTATTACCCGGTCCGCCCGACCGCCGCCGGGCGCGAGCTGTTCGGCGAGGGTTTCCATGCCTATCAGTGGCATGGCGAGGGCTTCGATCTGCCCTCCGGCGCGGTCCGGCTGGCGGAGAGCGCCTATTTCGAGAACCAGGCGATCCGGGTGGGCGAGAGGGCCTATGGCCTGCAATTCCATCCGGAAGTGACCGAAACCATCATGCGGCGCTGGACCACCAAGGCGGCGCATCGCATGGTGCTGCCCGGCGCGCAATGCCGCGAGCGGCATTTTCGCGGCCATGCCGCCCATGACGGGGCGATCGATACCTGGCTGCGCCGCTTCCTCTCCGCCTGGCTCGGCCGCGAGCGGCCGGCGCTGGCGGCGGAATAGCGCCGGCGCAGCTCAGTTCGGAGACATCGACAGGGCGTAAGCGTGCGGCTGGCCAGCGGCATCGGCGCGCACCGGGGCGCAGGAGACGGCCAGCAGCAGGGTAAGGCCGGCAATGCGGGCGAGCGCAAGCAGGGGCTGGGGCATGGAATTCATCCTCGCGGCGCGGGCCTTCTGCCCGCTTCCCCGCAATTGCATGCGAAACAGTTTAAAATTCCGCAAAAATTCAAGGTAAATGACCGGCATCGCCTGTCGGTGTGGAATAATCGCCATGTTGCGGCCATCGTATGGCGCGCGGGATGTCGACATGAGCCATGAACTCCCAGTTCGGCTTTCCGTTCGGCAGCAGGATGCCTACGATCTGGAGCCCCTGAATGCGCCCGTGCTTCATTGCGGGGATGAGGTCTGTATCCGCGCCCAGAACAGCGACCCTGCTCACGCTGCGACTGGCCGCCAGAGTGGCGATATCCAGTCCGATGCGCATATCGACGCCTTTCTGCTCGAAAACCGGGCTGAAATCTGAATCCTGGAGCCCGGAGCCACCACCAATCGGAATACTGTTCGGGCGCCAGCCTCTGAATTTCAGCACCCCACGCCGGACAGCGAACAGCTTGCGTCGTCCCAGATCGTGCAACCATTTGTCCGATCCGGCAAATTCCGTGGTCTCGCCGGAGACCGGCAGGGTGACCTTGCCGCTGAACGGGGCGCAGTCATAGTAAAGAACACGGTACAGCTCCTCATCCAGGCTGGCGCAGAGTACCGCGATTTTCTCGATGAAGTTTGGATTGTACCTGTATCGGGCCCTCTCGGCAGACTTGCGCAGATAGCCGCCGTCGATCAGTACCGCGATTCTTGTCTTGCTCATGCAAGGGGTCCGATGCCGTTCCAATGCACCAAGAGCCCCCGCTCCTGAAAAACAGAGCCTCCGCCAGTCGCCCGGCGGAGGCCCCGCTCCATACATGCCTACTTTGAGGCCGTCGAATGTAGACCTAAATCCTAATCTTGCCAGACCGGAGCGTCAAGCCGGCGGCAAGGCGGCGCCCGTCTCCCAGCCTAAACCTTGCCGTCGATGGCGGTCTTGAGGCGGGCGAGCGCCAGGCGGATGCGGGACTTGACGGTGCCGAGCGGCAGGCCCCGTTCGGCGGCGATCTCGCCATGGGACATTTCCCTGTAGAAGGCCAGTTCCAGCATCTCCTTCTGTTCGGCCGGCAGCTCCGCCATGGCGGCGCGGACCCGCTCCTCCGCCTGCATGGCCTCGTAGGCGCTGTCGGCGGCGATCGGGGCCTCGGGCAGCAGCATCGGGTCGGAGGGGTCGAGATCGGCGGGGCGGCTGCGCCGCTTGAGGTCGATGCGGCGGTTGCGGGCGATGGTGAAGAGCCAGGTGGCCAGCGAGGATTGCGCCGGATCGAAGGTGGCGGCGCGGCGCCAGAGCTGGATCATCGCTTCCTGGGCCAGTTCCTCCGCCTCCTCCGGCGCGCTCCCCAGGCGCATCATGTAGCCCTTGAGGCGGGGGGCGAAATGGCCGAACAGCAGGGCGAAAGCCTCCCGGTCGCCGGAGGCGGCGATGGCGCGCACCAGCTCCGCCATGCGCTGCCGGTCGAGCCGGCTGGCCTCTTCTGCCCCGGTGGAGGTCATGGCCGATTCATAGTGGCTGGCCGGGGGCGCGGCAAGAACCTCGGGCCCGAACCAGCGGCCCGGCCGTGGCCGATGGCTGGAAATCGGCCGGCCCAGGCATTATCTTGCCGGCCATGCGACAGAAGACAGCACTCCTCCTCGCGGCCGTCCTGCTCGGCGCCGCCTCCGGCCCCGTCCTCGCCCAGGGCAGCCCCCGTTCGCTCGGCAGCTTCGATGCCTGGGACGCCTATGTCCAGGGCGAGGGGCGGACGCGGGTCTGTTTTGCCGTCAGCCGGCCGACCGAGACCCTCCCTAAGGACGCGCGTCGCGGCGAGATCTATGCCATGGTCAGCCACCGCCCGGCGGAGCGGGTGCAGAGCGAGATCAACATCTCCTTCGGCTATCCGCTCCGGCGCGAGGCGCGCGCCGAGGCGCAGATCGGCGCGGCCAAGTTCGCGCTCGCCGTCTTCGAGGGCAAGGATTACGAAAGCCACGGCTTCGCGCCCGATGCGGCGCAGGACAAGGAGATGGCCGAGCAGATCGCGCGCGGCGCGCAGATGGTGGTGCGCGGCACCTCCCAGCGCGGCACGGCGACGACCGATACCTATTCGCTGAAAGGCGCGAGCGCGGCGCTGAAGGCCATCGCCGAGGCCTGCAAGTGAGCGCCGCCGCGGAGCTCGCCGCCCTGGACGCGGCCGCCCCGGCGCCGATCGAGAAGGCGCCGCTCAAGGCGCTGGTGCCGGAGATCCTTGCCGGCGGGCGCGATCCCTTCGCAGCACCCGGCGATGCCGGCAACCTGGTCGGACTCTCCCGCGCCGAACTGGCGGAGGCGCTGCGCGAGGCGGGCGAGCGGCCGGAGAGTTTGCGCATGCGCGCGAACCAGCTCTTCCACTGGATCTATAATCGCGGCGCGAAATCCTTCGCCGAGATGAGCTCGATCAACAAGGGCCTGCAGGCGCGCCTTGCCGAGCGCTACCGTATCGGCCGGCCGGAGATCGCGCGCGCGCTCAAGAGTTTCGACGGCACCTCGAAATGGCTGCTGCGCTTCCGCGACGGCGAGGAAGCGGAGACGGTGCATATCCCGGAAGAGGATCGCGGCGCGCTCTGCGTCTCCTCCCAGGTCGGCTGCACGCTCGCCTGCCGCTTCTGCCATACCGGCACGCAGAAGCTGGTGCGCAACCTGAGCGCGGCCGAGATCGTGGGGCAGGTGCTGATCGCCCGCGACGGACTCGGCGAATGGCCGGCGCCCGACGAGGGCCGGCTGCTCACCAACATCGTCATGATGGGCATGGGCGAGCCGCTCTACAATTACGAGAACGTCGCCAAGGCGCTGAAAATCGTCATGGATGGCGAGGGCATTTCCATCTCCAAGCGGCGCATCACGCTCTCCACCGCCGGCGTGGTGCCGATGATCGAGCGCTGCGGCGCGGAACTCGGCGTCAATCTCGCGGTCAGCCTGCATGCGGTAACGGACGAGCTGCGCGATGTCATCGTGCCGCTCAACCGCAAATATCCGATCGCCGAACTGCTGGCTGCCTGCCGGCGCTATCCGGCGGCCAACAACGCACGGCGCATCACGTTCGAATACGTCATGCTGAAGGGCATCAACGACAGCCCGGCGGAGGCGCGCGAGCTGGTGCGCCTGCTCGACGGCATCCCGGCCAAGGTCAACCTGATCCCGTTCAATCCCTGGCCCGGCGCGCCCTATGAATGTTCGAGCCCGGCCGCGATCCGTGCCTTCGCGCAGATCGTCAACGATGCCGGCTATTCCTCGCCGGTGCGCACGCCGCGCGGACGCGACATCATGGCCGCCTGCGGCCAGCTCAAATCCGACAGCCAGCGCAAGAGGAAGAGCGCGCGGGCGGCGACGGACTGAAAGATACCCTCACCCCGACCCTCTCCCACATTGTGGGAGAGGGAGTAGCGGCGTGCCCTCTCCCTCTGGGAGAGGGTCAGGTGAGGGGGAGCAAAAAGAGCCCTCTCCCACGCAAGTGGGCTTGAGCCGCGAAGCGGATCGAGTGGTTGGGTGAGGGCGCCGCCGCCCCGGATCATCCGCGCGCGAGCGATTCCAGCACGGCGCGGAACTCGGCATGGATGGCGTCACGGCTAGCCTTGTCGCCGGCCTGCGAACTGCCATGCTCGGGGTGATAGAGCGCATCGAAGCTCGCCAGCGCCATCGCGATCGGATCGCCTGCTTCCTCGGCGTCGTCATCCTCGTCCGTCCCGACCTCCGCCGCGGCGGCCGGCGCGCCGGCGACGAGGCGGCGATGCAGCGCACGCACATAGGCCGCGTCGTCCTCGTGCAGCGCGCCGCCTTCCAGCGCGCGCTCGAACTCCTTCAGCTCCGCCTTGGTCTCTGCCGAAACGGCGGCGCTCTTCAGGAGATCGGCGATCAGGCGGGCATCGGACATGGGGCTTTTCCTCCTCTCACTCCGGCAGCGGCAGGCCGGCCTTGCGGCAGGCGGCCTCCAGCGTGTTCTCGAGCAGGCAGGCGATGGTCATCGGCCCGACGCCGCCGGGTACCGGCGTGATGGCGGCGGCCACCTCGCGCGCCTCGGCGAAGGCGACATCGCCCACCAGCCGCGTCTTGCCGCCGCCGGCGGCGATGCGGTTGACGCCGACATCGATCACGCTGGCGCCGGGGCGGATCCAGTCGCCGCGCACCATTTCCGGCCGGCCGACGGCGGCGACCAGGATTTCGGCGCGGCGGCAGAGCGCGGGCAGGTCGCGACTGCGGGAATGGGCGATGGTCACGGTGCAGTTGGCGGCCAGCAGGAGCTGGGCCATCGGCTTGCCGACGATGTTGGAACGCCCGATCACCAGCGCCTCGCGCCCGGAAAGGTCGCCGAGTGTCGCGGCGAGCAGCTTCATGCAGCCCTTGGGCGTGCCCGGCACGAAACCCGGCTGGCCGAGCGAGAGCCGCCCGACATTGACCGGGTGAAAGCCGTCCACGTCCTTGTCCGGGTCGATGGTGGCGATCACCGCGCGCTCCTCGATATGGGCGGGCAACGGAAGCTGGACCAGGATGCCATGGATCGCCGGGTCGGCGTTGAGACGGTGCAGATGGGCGAGCAACTCCGCCTCGCCGGTGGTGGCGGGCAGGCGGATCTCGTCGGAGCGCATGCCGGCCTCGCGCGTCTGGATGCCCTTGTTGCGCACATAGACCTGGCTCGCCGGGTCGTCGCCCACCAGGATGACGGCGAGGCCCGGCACCAGCCCGTGCCGCTCCTTCAGCAGCGCGACGCGGCGCGCCACCTCGGCGCGCAGGCCGGCGGCGAAGGCCTTGCCGTCGATCGTCGCCGCGCTCATGGCGCCGGCCCGATCAGCCGCGCGGCGCGGGCGCCGAGTTCATCCGGCTCGCCGCTCACCAGCAGGGTCTTGTCGCGGTCGCTCTCGCCGGCCAGCAGGCGGAAGGCGCTCTTCGGCAGGTCGAGCCGGCGGGCCAGCAGCGCGATGACGGCGGCATTGGCGCGGCCCCGTTCGGGCGCGGCGCGCACCTTGACCGAAAGCCGCGTGCCGCCATCGGCTTCCGCCTTGAGGCCGGCAATGTCCTCGCGCGCCGCCTTCGGCGTCACCCGCAGGCGGAGTTCCAGGCCGCCCGGCCGGGCGCGGAAGGGAAGGGCGGGCGCCGTCGCCATCAGACGAGATAGTACCAGATCGCCTGCTTCAGGAAGACGAGGCCGAGGATCAGCACCACCGGCGAGATGTCGATGCCGCCCATGTTCGGGATGAAACGGCGGAGCGGGCGCAGCGCCGGCTCGGTGATGCGGTAGAGAAAGTCGCCGATCATGTAGACGAAACGGTTGGAGGTGTTGATCACGTTGAAGGTGACCAGCCAGCTCAGGATGGCCGAGGCGATCAGGACCCAGATATAGAGGTCGATCACCAGCAGCAGGATATAGGGAATGGGATGCATGGGCCCCCGGACCGCTCGACCGCGCCAAGACCCCCTAACTAGCCGGAGGCTTGGCCGATTGCAAGCGAGGGGCGGGCGCGCCGGGGGCGATTTCCCCTTGTAAGGCCGGGCGCTCTCGGCTAGAAGGTCGCGCCAGACCGGGCCGACCAGGCCCACCGGCGGGGCTGTAGCTCAGATGGGAGAGCGCCTCGTTCGCAATGAGGAGGTCAGGGGTTCGATTCCCCTCAGCTCCACCAAGCCCGCCCCCTGGTCGGTATCTCACGGAATCGTCACCGTTCCCGCCGCCTTTTCGCCCTTATCCTGCGCCAGGCTTTTCCTGTCGCGACGGTACCTGCCGTCGCCCCGCAACCCATGGATGAAATCATGCGTCTCCCCCCCGAACGCGCCCGACTTCCCCGCCGCCACGTGATCGTCTCCGCCCTCGCCCTCTCGCTGGCCGGCGGCATCGCCCTTTCCGCCGCCCGGGCGGCCTTCGCCGCCGATACCGCGCCGGCCTACGTGCAGACCATGGGCGAGCGCGCGCTCGCCATCCTGACCGCCGATATCCCGCAGGCCGAGCGGATCGAGGGCATGGCGGCGCTGTTCCGCGAGGGTCTCGATCTCAAGATCATCGCCCGCTTCGCCCTCGGCCAGCACTGGCACGCGGCGACGCCCGAGCAGCGCGCCGAATACGAGCAGACGTTCGGCCGCGTCATGGTCGGCCATTATGCAAGGCTCTGGGCACAGGAGCGGGCGAAGAGCTTCCGCATCACCGGCGCGCAGGTGCTGGGCGAGCGCGACACGCTGGTCAACACGGAAGTCGTTCGCGAGAACAAGCCGGCGCTGCGCTTCGGCTGGCGCGTCCGCCGGGCCGACGAGGGCTTCCGCATCGTCGATCTGATGGTGGACGGCATCAGCATGCTGATCACCCAGCGCGACGATTTCAACGCGGCGGTCCGCCAGCGCGGCGTCGACGGCCTGATCGCCCAGCTTCGCCAGCGCGAGGCGCAACTCTGATCGCGGCGGCGCCGGCGCGCCCTTGCGCCGTCCGCCGCGAGCCGCCATCATCCGCCGCCTGAAACGGCAGCGCGCGGAGGAGGCGCCCCCATGCCGGCGAAGAAGAACCCGCTTGGCCTGAACCGGCTGCAGCTCAAGACCCTGACCCTGTTCCAGGCCCTGGCGCGCCTGCCCGGCGCGGCGGAGCCGGACGGGGAGGGCGGCGCCAGGATCCATAGCCTGCCCCACGCCCATGGCGACCATTTCCATCTCGGGCCCCATGTGGTGATGGGCGCCGATGCCACCGGCCTCGCCAATCAGGCGGTCTGGGTGGCGCTGGCCCGCAAGGGCCTGATCGCGGAGGCGGCCTTCCCCATGCAGCTCCGCCTTACGGCGGCGGGTGCTGCTTACGAGACCGGTCTTGCCGGCGAGATCCTGCATGGCGGGGATCACTGAGGCGCGATGGACCGAGCCGCCGCCAGGCGGCATAGAGATAGATCAGCAGGAAAAGCGCGTAGAGATATTCGATCGTCTCGCTTTCCCGGATATCGAAGGGATGTGGCGTGGCGATCCCGGCGAACTTCTGCAGGTAGGGCGGGATCGAGAGCAGCAGCACGAGGAGCGCCGTCGGCAGGCAGCGCCGGTCGGGCCAGAGCCAGCCGCGCCAGTCGCCCCACCCATAGCCCCCGCGTGGCGCCAGGAACAGCGGCACCACGACGCCGCCCAGCAGCACGAAGGCTTTGAGCAGCGCGCGCGGCTTCTGGTCGAGCCAGCTCGACATGTTGTGCAGGTTGGTCTCGCCCTGGTCGTTGAGGCGCTGGATCGCCTCCGGCGTCGCCCAGCCGAAGAGATGCTGGCCCCAGCTCAGCTCCTCGCCGGCGAAATAGACGCAGCCCAGCCCGACCAGCAGGAACCAGCGCCCGGCCCAGGGGGAGGGCAGCTCCCGCCTTCGCGCGAACAGCGCCAGCGCCAGCAGGGTGGCGGGCAGCAGCAGCGCCGGCGTCGCCAGCTCGACCAGGCCCAGCTCCGGTTCGATCCAGCGCCGGTAGAAGTCGGCATCGGCGGCGCGCAACGCATATTGCAGCAGCGGCATGACGGGCGGGAAGGCGAGCCAGAGCCAGGGGCTGATGCGCGCCGCGCTCACGCCGGTGGCTCCACCAACAGGCTGTCGGCGGGATCGACTTGCGCCAGCAGCCAGAGCAGATGCGCGCGCTCCAGCGCGACGCAGCCCTCGGTCGGCGCATAGGCATCGCGCGCCAGATGCAGGAAGATCGCCGAGCCGAGGCGGGGCACCGGCGGATCGTCGTTATGGCCGAGCACGACGATCAGATCGTAGAGATGGTCGGGGCGCCAAAGCCGTTCCGCGCTGGAGCCGTGGGGCAGACGGACCGGGCGGTTGTAGTTCGCGCCGTCCGCCGGGTCGTCGCACCAGCCATCGTCGGGCGCGATGGCCCGGACGGGAAGCCGGGTCGCCGGCCGCGCCATGCGGTCGGCGCGGTAGAGCAGGCGGCGGAGCGGGAAACGGCCCGTCGGCGTCGCCCCGTCGCCCTCGCGCTTGTCCGCCCGCCTGCCGCCACGCCCCAGCGCGCAGGGCAGGCGTGCACCCGCCGCCTCGAACCAGCCATCGGCGGTGACTTTGAGAATCATGGGGCACAGTCTAGAGTTCGCCACCATCGGCGGGCAACGCGAAGCGAGGGTCATGAAGCTCAATCTCGGCTGCGGCAACAATCGCAAGGAAGGCTACGTCAACGTGGACCGCGAGGCGGCCTGCGCGCCCGACCAGGTGGTGGATCTCGAGGCCACGCCCTGGCCCTGGCCGGACAATTCGGCGGAAGAAGTGCTGATGAGCCACGTGCTCGAACATCTCGGCCGCGACGTGCAGAGCTACTTCGCCATCATGCGCGAACTCTGGCGCGTCTGCCGGCCGGGCGCGCTGGTGCGCATCGTCGTGCCGCATCCGCGCCATGACAGTTTTCTCAACGACCCGACCCATGTGCGCCCGATCACGCCGGAAGGGCTCGAACTTTTCAGCCAGGCGAAGAACCGCGAATGGGCAGGGAAAGGCATCGCCAATTCCCCGCTCGGCCTCTATCTCGGCATCGACTTCGCCATCGAGAGCGCCGACATGGTGCCGGCGGAACCCTGGCGCACGCGCTTCGCCCGGCGCGAGATCGACGCAGGCAAGCTGATGGAGGCGGCGCGGCAGTTCAACAACGTGATCCAGGAGATCGCGATCACCTTGCGCGCGGTGAAGGCGGCGGACGGATGAGCGGTCCCCTGACGCTCACCCCGCTGCTCGAATTCGAGGCGGCGGCGCCCTTCCGCTTCCGCCAGCCCAACGCCGGGCCCGAGAGCGAGCAGGCGGGAGAGGCGCGCGAGCGCTATCTCACCTCGTCGGAGCCCTTCGCCAACCAGGTGCTGCTCGGCAATCCGCAGGTCTTTCGCGTGCTGAAAGCCCGCGCCAGCCTGCCCTGCCTCGCGCGGGAGAGATGGGCCGATACGGATTATCGCGGCCGCAAGGTGCTGTTCCTGCTGCCGGGAGAGGCGCTGGGCGAGAATGCCGCCATCGCGCTTTTCCTTTCCGCCTTCATCGCGGCGAAGCGGCCGCAGGCGGTCGGCGTCTTCTGCGCGCGCTCCTGTTCCGACATCTTCCTGCGCGATCCGCGCATCCGCGTCTTCCCGCTCTGGATCGGCCGGCGCGAGATCCGGCGCTGGAATCTTCTCGTCGATCTCGGCCAGCTCGAGAGCCGGCGCAGCATCGATACCTGGCCGGTGGACATGGAAGGCGAACTGCTCGCGGCCTTCGGCGGCATCGCGGCCGACGAGGCGCGCTACCCTTCCGCCGCGCGGGCCATGACGCCGAAGACGGCGCGGCCCGCCATCGGCCTTTTTCCCATCGCCTCCTCGCCGCTGCGCACCCTGCCGCCATCGGTCGGCCTCGCGCTGGCGGAAGGACTGGCGGCGGCGGGCGATGTCACCATGGTGCTCAATGCCGGCCAGCGCCAGGGGCAGCTTTATCGTGCGGCGCTGCAAGGCCGGCTCCCGCCTTCGGTGCGCATCGTCGAGCAGTTCGAGAGCATCGGCGCGCTGATGCAGGCGATCGACGGGTTCGATTTCGCCGTCTTTGCCGATTCCGGCCCATCGCATCTCGCCAAGCTGATGGCGGTGCCGGGCGTCAGCGTCTATTCCTCCGCCCCGGCCGACGTGCTGCAGGGCCGCTTCCGCAACCTCGCCGCCTGGACCATCCCCTTTGCGGGGCCGCATTGCCACGCGCCCTGCGGCCTTGCCAAGCTGCGCAAGGATGCGGCGGGGCGCGTCGGCTGCATGGGCTCGCTCGGCCTGCCGCTGGACGCGCTGCCGCGGTTGGCCGGACGCGGCGACGCGGCGGAAGTGGACCGGCTGCAGCGCGAGCCGGTGCCCTGTCTCGCCGCCCTCGCCGCCGCGCCCGGGGCGCTGGTTTCCTTCGTCCGCGCTTGCCTCAGAAACTCTTGGTCAGGGTGACGACGCCGCGCGACTGGCAGAGCTTGGTGCCGCCGAAACATTCCGACTTGCTCAGGTTCGTGTCCTGCCAGGCGGCAGTGAGCGAAAGGTCCCAGGGAACATAGCTCAACGTGACCCCGGCGCTCCATTCGTTGTAGTCGCGGGCGCCGAACTTCGAATTGTCCTGGATCCATTGCCGGCCGAAGCGGCCATTGAGCGAGACTTCGTATTTTTCCAGGCCGAGCGGGACGGGAATGGTGAGCGTGCCATAGAGATAGCTGGCATCGCCGGTGGATGCGAAGAAGTCGGGCGAATAGCGATAGCCAACACCCGGCGTGAGCCAGGGCGTGGCGAGGCCGGCCCAGGCGCCGAACTCGACGAAGTTGAAGTCGCGGCTCGCCTTGGATTTCGGATAGAGGTAGTAGATCACGCTGGCGTCGTATTCGAGGCCGAGCTTTTCCGTCAGCACGAAGGTGCCGCGCGCGCCCAGGGTGGCGTCGAGTTCGAGGCTCGCATTCTCGCTGCCGCCGGTCTTGAAATCGACGTTGGAGCCCCACAGGCTGACATAGGGGCTGAACTTCTCCGACAGGGCATAGCCGACTTCGAGACTGCCCTGCACGGTTGGGTCGTTGTCGGTCTGCGAGATGCCCCGATAGACATAGTCCGAGCCGAAAGTCACCGTGCCGGCGAGGCTCAAGGGATCGTCGTCTGCGCGGACGGGGCCGACGAGTGTGAGACTGCCCAGAAGCAGGGCGGTCGCTGCCATTCTCTTGGTCATCATGGGGGGTCCGATCTCCGTTCTGCGGGACTTGCAGCGCCTCGGTTGCGCTGCCTAGGCAGAACTGCAAGCCGCATGCCGGAGAGGGTCGGACAAAAAAAGATCGGCGCGGGGTTACCGCGCCGATCAGTCGATAGTCCAGTCTTGGGTTTATTAGAAGGTCAGACGGGTACCCAGCAGGAACAGGTGGGCCTCGTTGTCACCCGACTTCGGCAGGGTGGCGCCGGGGCCCGACTTGCCGTCGAACTCGTTCCAGATATAGCCGCCGAAGAGCGCGATGCCCGGGCCAAGCGTGTAGGCCGCGCCCACGCTGACCTGGTCGAAGCGATCGGTCCGCGAGCCGCCGCCATTGACCGGGACGCCTTCCTGACGGGCGAAGCCGTAGGTGGCGCCGACGATCCAGGGCCCGAAGGTGTAATCAACGCCAACCGTGAAGTCGTCGCGGTCGCCAATGAACGTGTTGATGCCATTGGGACCGAGATTGGCGAGGCCACGCCGCGTGGCAACAGCGGCCGTGAACGCGCCCAGGTTGTTGTTGATGTGCTTCCAGGCCGCGCCGACACGGAAGCCGGCCATGCCGACCTCGGCGCCCAGCGAGTAGCTGTCCGGATCCTTGCTGCTGTCGGAATTGACCGACGTGCCGTTGGCACGCAGCAGGTCCTCGCGATAGCCACGCTGATAGGCGGCGTGGAGGGCCACGCCGACCGGGCCGAAGGTGTTGATATAGTCAGCACCGACGGTCCAGACGTTGGAGACGTGGTTGAAGCCGTCCTTCTTGGAATTCAGGCCGACGCCAGTCTCGCCGAGGCCCGACTCGGTCGACTTGTCGTTCGGGCTGAAGGAGACCGAGCCGCGGAAGCCGAAGATGCGGGGCGTGTCGTAGATGATCTTGTCGTCGATATCATCGAGGATCATGATCGTGTTGGGACGGCCCTGGCCCACGAAGTTGTTGCCGGCGCGCTGGTCGCCGCCGAACGAGGCGAAGTGGGTGTTGGAGCCGATGCCGGTGATGTGGCCGACCGTGCCCTTGGCGACCTTGAGGCCCGAGCCCCAGTCTTCGCCGAGGATCACGCGACCCCAGTTGGCATGCTGGAAGTACAGGTAGGTGTTGTCGATCTGGTCCGCCGAGGTCTCGCCTTCCAGCTCCACCTGGACGCCGACACGCAGGCCGTTATTGAGCTGCGTCTCGCCGCTGAAGTGGATTTCCGACTCACGGCCGATGCCGTAATTGCGGATCTTGCCGATGCCGCGGCTGACCTTGTCTTCCTGATCGCCAAAGAGCACCTGGCCCTGGAAGTAGCCGCCGACGCGGATGCTGATCGGCTTCTCGGCGGGCTTCTTGTCCTGGGCCTGCGCTTCCGCGAGCGGAACCAGGCCAAGGGCAACGAGCGCCGTCGTTGCGAATAGAACGTTCTTCATTCGGTTGTTCTCCGTTACAGGCTTCGACTGGTTCTCTGCGGACGGGTAATGATCCCAGAGTCCATTCTTCTTCCGGTGGCGCTATGTCGCCCGAATGGCCTTGGAGGGTCAAGCCGGTAACGGGCACGTGAGATCAAATCGTCAGCCATGTGGCGGGCTGGACACAGTTTGGCCGGGTTTCCTGAACCCGGAGTTTCTCGCGGCTGTGGTTTATCGCGCTTTAGGCGAGTGATGCCGAAGCCCGGCCGGAACCGGAAATCCTTGATACTTCAAGGTAATATATCGTTAACCCGGGATCGGGGCGGGGACCGGCGGCGCGAGGCCGGCGCCCGGCCGGCCCGGCAGGATATCGTCGGGCAAAAAAGAAGGGGCGCGGTGTCGCCACCGCGCCCCGAAGTCGGGCCTGTAAGGGATATCAGCCGGAAGCCGGCCTTTAGAAGTTGAGCTGGGTGCCCAGCAGGAACATGTGCCCGTCGTTGGAAGCGCAGGTGCGGTTCGACCGCGGAACAGCATTTGCGGTTCCTGTTACGCCACGGCAGGCGCCTTCCAGATCGAAGCCGACATAGCCGCCGAACAGGGTAATTCCCGGGCCAAGCGTGTAGGAGGCGCCGACCGTCCACTGGTTCAGGTCGTCGGTGGTGCGGCGGACCGCACCGTTGCCATCGCGCACGCGCACGTCGTGCTGGCTGGCAAAGCCGTAGGAAACGCCGAAAGTCCAGGGACCAAAGGTGTAGTCGGCGCCGACGATAAAGTCCTCGCGCTTGCCTTCGATCCAATGCTGTCCGGATGTGCCACCGGGCGGTGCCACGCCATTGCGGAACCGTTCCTGAACCAGCCCACGCCCATTGGAAGTGAGACCGCTTGGGTTGGACAACGAAACGATGTTGTTGTTGATCTGCTTGTAGGCGCCGCCGACGCGGAAGCCCGCGTAGGAGAATTCGAGGCCGACATTCCAGCTATCGGGATCGTTGCCGATGTTGCGGCCATCGGTCTGATACTCGCGATAGCCGCGCTGGTAACCGGCACTCGCCGCCATGCCGAGGCCGCCGAAATTGTTGATATAGTCGGCGCCGACGGTCCAGACCTGCGACACGGCAAGCGACCCGTTCTGCTCCGGATTGAGGCCCTGGCCCGACTCGCCCGGCCCGCCGGCACCGGCGACATTGGTCTTGTCGTCCGGCGTGTAGGAGCCGCTCAAGCGGAAGCCGAAGATGCGCGGCGTGTCGTAGATCAGCTTGTCGCTCACCCCGTCGAGCACCATAAACGTATTCAGGCTGCCGCCGCCGCCGGCCGCATTGAGCTTGCCGGTATAGGTCGCATGCGATGCGAAGTGTCCGATCGAGCCGAGACCGACCGGAAGGCCAACCACGCCCTTGTGCGTCTTGAGCGAGGAGCCGAAATCCTCGCCGACGATGACGCGGCCATAGCTCGCATGCTGGAAGTAGAGATAGGTGTTGTCGATCTGGTCGGCGGAGGTCTCGCCTTCCAGCTCCACCTGCACGCCGACGCGCAGGCCGTTATTGAGCGCCGTCTCGCCGCGGAAATGGATTTCCGACTCGCGACCGATACCGTGGCTGCGGATTGGGGAAACCAGAGCAGGCACCGGTGCGGAAGTCGTTGGGCTGGTCGTATTGAACAGCCTGTTGCTTCTCTGGCCATCGTCCTGCCAGCCGGCAATGGCGAAGGCACGGAAATAGCCGCCGACCGAGAGGCTGATCGGCTTCACGCTGGCGGCCTTGTCCTGGGCCTGGGCGGAGGTGACGAGCGGGGAGCCAAGTCCCAGCGCCACCAGCGCGGTGGTTGCGAATAACACCTTCTTCATTGGGGTACGTTCTCCGTTCGATGACTTCTTGACCTGAAACCCTGTCTGGTCGCCGTGGCCGCGAGCGGCCGGTCCGTTTCGGGACAGGCGGCGCCGGTTTCCGTGGCTGGTGTTGCACGTGCGCCGGCAAGTCATCAAATCGAAATCGCGAGAGATGATACAATGGAGATAAATGTTGCGCCCGTATCACAGAATATTGGCAAAAACAGTTCTGAATAGAAACATAAGTAATTGTAAATCTAGCGTCGCTTGTATTATCACATGACTATCACGGCGATGTGAGCGACGGGCGAGGTCGCATGGCCCTTGAGGCAGGCGGCGCGGCGGGTTCGCGGCCGGGTCGGGCTGCCGCCTTGCGCGGGCGGGCAATTGGCGGCATATAGACGGGCGAGGGGGCGCGAGGGCGCCCCGGGTGTTCAATTCTTCGGGGGTGTCCCGTGTCTTTCGCCTGGACGCATCATCTGGCTCCGGCGCTGGCGCTCGCCGCGGCACTCGGCCTTGCCGCCTGCGGCGGCGTCGATACCTCGGCCGGCTTCCCCGAGCGCCAGCCCGGCGAGCGGACGGCGCGCGACAATACCGGCAAGCCGCGCGAGACGATCTTCGGCCCGGGCGGCATCGGCATCGGCGTCAATCGCGGACCGGCCGAGAGCGACGGCGCGGGAGCCGGCATCGGCGTCAATTCCTTCCTCTGGCGCGCCTCGCTCGACACGGTGGGCTTCATGCCGCTCGCCTCCGCCGATCCTTTCGGCGGCGTCATCATCACCGACTGGTACAGCCCGCCCGGCACCAATACCGAACGCTTCAAGGTCACCGTCTATATCCTCGACCGGCGGCTGCGCGCCGACGGGGTCAAGGTCGCGGTCTTCAAGGAAGCGCGGCCCGGTCCCGATTATGGCTGGAACAACGAGGCGGTCTCGACCCAGACCGTGGTCGATCTGGAAAACGCCATCCTGACCCGCGCCCGCCAGCTCCGCATCGAGGCGGCCGCGCGCTAGAGCGGGCATTTCGCCCTTCCCTCACCCCGACCCTTGCCCACAAGTGGGAGAGGGAGAAGATAGAAGCCCTCTACCGCTTCGCGGCTCAAGCCCACTCGCGTGGGAGAGGGAGAAAAATGGGTTGGGCGAGGGTGGGTTTGTCGAAGGCCGGATGGCGTATTTCCCGGCGCATCACCCATGCCTACACTGCAAGCGTCCGCGCCGCGAGGCTGCGGCAAACAGGCCACTGCGCCACGATGTTCGCGTGGGAGTTGTCATGAAGGTTGCCACTGCCGTCGATCTTCTCCAGAGTCTGGAGGGTGCGGGCTTTTCCAGGGTTCAGGCCGAGGCGATTGCTTCGACGGCCGAGAAGGTCATCGAGATGACAGCCGCCACCAAGGACGATGTTGCCGGGCTGCGTGGCGCGATCGACCGTCTGTCGGCCGATGTGGATCAGCGATTCGCCGATATGGATCGGAAGTTCGCCGATATGGATCGGAAGTTCGTCGACGTGGATCGACGCTTCGCCGATATGGACCGGAGGTTCGCCGAAATCGACGGCAGGTTCGACAAGGTCGACCTGCGCTTCGACGAGATCGGCAAACATCTCGAGATGCACGACCGGCGCTTCCTGCTGGTCGAGGGCAAGATAGACCTTCTCGCGGCAAGGATCGACACGGTGTTCGAGCGGCAGACGAAGATCTTCATCGGCTCCGTGCTCACCATCGCCGGCCTGGCGCTCGGCGCGGCGCGGCTCATCTTCTGACGCCGACGCTCTCCCTGCCCGCCGGCTTTCAGATCAGGATCGCGCCTTCGAGGCGGAGCAGGAAGCTCTTGGTCTCGACGCCGCCCTTGCCGGAATAGCCGCCATAGCCGCCGCCGGCCGCCATCACCCGGTGGCAGGGGATGATGATCGGGATCGGATTGGCGCCGCAGGCCTGGCCGACCGCGCGGGCAACCGAACCCGTCCGCCGCGCCAGTTCGCCATAGGTCTCGGTCCGGCCATAGCCGATATCGCGCATCGCCTGCCAGACGGCCTGCTCGTGCGGCGGACCTTCCGGGGCCAGCGGCAGATCAAAATGCCGCCGCCTTCCGGCGAAATAGTCTTCGAGCTGGCGCAGGGCTTCGGCGAGAAGCGGGTCGTCGCCTTCGGGCGCCGGCGCGGACCAGTCGAGCGCGCGGATGGCGCCCGCGGAGACGCTCACCGTGAGCGGCCCGAGCGGGCTCTTCATGGTGCGCCGGGCGGGGCCGTTCATCTTCCGGCCAGCACCGCCTCGAGCCCTGCCGCATCCGTCACCGGCGCCGAACAGGTCGGGCCGATACAGACATAGGCGGTGGCGCGGCCATCGAGCTGCGGCTTGGCCGCGGCCGGATGTCCGGCGGGCAAGCTCTCGTCCGGCGCCACCACCTGCAACACGAGGCCGGGGCGCCCGGCGCCCAGCGCCGCGCGGACCAGGCGCGCCGTGTCGTCCGCCTCGCGCCGGCCGACGACGGCGACATTGACCGGCGCCAGCAGCAGTTCGGCCGCATTGAGGAACGTCGCCAGCGGAAAGAAGTTGCGGCCGATCTCCGGCAGGAAGGCATGCAGCAGCGCCTCCGCCCGCGTGCCATACTCGGCCCGTCCGGTCAGGTGATGGAGCCTCGCCAGCACTTCGAGCATCAGGCCGTTGCCCGATGGCGTCGCATTGTCATGGGCATGGCGCGTGCGGGCGATGAGGGCTTCGGCATCGTCGGCGGTGAAGAAGTAGCCGCCCTGCTCCGCATCCCAGAAATGCCGGTCGAGCGTCGCGGTCCAGCGCGCCGCCTGATCGAGGAAGCGCCCCTCGCCCGTCGCCTCGTGCAGCGCCAGCGCCGCGCGCGCCATGGCCGCGTAATCGTCGAGCATGCCGGCATGGCGGCGCTCGCCGCCGCGCATGGAGTGAAACAGCCGGTCGCCCTGCTGCATCCTTGTTGCGACGAAGTCGAAGGCGCGGCGCGCCGGCGGGATCCAGGCCGGCTCGTCGAGCCGCGCGGCGGCGGCGAGCAGCGCCGCGATCATCAGCCCGTTCCAGTCGGCCAGCACCTTGTCGTCCCAGCCGGGCCGCACGCGCTTCCCGCGCGCCGCAAGCAGCTTTCCGCGCAGCGCCGCAAGCCGCGCTTCTTCTTCCGCCCCGCGCAGCGCCGGTCGATGCGAGCGGTTGAGAATCGTATGCCCTTCCCAGTTGCCGCCCGGACGCACGTCGTAGGCTTCGGCGAAGAACGCGGCGTCGGCGCCCAGCAGTTCGGTTATCTCGGCGGCGCTCCAGACATAGAAGCGGCCCTCCTCGCCTTCCGAGTCCGCATCGATCGTCGCCGCGAAGCCGCCGCCCTCCGCCACCATCTCGCGCAGCACCCAGTCCACCGTCTCGCGGATGCGCGCCTCGAACAGCGGGCTTGCCGTGCGCGCATGGACGAGGCAGAGCAGCTCGAGCATCGCGGCGTTGTCGTAGAGCATCTTCTCGAAATGCGGCACCAGCCATTGCTGGTCGGTGGAGTAGCGCGCGAAGCCGCCGCCCAGATGATCGTAGATGCCGCCCTGGCACATGCGCTCGAGCGTGTTGGTCACCGCCGCGCCCGGTTCCGCCCGGCCGCTGCGCAGATGCGACCGCCAGATCAGTTCGAGGATCGGACATTGCGGAAACTTCGGCGCCGTGCCGAGGCCGCCATGGACCGGATCGACCTCGCGCAGCAACCGCTCGGCGATGCGCTCGAGCAGCGCCGGCGAGAGGTCGGGCACGCCGCCGTCCGGACGCTGCGTGCGCGCGCGCTCCTTCAGCGCGCCGAGCAGCGCCGTGCGGTTCTTCTCGATCGTCTCCGCATCGGTGCGGTAGATCTCAGCCACGCGCTTCAGCACGTCGGCAAAGCCCGGCCGCCCGTAGCGCGGCGCGGGCGGGAAGTAGGTGCCGCCCCAGAACGGTTCGCCCCTGGCGGTGAGGAACATGGTGAGCGGCCAGCCGCCCTGCTCGCCCAGCAGGGCGAGCGCGGTCTGGTAGATGGAGTCGATATCGGGGCGTTCCTCGCGATCCACCTTGATATTGACGAAGAGTTCGTTCATCAGCGCGGCGATGGCGGGATCCTCGAAGCTTTCATGCGCCATCACGTGGCACCAGTGGCAGGCGGCATAGCCGACCGAGAGCAGGATCGGCTTGGACGTCGCCTGCGCCTGGTCGAGCGCCGCCTGGCCCCAGGGCTGCCAGTGCACCGGGTTGTCGCGATGCTGCAGCAGATATGGGCTCGTCTCCCGGTCGAGATTGTTGCGGCTGAAATCGGTCATGCAAGGTCCGCGCTGGTTCTGTTAGGGTCTGGGCAGCCTAACGGCGGTGCTCCAGGGAGACCAGATATGAAGATCACGGTGAATGTCGACTGCACGCCGGAGGAGGCGCGCAGCTTTCTCGGCCTGCCCGACGTGAAGCCGATGCAGGAGGCGCTGATGCGCGAGCTGCAGGCCCGCATGCAGCAGAACCTGGCGGCCATGGAGCCGGAGGCGCTCTATCGCATCTGGCTGCCGCTTTCGGTGCAGGGCATGGAGCAGGCGCAGAAGCTGTTCTGGTCGCAGTTCGCGGGCGGCCTCGGCGCCGCGCCCACGGAGGAGCGCGAGCGGTCCAAGACGCCCAAAGGCTGATCGTCGCGGCCGCGCGCCGCGCCGCGAGCAATGAGTGAAATCACGAGGAAAGAGGAAAATGAGCGTTCGCGCCGGGGACCCCGCGCCCTATTACGACTGCCATGTGTTCGTCTGCACCAACGAGCGGCCGGCCGGCCATCCGCGCGGCTGCTGCAAGGCCCGCGGCTCGGAGAAGCTGCGCGACTACATGAAGGCCCGCGCCAAGGAACTGGGGCTGAAACGCGTGCGGATCAACAGCGCCGGCTGCCTCGACCGCTGCGAGCTTGGGCCGACCATGGTGGTCTATCCGGAAGGGATCTGGTACCGGCCGCAGACGCGGGAGGATATCGACGAGATCCTGCGGGCACATCTGGTGGAGGGTGGCCGTGTCCGGCGGCTGATGCTGCAGCCCGAGGATGGCCCGGCCAAGTGATCGTCGCGGCGGGGCGCCGCGCCGGACCGCGTCAGAGAACGGTGCCGAGGCTGATGGCGGTGCCGAGGGCAAGCAGGCTGAGCACGATCAGGGCCTGGAACGCGATTGTCATATGACTATTTCCCCCCTGCGGGCTGGTTGTTCAACCATGCGGTTCTTTTCTAGCACCGAAGCGCGAGGATCGGCATACACAATTGCGTGCGCGGGATGTCCCGTCCGGAGCCTGAATGGCACGAGCCCCCCGCCGAAGGTCCGTTCGCCATGAGCGGCGCGGATCGGGATACCATTTTCGCTCTGGCGAGCGGCCCTGGAACCGGCGGTCTGCAGGTCTTCCGCGTCTCCGGTCCAGCGGCCGGACCGGCCCTTCTGGCCCTCGCCGGCCGCAGCACGCTGCCACGGGCGCGGCAGGCTATCCGGGCCGGCTTTCATGGGCCGGACGGCGAGCTTTTCGACCATGGCCTGCTGCTCTGGTTTCCGGCGCCGGCGAGCTTCACCGGCGAGGACGTGCTGGAGCTGCATCTCCATGGCGGGCGCGCGGTTTTCCGCGCCGCGACCGAGGCGCTGCTGGCAATGCCGGGCTTGCGCCTGGCCGAGCCCGGCGAGTTCAGCCGGCGCGCCTTCGAGCATGGCAAGTTCGACCTGACGGCGGCGGAGGCCATCGCCGATCTGGTGGCGGCGGAGACCGCGGCCCAGCGGCGGCAGGCGCTCCGGCAGATGGCCGGGGCGCTCGGGCAGCTTTATGACGGCTGGCGGGACCGGCTGTTGCGGGCGCTTGCCCATCTGGAAGCGGAGATCGACTTTCCCGAGGAGGACCTGCCGGGCGGCATCGCCGCCAACGTCCGGACAGCCGCCGCCGAACTCGCCGGCGAGATCGCCGCCCACCTGGCGGAGGCACCGAGAGGCCTGCGCCTGCGGGACGGACTCTCGATCGCCATCCTGGGGCCGCCGAATGCTGGAAAATCCAGCCTTATCAATATGTTAGCTGGTCGTGAGGCGGCCATCGTCTCGTCTCGCGCCGGTACCACGCGGGATGTGATCGAGATCCATCTCGATCTGGGCGGCTATCCCGCCGTACTGGCGGATACCGCCGGACTGCGGGAGGCGGCGGCGGACCCGGTGGAGGCCGAGGGCGTGCGCCGCGCGCTGGCCCGCGCCGCCGAGGCCGACCTGAAGCTGGTGCTGGTCGAGGCCGCCGGCTGGCCGGACCTGCCGCCGGAGGTTTTGCCGCTGCTCGATCGCGATGCGATCCTTCTTCTGACCAAGACCGATCTCGGCGCGCCGGCCGCGCCGCTCTCCCATCCCGGCGGCGTCCCCGTCCTGGCGGTCTCGGTGCGCGAGGGGACCGGCGTGGCTGCCCTGCTCGCCGCCCTGCAAGCGGCGCTGGAAGCAAGAATGGCGCCGGGTGCCGCCCCTGCCCTGACCCGCATCCGGCATCGCCAGGCGCTGGAGGAATGTCTGTCGGCGCTGCGCCGGTTCGCGGATGCCAGGGCGGTGGAACTGGCGGCGGAGGATCTGAGGCTGGCCGCCCGGGCGCTGGGGCGCATCACCGGGCGGGTGTCGGTCGAGGATATGCTGGATATCGTCTTCCGGGACTTCTGCATCGGGAAGTAGGCTCCCCGACGGAATGTTTCACGTGAAACATCGGCCCCGCTTTGACAGCCGCCCGGGCCGGCCTTACCTTGCGCCGCCATGAACAGCACCCTGCGGACCAATTGGGATGTCGTCGTCATCGGCGGCGGACATGCCGGCTGCGAGGCGGCGGCGGCCGCGGCGCGTCTGGGCGCCGCGACCCTGCTGCTCACCCACCGGCTCGATACGATCGGCGAAATGTCCTGCAACCCTGCCATCGGCGGGCTGGCCAAGGGCCATCTGGTGCGCGAGATCGATGCCCTGGACGGCCTCATGGGCCGGGTCGCCGACCGGGCGGGCATCCAGTTCCGCATGCTGAACCGCAGCAAGGGTCCGGCGGTGCGCGGCCCGCGCGCGCAGGCCGATCGCAAGCTCTATCGTCAGGCCATGCAGGCGGCCCTGCGCGCCCAGCCCGGCCTGACCCTCGCGGAAGCCGCGGTCGAGGATCTCGTGGTCCGGGACGGACGGGTCTGCGGCGTGGTCACGGCCGAGGGCGCGGAGATCGGCGCCGGCGCGGTGATCCTCACCACCGGCACGTTCCTGCGCGGGCTGATCCATATGGGCGAGGAAAAGATCCCCGCCGGGCGGGCGGGCGAGGCCCCCTCGCTCGGGCTCTCCGCAACCCTCGCCCGGGCGGGCTTCGCCCTTGGCCGGCTCAAGACCGGCACGCCGCCGCGGCTGGACGGGCGCACCATCGACTGGGCCGGCCTCGAGCCGCAGCATGGCGACGATCCGCCCATCCCATTCTCGTTCCTGACCACGCGCATCGAGACCCCGCAGGTCCCCTGCCATGTCACCGGCACCACGCTGGCCAGCCATCGCCTGATCCGCGAGAACCTGCACCGGGCGCCGATCTATTCCGGCCAGATCGAGGGCACCGGGCCGCGCTATTGCCCCTCGATCGAGGACAAGGTGGTGCGTTTTGGCGAGCGGGAGCGCCACCAGATCTTCCTCGAACCCGAAGGGCTCGACGACCACACCGTCTATCCGAACGGGATTTCCACCTCGCTGCCGCGCGCGGTGCAGCTCGCCCTGCTGGCGACGATCCCGGGCCTCGAGAAGGCCACCATGATCCGCCCCGGCTATGCCATCGAGTATGATTTCGTCGATCCGCGCGAGTTGCGCCCGACCCTCGAAACCCGGCGGATTTCCGGGCTTTTCCTGGCAGGCCAGATCAATGGCACCACGGGTTACGAAGAAGCGGCGGCGCAGGGCCTGATGGCCGGCCTCAACGCCGCGCTGGCGGCGGGCGGCGGGACGCGGACCTTCACCCTGGACCGGGCGGACGGCTATATCGGGGTGCTGATCGACGATCTCATCACGCGCGGCACCTCCGAACCCTACCGGATGTTCACCTCCCGGGCGGAATACCGCCTCCATCTGCGGGCGGACAATGCGGACCGGCGCCTGACCGGGCGCGGCCTCGAACTCGGCTGCGTCGGCGCCGCGCGCGCGGCTTCCTTCCGGGCCAAGGAACAGGCCCTCGCCGAGGGCCGGGCGCTTGCCGGTCGCCTGACCCTGACCCCGCCGGAAGCCCAGGCGCGCGGGCTCGCGGTGAACAGCGACGGCCAGCGGCGCAGCGCCTTCGACCTCCTCGCCTATCCCGACATGAACCTGGCCCGGCTCGCCGCCATCTGGCCGGAACTGGGCGGCCTGCGGCCGGACGT
Organism: Alphaproteobacteria bacterium; assembly: GCA_026126165.1. GTDB lineage: Bacteria > Pseudomonadota > Alphaproteobacteria > Ferrovibrionales > Ferrovibrionaceae > JAHCJQ01. The sequence goes on from JAHCJR010000006.1 coordinate 37,287, forward strand.
GGCGGAGCAGATCGAGATCGACGCCCGCTATGCCGGCTATCTCGACCGCCAGGAGGCCGATATCCGCCGCTTCCGCAAGGATGAAGGCCTCGCCCTGCCGCCGGACCTCGATTATCGCGCAATTCCTTCTCTTTCCGCCGAGATCCGGGAGAAGCTCGACCGCGCCCGGCCGGCAACCCTGGGTCAGGCGGCGCGCATCTCCGGCGTCACGCCGGCCGCCCTCACCGCCCTGCTGGCCCATGTCCGGCGTCAGCCCGCCCGCCGCAGTGCCTGATACGGCGCCGCTCGACGCGGAGGCATTCCGGCGCGAGAGCAATGTTTCACGTGAAACATTGGCCCGCCTGGAGATCTATGCAGCCCTGCTTCGCCGCTGGCAAAACGCCATCAACCTGGTGGGACCCGCCACCCTGGACGATATCTGGCGGCGCCATTTTCTCGATTCCTGGCAGGTCCTGCCGCTCGCCCCGCCCGGAGCGCATCGCTGGGCCGACCTGGGAAGCGGCGCCGGCTTCCCCGGGATGGTGCTCGCCATCCTTGGCGTGCCGGAGATGCATCTGGTGGAGAGCGACGGCCGGAAATGCGCCTTCCTTGGCGAAGTGGCGCGGGAAACCGGCACCAAGGTCCAGATCCACCGCGCCCGCATCGAGACCCTGGCCCCGCTGGCCGCGGACATCATCACGGCCCGCGCCCTCGCCCCGCTCGAGCGCCTGCTTCTCTGGAGCCACCGCCATGCCGCTCCCGGCGCCACCTGCCTGTTTCTCAAGGGCCGGGAGGTGGAGCGCGAATTGACCCTCGCATCCGAATCCTGGACACTGCAGCTCCGCCGCCACCCAAGCCGGAGCGACCCGGCCGGGATCGTGCTCGAGGTGAAAGGTCTGCACCGTGTCTGACGACAGCCGCTCCCCGGCTCCTGCGACAAATTGTCGCATCCTCGCCCTGGCCAACCAGAAGGGCGGCGTCGGCAAGACGACCACCGCCATCAATCTGGCGACGGCGCTCGCCGCCACCGGCGAAAAAGTCCTGATCGTCGATCTCGACCCCCAGGGCAATGCCTCGACCGGGCTTGGCATCGACCGCGCCCGCCGCCGCGTCTCCGCCTACGACCTGCTGATGGGCGAGGCACGCCTGGCCGAGGCGGTGATGGAGACCGGCATTCCGGGTCTCTCCATCGTCCCCGCCGTGGTCGACCTTGCCGGTGCGGAGCTCGAACTCGCCACCGCGGAGCGCCGCACGCACCGCCTCGCCGACGCCCTCGCGGGCGCGACCGCCGGCTTCGATCATCTGCTGATCGACTGCCCGCCCTCGCTCAACCTGCTCACCCTCAACGCCATGGTGGCGGCGGACGGCGTGCTGGTGCCGCTGCAATGCGAGTTCTTCGCGCTGGAGGGATTGAGCCAGCTTCTCGATACGGTCGAGCGGGTGCGCGCCAATCTCAATCCGCGTCTGGAAATCCAGGGCATCGTGCTGACCATGTACGACCGGCGCAACAACCTCTCCGACCAGGTGGCGCGCGATGTCCGCCAGCATCTGGGCGAAAAGGTCTACGACACCACGATCCCGCGCAACGTGCGCATCTCGGAAGCGCCGAGCCATGGCAAGCCCGCCATCATCTACGATCATCGCTGCCCCGGCTCGCTCGCCTATATCCGCCTCGCGACCGAATTGCTCCGCCGCGAACGCCAGAGCGCCCCGCGCGCGGCATGACGGCACGCGGCGCCACGACCTGAACGGAGAGAACGGCTTGGCAGACGAGGCAGGCAAACGCAAGGGACTGGGGCGCGGCCTCTCGGCGCTGCTTGGCGACCGGCCGGGCTCCGCGCCGGAGGAAGCCCCGACGAGGCCTGGCCGCGAACTGCCGATCGAAAGCCTGGTCCCCGGCCGCTTCCAGCCGCGCCAGCATTTCGACGACGCGGCGCTCGAGGAACTCGCGCAATCGATCCGCGAAAAGGGATTGTTGCAGCCGATCCTGGTCCGCCGTTCCGACCGCCAGCCCGGCCGCTATGAAATCATCGCCGGCGAGCGGCGCTGGCGCGCGGCGCAGAAGGCACGCCTGCATCAGGTGCCGGTCGTCATCCGCGACTTCACCGATAGCGAAGCCCTCGAAGTGGCGCTGATCGAAAATATCCAGCGCCAGGACCTCAACCCGGTCGAGGAGGCGGAAGGCTATCGCCGCCTGATGGACGAATTCGCCTATACCCAGGAACAGCTCGCCAAATCGCTTGGCCGCTCGCGCAGCCTGATCGCCAACATGTTGCGCCTGCTCTCGCTCCCCGATGAAGTGCGCGCCATGCTGGCGGCGCGCGAGCTCAGCATCGGCCAGGTCCGGCCGCTGATCGGCCGCGCCGACGCACTCGCGCTCGCCCGGCGCATCCGCGATGGCGGCCTCTCGGCACGCGATGCGGAGAAGCTCGCCCGCAAGGAAAGCGGCGGCGGCACCGGCCCACGCCGCGCCGCGCCGCCTGCCGCAAGCCATGCGGATGCCGATCTGCGGGCGCTGGAACATTCGCTCGCCCAGGCGCTCGGCCTCAAGGTCGCGCTCAAGGCCGAGGGCGAGCGCGGCGAGGTCACCATCGCCTTCACCTCGCTCGAACAGCTCGACGATCTCTGTCTGCGTCTGCGCGGCGAATATCGGCCGCCGGCGGAGGAAGACCCGCTTTAGTTTCAGTCCTGTCCCGGCGTCACCTTGCGGAAGGCAGGTGCCGGCCGGTCCGGCCGGCCGAGCGCCACCTCGGGCAGCACATGAATGGCGCCGCCTTCGGCAAGCAGCAGGTTGCCGCGCCGCTGTTCGGCCTCGATCGCATCGAGTTTCTCCGCAAGCTCCAGTGCCTGCCATTCATCGAGCGCGAGCCAGCGCCGCGCCTGCGCCGGCAGCGCCTGTCCTGGCGCGAGCGAATAGACGATGCCGCGCCGCCCCGTCGCCTCGTCCACCAGTTCCTCGCGCCCGACCTGCAGCGGATCGGCGGCGCCGAATCCCGCGAATGCCGGCAGGCCCTCGCAGCCGCCGAGCAGGGCCGCGAAGACCAGGGCCAGCATGGGCGCATGCAACAGACGGCTGATGCGGATAACGGCGTTGTTCAAGGTCCCGGCGCTCCTCCGGGGAACGCCTAGCACGAAGAAGCGGCCGGGACCAAGCCCGGAAACGAACGCTCAGCGCCGCTCGACGCCGATGGCGATGCTGCGCGAATGCTCCGCCTCGCCGAGACGCATCAGCTCGATCGGCCCGACCACGAAAATCAGGACGAAGCCCAGACCGAGCGCGAGATAGCGGAACATGCGACGCACGAGGGATAAAGCCGGCATGACGGTTTCTCCGAGGCCCGAACAGCTAATCCGCGCCGCCCGTCCCCGCAGTGACCTCCGTCACCGAACGGCGCACCGGCCTTCTGCCGGGTAATCGTGGCATAACCCGGCCGCCATTAAGGCCCCTTGAAGAAGAATGCTTAAAACCGCACTAACGCCGCGCCGCGACCGCGATGCGCAGCAGTGCCTGCCGGCAGATCGCCTCGTCCCGCGCACCGGTGGACTTGCAGTCGATCTCGGCGTCCAGCAGGATGCGCAGCGCCCGTTCCGCCCGCTCCGGCGTCCAGCGCGCAAGCTGACGGCGGAACGGTGCCTGGCGCCGGAAGAAGAGCGGCGGCCGCAGCGCCTGCACCGCACTTTCCGCCGGGCGTCCTTCCGCCACCAGCCCGGCGGCCAGATGCAGGCGCTGGAAATGGCCCATCGCGCGCCGCAAGACGGCGATGGCATTCTCACCCGACTGGAAGGCCCGGCGCAGCGCTTCCTCGAGCGCGGCGAGATGACCCTCACCCAGCGCGTCGCAGACCAGATCGAGATTGCCCTCGCCCCGATCGCCGATGCAGGCCTCCGCGTCCGCCAGCGTGACCGGCCCGCGCCCCGGCCCGACATAGAGGACGAGCTTCTCCAGCTCGCGCCGGTTCATCGCGCGGTCGGCTCCGAGCACGCGGCGCAGATAATCCTCCGCCTCCGGCTCCGCCCTCAATTTCGCCTCGCCCAGCACCTCGCTCACCAGTTGCGCGAGGCCGGCCGCTTCATCGGCATAACAGGCGATGGCGACCGCCCCCTCGGCGCCCTCGAAGAGCCGGCGCAGCGCCGAACTCTTCGCCAGATCCCCCGCCTCCGCCACCACCAGCGCATCGCCCTTCGGATCGGCAAGAAAGCTGGCGAAGGCATCGGCCCGCGCCTCGCCCGGCGGGCGCACGCGCACCACGCGCCGCCCGCCGCCGAAGGCGATCGCCGCCGCCTCGTCCGCAAGGCGCGCGCCATCGGCGACAAGATCGGACCAGGCGAGGTCGGCGACCCGGAACGGATCGGCGAGATCGGGCACCACCTGCCGCGCCAGCCGTTCCGCCCGCTCCCGCACCGCGCCCTGGTCCGGGCCATAGAGCAGAACGGCGCGCACCGACGGATCGGGTTTCGCCAGGAAGGCCGCGATCCGCCGGGCCTCGAGTTTCAAGGTTCAGCCCGCGGTCTGCCGCCGGAAGAACACGCCGAGCGCCTGGCGGATATTCTGCGCCAGCTCGCTGGCGAGCCGGGCGCGGGTGTCCCGCTCGGCGGCGATATTGCCGTAATCGGCCGGCAGGATGTTGTAGGCGCTGATCGCGCGCGAACGTCCGCTATAGACCGTCTCCTCGCTGCGCCAGTCCTCGAGCCGGTAGACCGCGACCATCTGGATGGAGATGCGCGTCGCATCGTCGGTCACGCTGATGATCGAACTCTGCCGATACTCCGTCACCTCGATCTTGAGACGGTAGAGCGGCTCCTTCGGCTTGCCCCGTGGCGCCAGGTTGTCCTGCAGCGCGTTGCGGATGAGCTGGCCGACCCGCTCGCCGCCGGTGGTGGTGGTGAGCAGCCGCTCGCGCGCCTCGATCTCGACCTTGACCGGATCGATGACGACCCGCTCCATCTGCGCCGGCGTCCCGCCGGCAGGCGCGCCGATCCGTCCATGCAGCGGCTCGTAGCCGCAAGCGGCGAGAAGCAGCAAGGGCAAGAGCAGCAACACTCCGCGCCGCCCCTCACCCAACCCTCTCCCCGGCGGGGAGAGGGTCTCACCTGGCCGTTGCCCCTCACCCAACCCTCTCCCCGCCGGGAAGAGGGTCTCACCTGGCCGTTGCCCCTCACCCAACCCTCTCCCCGGCGGGGAGAGGGCTGCATCGCGCTGTCGCCCCTCACCAGGCCCCATCCCGGAGGGAGAGGGATCGTTCGTCTCCCCCTCCCGCATGCGGGAGAGGGTCGGGGTGAGGGAAGGCCGGAGCCGCATCGCCGTCACACCACGAGATTGACGATCTTGTTCGGCACCACGATCACCTTCTTGACCGGCCGGCCGGCGATGGCGCGCTGCACGTTGCCATCGCCAAGCGCGGCCGCTTCCGCCGCCGCCCGGTCATGGTCGCGCGGCAGCTCGATGGTGGCGCGCACCTTGCCCGCCACCTGCACCGCCAGGCGAACGCGGTCCACCTGCACGAGCGAAGGATCCGCCTCCGGCCAGCGGGAAGCGGCGACCAGCCCCCTGCCGCCCAGCCGATGCCACATCTCCTCGGCCAGGTGCGGCATCATCGGCCCGATCAGCAGGGTCAGCGTCTCGAACGCCTCGCGCCGGGCCCAGGCATCGGCGCCCTTCAGATCCTGCAGCGCGTTGACGAACTCGTAGATCCGCGCCACCGCCTTGTTGAAGTGGAAGCGCTCGATATCGCCGGTCACGCCGTCGATGGCGCGGTGAGTCGCCTGGCGCAGCCGCAGGCCATCCTCGGAAAAGGACGCGGGTTGCGCCGCGCCGGCCGGCGGCAGTCCGGGCAGCGCCTCCTCGAGCAGCCGCCAGAGCCGCTGGGTGAAGCGCCAGGCGCCCTCGACGCCGGCTTCCGTCCACTCCATGTCGCGCTCGGGCGGGCTGTCGGAGAGCATGAACCAGCGCGCCGTATCGGCGCCGAACTCCTCGACGAAGCCGCCGACGCTGACCACGTTGCGCTTCGACTTCGACATCTTCTCGATGCGGCCCACGCTCGCCTTCTCGCCGCTCGCCGCCACCACGACCTCGCCGCCCGGCTCGCGGCGGACCTGTTCGGGAAACAGCCACTCGCCCGCGGGCGACTGATAGGTCTCGTGCACCACCATGCCCTGGGTGAAGAGGCCGGCGAAGGGCTCCGCGGGGCCGGCATGGCCGGCAAGATTGAGCGCGCGCATGAAGAAGCGGGAATAGAGCAGGTGCAGGATCGCATGCTCGATGCCGCCGATATACTGATCCACCGGCAACCAGTAATCGACCGCCTCCGCCTCCATCGGCACCTCCGCGCGCGGCGAGCAGAAGCGCGCGAAATACCAGGAACTGTCGACGAAGGTATCGAACGTGTCGGTCTCCCGCCGCGCCGGACTGGCGCAGGCGGGGCAATTCACATGCTTCCAGGTCGGATGATGGTCGAGCGGGTTGCCGGGCCTGTCGAAGTTCACGTCATCGGGCAGGCGCACGGGAAGATCACGCTCGGGCACCGGCACCACGCCGCAGGCCTCGCAATGGATCACCGGGATCGGGCAGCCCCAGTAGCGCTGGCGCGACACGCCCCAGTCGCGCAGGCGGTAATTGACGCGGCGCCGCCCGAAGCCCCGCTGCTCGGCCAGCTCGATGGCGCGGGCCTTCGCCGTCTCCGGCGACATGCCGTCGAAGGGCGGCGAGTTGATCAGGGTGCCGGTGAATTCGGTCCAGGCTTCCTTCATCACCGCATGATCTTGCGGCCGCGCGCCCGGCGGCAGCACGACGCAGAGGATCGGCAATCCGTATTTCGTGGCGAAGGCAAAATCGCGCTCGTCATGGCCCGGACAGCCGAAGATGGCGCCGGTGCCGTAATCCATCAGCACGAAGTTGGCGATGAAGACCGGCACTTCCTGCGCCGGGTCGAACGGGTTGCGCGCGCTGATGGCGGTGCGATAGCCCTTCTTCTCCGCCGTCTCCATCGCGACTTCGTTCACCGCGCTCAGGCGGCATTCCTCGATGAAGGCGGCCGCCGCGGGATCGCCCTTCGCCACCTCGGCGGCCAGCGGATGGTCGGCGGCAATGGCGATGAAGCTCGCGCCGAAGATCGTATCGGGCCGGGTCGTGTAGATGGCGATCTCGCCGCCCCGCGAAAGCTGCCAGGTGAATTCCAGACCTTCCGAGCGGCCGATCCAGTTCTGCTGCATCAGCCGCACGCGTTCGGGCCAGCGCTCGAGCCCGTCCAGCCCCTGCAGCAGATCGTCGGAGAAAGCGGAGATCTTCAGGAACCATTGCGCGAGCTTGCGCTTCTCGACCACCGCGCCGGAACGCCAGCCGCGGCCGTCGATGACCTGCTCGTTCGCCAGCACGGTCATGTCGACCGGATCCCAGTTGACGTCGCTCTCCTTGCGATAGGCGAGGCCGGCCTTCAGCAGATCGAGAAAGAGCTTCTGCTGATGGCGGTAATAGCCGGGATGGCAGGTGGCCAGCTCGCGGTTCCAGTCGAGCGAGAGACCCATGAGCTGCAGGTCGCGGCGCATGTCGGCGATGTTGCGGTAGGTCCAGTCGGCGGGATGCACCTTCTGGTCGCGCGCCGCATTCTCCGCCGGCAGGCCGAAAGCGTCCCAGCCCATGGGATGCAGCACGTTGAAGCCGCGCGCGCGCTTGTAGCGCGCCACCACATCGCCCATCGTGTAGTTGCGCGTGTGCCCCATATGGATGCGCCCGGAGGGGTAGGGAAACATCTCGAGCACGTAGTATTTCGGCCGCGCCCGGTCCTCGCGCGCGGCGAAAACGCCGGCCTCGTTCCAGACCTTCTGCCACCGGGGCTCGGCTTCCTTGGCGTTATAGCGGGTAACGGACTGCGACATGGACGGGACTCTGCGGATTGGAAGCCCTGTCCATCCCACAACGCCGGAGCGAAATCAAGCAAGCGCCGGGGCGCCGCCGCCGCGTGCCGCCAGATGGGCCTCCGCCTCCGCCTTCAGCCAGTCGCGAAAGCGCCGTATCTTCGGCCGCTCCGCCATGGCCGGCAGGCAGACGAACCACCAGGCCTTGCCCAGCGGGGCGATTTGCGGAAACGGCTGCACCAGCCGCCCGGCCGCGATATCGGCGGCGAAGAAACCGGGATCGCCGACCGCCACGCCAAGCCCGCGGATCGCCGCCTGCACCGCGATCAGGGTGGAATCGAATTTCGGCCCGCGGCTGACATCGATGCCGGAAAGGCCCACATGGTCGAGCCAGATCTGCCATTCGTTGGGCTGGCCGATGGTCTGCAGCAGCACCTCCCCGGCCAGGTCCTCGGGCCGGAAGAGCCGCGCCGCCATCGCCGGCGCGCAAAGCGGCGTGAAATTGTCGTCGAGCAGCTTCAGGACGTAGAGCTCCGGCCAGTTGCCGGTGCCGTTGCGGATGCCGCAATCCACATCCTCGCGGCCGAAATCCACCAGCCGCGAATTGGTGGAGAGCTGCACGTCGATCCCCGGATGCAATGCCTGGAAGCGGGGCAGGCGCTCGACCAGGAAGCCCAGCGCGAAGGTCGTGAGCAGGGTCACGGTCAGCACGCCGCCGGCCTCCGCCCCGCGCGCCCGCGCCGCCGCCTCCGCCAGCCGGTCGAACCCCTCGCGCAGGCCGGGCAGCATGCCCGCCCCCTCCTCGGTCAGCGCCAGCCCGCGCGGCAGACGCCGGAACAGCCGCACGCCGAGCCAGGCCTCCAGCGCCTTGACCTGATGGCTGACCGCCGCCTGGGTGACGGAAAGCTCCGCCGCCGCCAGGGTGAAGGAAAGATGCCGCGCCGCCGCCTCGAAGGCGCGCAGGGCATTGAGGGGCGGCAGTCTGCGGGACATGACAAGCCCTACATTTCCTAATGCATGAGGGAGAAATGATCGTTTGTCCGGCCGAGGATTTCAACCCATCCTTTCACCGGAAAGAGGGGCCAGCCGGTCATCGTGCGGAAAGTTTTTCTAATCCGCCTCCGGCATTCCGGCCCCGGGGAGAGAGCCATGAACGCGATGACCCATCCGACCAGCCTGGAGTGCTGCCCCCGGCCGGCCATGCCCGCCAGCCGGCCCGGATTGCTGGTGCGTTTCTTCGACCGGCTGCTGGCCTGGCAGGACCGGGCGCGGGAGCGGGCGGCGCTGGCCAGTCTCGACGAGCGCATGCTCAAGGATATCGGCCTCTCCCGCAGCGAGGCGGAGCGGGAGGCGGCGCGGACCGGCTGGCGTCTCTGAGCGGCTCAGCCCGCCCAGGCCCGGAAATGCTTGCCGAGCTTGAGGCCCTGGGCCTGGTAGTTGGACCCGATGCCCTGGCCGTAAAGGCGGTCGGGGCGGGCGGTCAGCCGCTCGTAGCGCAGCCAGCCCACGATCTGCTCGTGCTCCAGGATGAAGGGCACCTCGTGGCTGCGCACCTCGAGCACGGCGCGCGAGCCGGCGCCACCGGCTTCCGCCACGCCGAACCCCGGATCGAAGAAACCCGCGTAATGCACGCGGAACTCGCCGACCTGGGTATCGTAGGCCACCATTTCGGCGGCATAGTCCGCCGGCACGCTCACCGCTTCCTTGGTGGCGAGGATGTAGAAATCGTCGAGCGTCAGCACGATGCCCTGGCCGGGCCGGGCATGGATCGGCCGCCAGAATTCGGCCGGCTCGTAATGTCCGACCATGTCCAGATCGAGGATCCCGGTCTCCTTGCGGGCGACGAAGCCCACCAGGCCGCTCTCGTCGCCCTTGAGATCGAGGCTCAGGCCCACAAGGTTCTCGCGGATCACCGGCTGGCCGCCGCCGCTCACCAGGCCGTAGCGTTCCTGCAGGCCCGAGAGCGCCGGCAGTGCCGCGATCGGCGAGCCGCGCCGAAAGCGAAGCTGGTTGAGCCTTGTGCCGGGCCGCACGCGCACTGAAAATGTGCGCGGGGCGATCTCGGCATAGAGCGGCCCGCGATAGCCGCGCGGCACCCGGTCGAAGGCGGTGCCCCGGTCGGTGATCAGGCGGGTGAAGATGTCCAGACGCCCGGTCGAGCTTTTCGGATTGGCCGAGGCCGATAGGTGGCGCGGCAGCTCCAGCCGCTCCATCAGCTCCACCAGATAGACCTGGCCGCGCTCCAGCACGAGGCCGCCGGAAAGATCGAGCGGCGCGGGCCCAAGCCCCTCCAGCCGGCGCTCGACGCGCGCATCGGGTCCGGGCAGGAAACTTGCCTCCAGCCGCCAGGCGCGCGCGCCCAGCCGGAGATCGATCGAGGCCGGCTGGATCTGCTCTTCCGTGATCGGCGGCTGCCCGCGCAGGCCGCCGGCGCCGATCAGGGCGCGGATCGCCTGCGCCGGCAGGACACCGGCGGACTTTTCCGCCGGCGCCACGGGCGGCAGCAGGTCGGGCAGGACTGGGTTGCGTTCCGCTTCCATCGCGCACCTTGAGGTCCGGCGAAGCTAGAGGGCGTCGCCTTCTCTGGCAAACCCAAAAGCATCCCCGCGCGCGGCCCGTCCATCCCCCGTTCCATGCACCGCCCCGGACGGCGCAAGCCCCTGACGGGAAAGGCCGACCCGACTTTACCCCGGCATTCAAAGGGGCGGCATCCGGACGATGCACAGCAGGCCCTCGCAGCGGTCAAGTCACGATCGGTTGACAATGGTGCATCGCCCTCCCTAATCTCTGCGGCGATGACACGCATGAGCGGGCTCCTTCTTCGACTTACCACCCCGGCGCTTTGAACGAAGCCGCCGGTCACGCCCGCTCGCCTTCCCTGCTGCCCTCCTGCCCGACAGGACCGTGTCATGACGCAATCCGAATTCCGCAAGCTGCCTTTCGATAAGTACCGTCCCTTCCAGCCCGTCCGCCTGGCTGATCGCACCTGGCCATCGAAGGTCATCGACAAGGCTCCGGCCTGGTGCTCCGTCGATCTGCGCGACGGCAACCAGGCGCTCATCGAGCCGATGGGCCCCGACCGCAAGCGGCGCATGTTCGAGCTGCTGGTGGGCATGGGCTTCAAGGAGATCGAGGTGGGCTTCCCCGCCGCGTCGCAGACCGACTTCGATTTCGTGCGCCAGCTCATCGAGGAAAAGCTGATTCCCGATGACGTCACCATCCAGGTCCTGACCCAGGCGCGCGACGAACTGATCGACCGCACGTTCGAGAGCCTGAAGGGCGCGAGGCGCGCCATCCTGCATCTCTACAATTCCACCTCGACCCTGCAGCGGCGCGTCGTCTTCGAGCAGGACCGCGAAGGCGTGAAGCAGATCGCGGTGGCCGGCGCGAAGCGGGTGCGGATGAATGCCGAAAAGGCGGAGGCCGAGGGCAGCGAGATCGTTTTCCAGTATTCGCCCGAGAGCTTCACCGGCACCGAACTCGATTATGCGGTCGAGGTTTGCGAGGCCGTGATGGAGGTGCTGCAGCCGACGCCGGAGAAGAAGATCATCCTCAACCTGCCGGCGACCGTCGAGATGTCGACGCCCAACATCTATGCCGACCAGATCGAGTGGTTCGGCCGCAAGATCAGGAACCGCGAGAGCATCGTGCTGAGCCTGCATCCGCACAACGATCGCGGCACGGCGGTGGCGGCGGCGGAGCTCGGCGTCATGGCCGGCGCCGACCGCATCGAGGGCACGCTGTTCGGCAATGGCGAGCGCACCGGCAACGTGGATGTCGTCACGCTGGCCCTCAACCTGTTCAGCCAGGGCGTCGATCCGGGCCTGCAATTCTGCGACATCAACGACATGGTGCGCACGGTCGAATACTGCAACCAGCTCCCCGTCCATCCGCGCCACCCCTACGCCGGCGAACTGGTCTTCACGGCGTTCTCGGGCTCGCACCAGGATGCGATCAAGAAGGGCTTCGCCCATCTGGCGAAAAGCAACTCGAAGATCTGGGAAGTGCCCTATCTGCCGATCGATCCGCAGGATATCGGCCGCTCCTACGAGGCGATCATCCGCATCAACTCGCAATCCGGCAAGGGCGGCATCGCCTACATCATGCAGAGCGATTTCGGCTTCGACCTGCCGCGCAAGCTGCAGATCGAATTCGCCCAGGTGGTGCAGCAGGCAACCGACGCGACCGGCAAGGAGATCACGCCCTCCGAACTCTGGGACGCCTTCCGCAAGGAGTATCTCGACGAGGGACGGCTTGCCTTCGTCGAGCACGAGACGGTGGCGCTGGCGCGCGGCTCCAACCAGCGCACCATCACCGCGACCGTGCGCTTCGACGGCGCGGAGCGCACGATCCGCGGCCAGGGCAACGGCCCGATCGATGCCTATGTCAACGCCCTCCGGCGCGAACTCGGCATCGAGCTTGCCGTGGTCGATTACCGGGAACATGCGGTCGGCTCCGGCGCCGACGCGGCGGCGATCGCCTATGTCGAGACCAAGGCATCGGGCGGGCGCGAACTCTATGGCGTCGGCCGCGACGAGAACATCGTCGCCGCCTCGCTCAAGGCCGTCACCTCCGCCGTCAACCGCGCGCTGCGCGGCTAGGCCGCGAGCCTCGCCCTCGGATGAAACCCTCTCCCACGCAAGTGGGAGAGGGCAGGGTGAGGGAAAACCATATCCCCGCCCGCACGCCGCGGAGGCCGAAGCGGCCCCGCGTGACCGGAGCTAAAAGACGCTCGACAGAATTCCTCTGACCAACCCGCAGTTGACCTGCGGGCACGGTCATGATACTTAATGGATCAGTCTTGGGCGGCACTGATATCGCTTCGAGACACATCACGGGGGCATCCGCGGAGCTGCGGAGTTGTCGTCTGCGGCAACCACAAGGGGTCGCCCCGTGAGACTTGAGCCGCCGTCCCAGCACTTGCAAGGTTCCGAATTCTTTCCCCTGGCCACTCCGGCGCCAGCAGCACCATCCGTTGCGACCGATCCGGGAGCAAGCGAACGCGGCGAGCAAAAAATTCTCACCGCATCCTTGGAAATGCGGGGCTTGACGCACATTCAAAGCCAGTACGAGACTGGGAAGCCCCTCCGTGATGTCGCGATTCTGGGCTGCGTGACCGTTACGCCGCAAACAGCACAGTACATTCTGGCACTACGCGCCCTCGGCGCATCGTTGAGTTGGTGCAGCGACAATCAATATGCCAGCGATCCCGACGTCGTCGCGTATCTAAGAGACCAAGGGATCCCTGTATTCGCCAAGGCCAACATGTCAACTGAAGAGTACTTCGGCTGCATGGACCTCGCAATCGATCACCTCGATCAGAAAACCAGACTCCACGTCAATGACGACGGCTGCGACATTACCCGTCACATACTCGAAACTCAGCCCGACAAGCTCGCACGCATCGATGCGCTCGTTGAGCAAACCACCTGCGGCGCCAATGCACTCAAAAATCTTTACCGGAGAAAGCTCCTGTCTTTCCCCGCCATTGACGTCAATGGGGCTTTCCTCAAAGGTTTTGACAATTACTACGGAACCCAGCAATCAGTCCTCCACGCCCTCACAAACATCGGTATCACGATCGCAAGCCGTCAAATTGCTATTGTTGGCTACGGGTCCGTGGGCCAGGGCGTTGCACGTGCATTGAGAGCCGTCGGCGCCTCAATTGGCATCGTCGAAGCCGATCTTCTTAAGCTCGCGCGGGCTGCATGGGACGGATATCAACCGATGTCGATCGTCGATGCACTTGGCGAATGCGACCTGATACTGACCGCCAGCGGCTGTGCGCCAACAATAACCGGCCATATGATCCATACATTCGCCCGGAACGGGCTAATTCTCGGTAATATTGGTCACGGCAACGGCGAATACGACATCGAATGGCTCTCTCAGCATCCGCATTCGACAATCAATTCCCACCGAACGGCGTATCGGCTTGCCGACGGCAGAACCGTTCACTCGCTTTGCGGCGGCGCATTGCTGAACTTCCGGGCTGGCGCCGCAAATCCGTCCCATGTGATGAGCCTTACTTTCTCTCTCTGCTTGCTCGCGCACATCGCTGTCGTCAGAGAGCCTCGCAAGTTCGCCCAGCCCACATTGCATGAGGTCGGTGAAGCCGCCGAGCGGGAATGTGCCGAATTTCACTTTCCGAGTTTAAGTCGGAAACTCTACAAGCTTTCTGACCAACAACGTCAGTACTTGGCGCTAGACGCATGACCCGCATCGTCGAACATCGCGACCCAGCCGAACTCGCAGCCTGGCTCGAAACAGATGTGGCAATGAACATCTTCGGCCTGTGCGACCTCGACCCTGCGGAGCGTCCTCACACGCGGTGGCTCGGGCTGGAGGAAGAAGGACAACTGGCCGCCCTGCTGCTCGTCTACACGCGCCTCGACCTCCCCCTCGTACTGCTGCATGGCCCGCCCGCCGAGGCGTGCAAGATGCTCGAACAATGTCTGGACCTGTTGCCGGAGAGATTTCATCTCTCGGTGCCGCAGCCTCTCGACCGGAAGCTTTCGCTCCCCTCTGCCAGATTCGAGCATCGTGTCGACTACTTCCGCATGACGCCGACCAGTCCCGCCGGGCGGCGATGGACTCGGCCAGAACTGTGCCCACTCGGCATCGAGCATGCCGGCATCATGCGGGGTCTCCTGTACGACCATGACGCCTACGGCGACGCCTGGTTCAGCGATGACCTCCTTCATTCCGGCCTGTATCGCGGCTGGATCGAGAATGGCGAGCTGCTTGGCGCCATTGGCGTCCATGCCGTTTCCGGGAATTACCGTGTTGCCGCCACCGGCAACCTCGCGGTGCGACCCGACCAGAGAGGCCGGGGCATCGCCCGCATGCTCAAGGAGGGCCTGCTCGCGGAACTCAATGAGCGAGGCTGGCGCAGCGCGTTCAATGTCCGTTCCGACAATCGTCAGGCTCTCGCCTTCCATGCGAGACTTGGATGCCACGTCGCCGGGACGCTGAGAGAGTATGTCGTGACCCGCACCCTCTGAGTCGGGCCCGCGAGCCAGATCACGAACGGCCGTCAATGCATCCCCGACTGAGCGCCCTGCGCGAACCGCGCTTCCGCCGCATCTGGATCGCGCACGCCATCTCGCTCACCGGCACCTGGATGCAGAATCTGGCCCTGCCCTGGCTCGCCTATCTTCTGACCGGCAGCCCGCTCCTGCTCGGCCTGATCGGCGCGGCGCAGGCCCTTCCCGTCACCATCCTCTCGCCCTTCGCCGGCGCCATGAGCGACCGGATGCACAGGCGCACGCTGCTCATCGTCACCCAGAGCCTTCTCATGGCAAGTTCCGCGCTGCTCGCCATGCTCGTCTTCGCCGATGCGATCACCTATACGGCCCTCTTCTGCATCGCGCTCTTCATCGGCCTCGCCAATGCCTTCGACTATTCGGCGCGCCAGGTCCTCACTGCCGATCTCGTCCATCCCGATCACCTGACCAGCGCCATCGCGCTGAACGCGGCGACCTTCAGCGCCGCCCGCGTGATCGGTCCGGCCATCGCCGGCGCCGTGATGATCACGGCCGGCATCGGCTGGTGCTTCGCCATCAACGCACTGAGCTTCATTCCGTTTCTTGCCGGCATCGCCGCGCTTGCCCCCGCACCGGCCGCCGCCGCCGGAGCCTCGGCGGCGCCGGGCTACTGGGCGATGTTCGGCGAGGGTCTGCGCTATCTGCGCGGGCGCCCGGAGATCCGCGATCTGCTGCTGATGGTCGCGATGATGGGCATACTGGCGTTCAACCTCTCCGTCTTTCTGCCCGTGCTGCTCACCGAAACATTCGGGCTGGGCGAATCCGCCTATGGCCTGCTGATCTCGAGCTTCGGGCTGGGCTCCCTGCTTTCCGCCCTTGCGCTTGCCGTCACCGATGTCGGACGACGGCAGGGGCAGCTTCTCGACCTGCTCCCACTGGCAAGCGGGCTGCTCTTCCTCGCCATCTCGCAGGCGCCCTCGTTCCTTCTTCTGGCCGGCCTCGCGGCCGGCCTCGGTTTCGCCAATCTCACCTTCTTCACCCTGGCAAATTCCCGCCTGCAAGCCCTGTCCGAGCCGGCCTATCGCGGACGGATGACCGGCTTCTATGTTCTCGGATTCGCCGGCATGACGCCGGTCGGAAATCTCCTCGCCGGCGCTCTGGTCGAGCGACTTGGCATCGGCGTTTCCCTTCTCGCGACAGGTGCGGCCCTGATCCTCGGCAACCTCCTCATCAGGCTCGCCCGGCGCAGGCCGCCGCCCGCCTGACACAGGCGTGACAAGGCTCCGGCGCTTCGCTAAGGTTCGCTCGCTTCCCGCAACCAGCAAGCCGCACGAGGGACAGGATGACGGTCAGCGCCAGCGAAATCTCGCTCAAATCCCATGACGGCGGCACCTTCATGGGCTATCTCGCCCGGCCGAAATCAGGCGCGGGGCCGGGCATCGTCGTCATCCAGGAAATCTTCGGCGTGAACCAGGTCATGCGCGACATCTGCGACGGCCTCGCCGCGCAGGGCTATTTCGCGCTCTGCCCCGATCTCTTCTGGCGCCAGGAGCCGGGCATCCAGATCACCGACCGGACGGAAGCCGAGTGGGCGCGCGCTTTCGAGCTGTTCAAGGGCTTCGATCTCGAACATGGCGTCAAGGATCTCGCCGCCGCGCTTGCCGCGCTGCGCAAGGTGCCGGGCTGCACCGGCAAGGCCGGCGCCGTCGGCTATTGCCTCGGCGGCCGGCTCGCCTATCTGATGGCGGCGCGCACCGATGTGGATGCCGCCGTCGGCTATTACGGCGTGGCGCTCGATGCCCATCTCGGCGAGGCGGGCAATATCCGCCGGCCGCTCCTGCTGCATGTGGCGGAGAAGGACCAGTTCGTGCCGGTCGAGGCGCGCGATGCGATCATCGCGGCGCTGAAGGGTCATCCGCGCGTCACCATCCATGTCTATGCCGGGCAGGATCATGCCTTCGCCCGCGTCGGCGGCAAGCATTACGACAAGGCAAGCGCCGATCTCGCCAACCAGCGGACGGCGGATTTCTTCCGGGCCAACCTGGCCTGAACCGAACCGCGCGCCTTCTCGCGCGCAACAGGGGGAACGACGATGGTCAAGGCAGTGCGCTTCCACCAGACCGGTGGGCCTGAAGTGCTGAAATACGAGGATGTGGAGGTCGGCGCGCCCGGTCCGGGCCAGGCGCTGGTCCGCCACAGTGTCATCGGCGTCAATTACATCGACACCTATCACCGCTCCGGCCTCTATCCGCTGAGCCTGCCCTCCGGCGTCGGCGTCGAGGGCGCCGGCATCGTCGAGGCGGTGGGGCCCGGCGTCACCCATGTGAAGCAGGGCGACCGCGTCGCCTATGCCGGCGGCCCGCCCGGCTCCTATGCCGAGGCCCGTCTTATCCCGGCCGATCGTCTCGTGATCCCGCCGAAGGAGATCGACGATCGCACCGCCGCCGCCATGATGCTGCAGGGGCTCACCGTGCAGTTCCTCATCAAGCGCTGCTATCCCGTCAAGGCGGGCGAGACGGTGCTGATCCATGCGGCGGCCGGCGGCGTCGGCCTTATCGTCTGCCAGTGGGCCAAGGCGCTCGGCGCCACGGTCATCGGCACGGTCGGCTCGGACGAGAAGGCCGCGCTCGCGAAAGCCCACGGCTGCGACCATCCGATCGTCTATACGCGCGAGAATTTCAAGGAACGGGTCAAGGAGATCACCAGGGGCGAGGGCGTGCCGGTGGTCTACGATTCCATCGGCAAGGACACCTTCGAGGGCTCGCTCGACTGCCTGCGGCCGATGGGCCTGATGGTCCTGTTCGGCAACGCCTCGGGCGCGGTGCCGCCCTTCAATCTCGGCATCCTGGCGCAGAAGGGCTCGCTCTACGTGACGCGCCCGACCCTCTTCACCTACAGCGCCAAGCGGGCCGATCTCGAGGCCATGGCGGCGGACCTTTTCGCCATCGTCGCGTCCGGCAAGGTGAAGATCGAGGTCAACCAGAGCTACGCGCTCAAGGACGCGGCGCAGATGCACCGCGACATGGAAGCACGCAAGACCACGGGCTCCACCATCCTGCTGCCCTGATCGCGGACCGGGCGCCGGCCAGCCCCGGCACGGGCCGCGCTTTCAGGCTTTGTTCAGATTTGCGGCGCAGGCTGGCGGGATGCAGCCCGCACCGGCCGGTTTCGATTTCGCCGACATGCTGCGCCAGGCGATCCATGCGCGCGCGGCCTTGTTGCTGCGCCGCGAGGGCGACGACGCGGAACGGCTGTTCGAGCCCTATATCCTCTATCGCTCGCGCATGGGCAGCCTGCGCCTCGCCGGCCAGGAACTGGTGCAGGGCGTCACGGGCGCACGGCGCGAGCCGCGCGTGATCGACGTCGCGACCATCCTGGCGCTGCGCCTGTCCGACCGGCGCTTCGAGCCTGATCCGCGCTTCGACGCCACCGACCCGCGCTACCAGTTCGGCATTCTCTGTCACGTTTGACCGCCGCTCCCTCACCCCGGCCCTATCCCAGTGACGTGGGAGAGGGAGAAGAAGAAGACCTCTCCTCGGCCGCATGGCCGACTGACAGTCGCGCCGGGCAATGGGATGCTTGGCCGGTCATGGATGTGAAGGATGCGACCCGCCTCGAACGCCTGCTCCGCGACGACGCATCGTTCATGCGCGCGCTCGCTGCCCTGGCAAGTCTCGAGCTGCCCGATGCCTGGATCGCCGCCGGCGCCATCCGCAATCTGGTCTGGGATCGGCTGCACGGGTTTCCACACGATCCACGCGCGCAGGATACCGACGTCGTCTATTTCGACGCTGCGCGTGGTTCCGCCGACGAGGCGCGGCTCGAAGCGCAACTGGCCGCGCTCTGCCCGCATCGCCGCTGGTCGGTCCGCAACCAGGCGCGCATGCATCTGCGCAATGAAGATCTGCCTTATGCAGACGCCCACCATGCGATGTGCCGCTGGGTCGAAACGGCAACCGCGATTGCGGTGCGCCTGGACGATGCCGGCGCCCTCGAAGTCGCCGCACCCTTCGGTCTTGGCGATATCTTCGGCCTCATCGTCCGTCCGACGCCGCACATGGCGTTCAAGCCGGGCGTGTTCGGCGAGCGCGCCAGAGAAAAAGCCTGGACCCAGCGGTGGCCGAGGCTTGTCGTCGCTGCGTCTGTCTGACGCCGCGCCCTCAGCCCGGCCCCCTCCCACTTGTGGGAGCGGGAGAAGAATAAGCCCTCCCATTTGGGAAAGGGTTGGGTGAGAGCGTGCCGGCTCAGGTATTCATCGAATCGAAGAATTCCTTGTTGGTCTTGGTGTGGCGGATCTTGTCGATGAGGAATTCCATGCCGTCGATGACGCCCATCGGCATCAGGATGCGACGCAGCACCCACATCTTGGCGAGGGTGCCCTTGTCCACCAGCAGCTCTTCCTTGCGCGTGCCGGACTTGGTGATGTCGATGGCGGGGAAGGTGCGCTTGTCGGAGAGCTTGCGGTCGAGGATGATCTCGGAATTGCCGGTGCCCTTGAACTCCTCGAAGATCACCTCGTCCATGCGCGAGCCGGTATCGATCAGCGCCGTGGCGATGATGGTGAGCGAGCCGCCCTGCTCGATGTTGCGCGCCGCGCCGAAGAAACGCTTGGGCCGCTGCAGCGCATTGGCGTCCACGCCGCCGGTCAGCACCTTGCCGGAGGACGGCACCACCGTGTTGTAGGCGCGCGCCAGGCGGGTAATGGAATCCAGCAGGATGACCACGTCGCGCTTGTGCTCGACCAGGCGCTTGGCCTTCTCGATCACCATTTCCGCCACCTGCACGTGGCGCACCGCCGGTTCGTCGAAGGTGGAGGAGACGACCTCGCCCTTGACCGAACGCTGCATGTCGGTCACTTCCTCCGGCCGCTCGTCGATCAGCAGCACGATCAGGTAGACATCGGGGTGATTGTGCGAGATCGAATGGGCGATGTTCTGCAGCAGCATGGTCTTGCCGGTGCGCGGCGGCGCCACGATCAGGGCGCGCTGGCCGAGACCCTGCGGCGAGACCAGGTCGATGATGCGCGAGGAGATGTCCTTCTCCACATGGCCCTCGCGCTCCATCTTCAGCCGCCGCATCGGATAGAGCGGCGTCAGGTTGTCGAAATGCACCTTGTGCTTGATCTTCTCCGGATCGTCGAAGTTGATCGTGTTGATCTTGAGCAGGGCGAAATAGCGCTCGCCTTCCTTGGGCGCGCGGATCTGGCCCTCGATCGTGTCGCCGGTGCGCAGGCCGAAGCGGCGGATCTGCGAGGGCGAGACATAGATGTCGTCCGGGCCCGGCAGGTAGTTCGATTCCGGCGCGCGCAGGAAACCGAAGCCATCCTGCAGGATCTCCAGCACGCCGCTGCCGGTGATCTCCACGTCGCGCTCGGCGAGCTGCTTGAGGATGGCGAACATCATGTCCTGCTTGCGCAGGGTATTGGCGTTCTCGACCTGCAGTTCCTCGGCGAAGGTCAGCAGCTCGGTGGGGGACTTGTGCTTGAGTTCCTGAAGATTCATGGAATCCGCTTGGGCTCTTGCCGCCACCCGGCCCCGGGAGGCGCCAGGCGGGTTATGGTTTCAGGGATTTCGCGCGCACGGCCGGTTTTCAGGCGCGGCGACGACAATGGATGGGGAGTCTCGATATAACGCAATCGCCGCCTGACCGGCAGCCGATGCAACCTTTAGACCACGAAAACGCGGTCCTGACAAGGGGTTGCGGGAGAGGCTCAGAACGGCTTGAAGATCACCAGGACGACGATGCCGATCATGAGCAGGGTCGGCACCTCGTTCCAGATCCGGTAGAAGCGCGCCGGCCTCGTATTGGCGTCGCGCTCGAACTGCTTGCGCCAGGCCGCGAACATATGATGAACGACGGTGAGGGCGCCGACCAGCACCAGCTTGGCGAGGAACCAGCCCTGCAGCCACCAGCCGGCCATCCAGGCCATGGCAAGCCCCAGCGCCCAGACGGCGATCATGGCCGGATTGACGATGGCGCGCAGCAGGCGCCGCTCCATCACCTTGAGCGTCTCGGAGAGTTCCGAACCGGGCTTGGCCTCGGCGTGATAGACGAAGAGGCGCGGCAGATAGAGCATGCCCGCCATCCAGGCGATCACCGCCACCACATGCAGGCTTTTCAGCCAGAGATACGGATCGCCCATCGCCTCAGGCCCCGGCCATGGCGCAGCGCCGGCAACTCGCCGGACAGAGCCGCCGGCCGCCATCGGCGGCGATGCCCGTGTCCCTCGCCAGCGCCTCGCGCACCAGCCGCGCCAGGCCGGCGATAAAAGGTGCCGTGGTGCCCAGTGCCGGCACCCGGTGATAGGCGGGAACGCCGGCCGCATGCGCCTTCTCGGCATATTCGATATCCAGTTCCACCAGCGTCTCCGAATGCTCCGAGACGAAGGCGATCGGCACCACCACCAGCGGCACGCCGTCCCGGCCCGCCCGCTCGATCTCCGCTTCCGTGGACGGCCCGATCCATTTGAGCGGCCCGACCCGGCTCTGGTAGCAGACCAGCCAGTCGAGATCCGGCATGGCGAGCGCGTCCGCCACCTTCGCCGCCGTCCGTTCCACCTGCCACTGATAGGGATCGCCGCCATCCACCACTTTCTGCGGCAGGCCATGGGCCGAAAAGAGCAGCCGCGGCCGTCCCTTCGCCGAGGCGGCCGCAAGCGCCGGCCGGATCAGCGCGGCCTGCGCCTCGACGAGGCCCGCTTCCGTCGAATAGCAGCAGATGGCGCGGGTGGGCAGATCGAGACCGGCGGCCTCGGCCGCCTTCTTCCAGTCGGCAAGCGAGGAGGCGCTCGTGGTGGTGGAATATTGTGGATAGAGCGGCAGCAGGACCAGGCGCTCGGCACCCCATTCCCTGACCGCGCGGGCCGTCTCGCCGGCCAGCGGATGCCAGTAGCGCATGGCGATGAAGACGCGCGTCTCGCCCGGATCGGCCAGCGCCGCTTCCAGCGCCTCCCCCTGCGCGCGGGTCAGCGGCAAGAGCGGCGAGCCGCCGCCCATCCGCTCGTAGATGCCCGCCGCCACCTTCGCCCGCCGCTTCGAGATCAGGCGCGCCAGCGGCAGGCGCAGGAATCCGGGCAGGCCGATGATCGCCGGATCGCTGAACAGGTTCTGCAGGAACGGCTGCACCGCCTCCGGCCGATCCGGCCCGCCCAGATTGAACAGGACCACCGCCGTGCGGGTCATGGACCCTCGCTCCCGCCCTCACCCCAGCCTTCTTCCGGGGGGAGCGAGTCCCGTCCGAAACCCTCACCCAACCCTCTCCCGCAAGCGGGAGTGGGCTTCTTCTCCCTCTCCCGCATCGCGGGACAGAGCTGGGGTGAGGGTGGCGCCGCCATCATTTCAGGGCCGCCAGGCGCGCACCTGCTCGACCAGCGCGCCCACATGTTCGGGCGGCGTGTCGGGCAGGATGCCATGGCCGAGATTGAACACGAAGCGGCCGCGTCCCAGCATCTCGAGGATGCGCGCACTCTCGCGGCGCATCGGCTCGCCGCCGACGGCCAGGAGCTGAGGGTCCAGGTTGCCCTGCACGGTGCAGGATTTCTGCAGCTTCTGCGCGAAGGAAAGCGGCATGCAGCTGTCGATGCCGACGGCATCGGCGCCGGTCGCCTCGGCGAAGCCGGCATAAAAGATGCCGACCGCGCGCGGAAAGGCGATGACGGGAACGTGCGGATGACGCGACTTCAGCCGACGCACGATCATGCCCACCGGCTCGATGCACCAGCGCGCGAAACCCGCCTCCGGCATGGCCGAGGCCCAGCTGTCGAAGATCTGCACCGCTTCCGCGCCCGCCTCGATCTGGCGCGAGAGATACTCCGTCGTCGCATCGACCAGCAGATGGATCAGCCGGCCGAATCCCACCTCGTCGCGGAAGGCCCAGCGCTTGGCCTCGGCATGATCCTGGCTGCCGCGCCCCTGCACCATGTAGGTGGCCAAGGTCCAGGGCGCGCCGGCAAAGCCGATCAGGGTCACCTCCTCGGGCAATTGCCGCCTGAGCCGGCGCACGGTCTCGTAAACCGGCCCCAGCCGGTCATGCATGCGCGCCATGGAGAGCTGCGCCAGCGCCGCCTCGTCGCGCACCGGCTCGAGCACCGGTCCCTCGCCCTCCCGGTAATCGAGCTTCTGGCCCAGCGCATCGGCGAGCAGCGGCAGATCGGCGAACAGGATGGCGCCGTCGAAGGCAAAGCGGCGCAGCGGCTGCAAGGTCACTTCCGCCGCCAGCTCGGGCGTGTAGCAGAGATTGAGGAAGCTGCCGGCGCGGGCGCGCAGCTCGCGATACTCCGGCAGGTAGCGCCCGGCCTGGCGCATGAGCCAGACCGGCGGCCGCTCGACCGCCGCGCCTTTCAGCGCCCGGATCAGCAGCTTCTCCCTGCCCGTTTCCTGCCTGGCCGCCGGTTCCATCCCGATGCCCCGTTCCGTAACCTCGTGCTTACCTCAATAACTTATTTTTCTATAAAAAGGTTGGAGAAGTGGTTGATCCCTGTGAGTCGCGGTGACGCAGGACCATCAACAGGCGGAGAGTTCGAATGTGCATTGCGGGCAGCATCGCCCGCTGCTGTGCGCAAGTGCCGGCCACAGGCGGCGGGGCGCGCTTTACGGATGGGTGGATTGCGTGGATAAATTCGCCAGGCTTGGGAGCGTTTGCGCAGATGCGCGGAATTCACCTGGCGGTATGGAAGGCATGGCCGCCTGCGCATCCGCAGGGACGGCGTGTGGCTCATCGGGCATGGAAAATCAGCCCTGGGGACAAGTACCGTGGTGGTCCCCGTTATTCCTGATCATCCACAAGCCGGCGGAGGTGCCGACATGCCTGATAAGCTGAAACATTTTCCGCTGCACCTGGTCTCGGACGCGACCGGCGAGACCCTGAATTCGGTGGCGAATGCCGCGCTGGTGCAGTTCGAGGATGCGCGCGCCGACATGCGGCTCTATTCCATGGTGCGTTCGCGCTCGCAAATGGAACGGGTGGTCGACGCCATCGAACAGGCGCCGGGCATGGTGATGTTCACCCTGCTCGACAACCAGCTTCGCGAGATGCTGCAGAGCGCCTGCCGCCGCCTGCAGATCCCCTGCGTCGCCGTGCTCGATCCGGTCTTCGCTGCGCTCGGCACCTATCTGGGAAGCAAGATCCAGGCGGAGCCCGGCCGCCAGCACATCATGGACGCCCATTATTTCGAGCGCATCGAGGCGCTGCATTTCGCCATGGCCCATGACGATGCGCAGCATACCGCCGATCTCGAACAGGCGGACATTGTCCTGGTCGGCGTCTCGCGCACCTCCAAGACGCCGACCTGCATCTATCTCGCCAATCGCGGCTTCAAGACGGCGAACGTGCCGCTCATCCCGAACGTGCCGCTGCCGCCGGAACTGGAAAAGCTCACCCGCCCGCTCGTGGTCGGTCTCACCACCTCGCCCGACCGGCTGGTGCAGATCCGGCGCAACCGGCTGCTCTCGCTGAACCAGAAGGACGATACCGACTATGTGGATATCGAGGCGGTGAAGCAGGAAGTGGCCTATGCCCGCCGCCTCTTCACCAAGCGCGGCTGGCCGGTGATCGACGTGACACGCCGTTCCATCGAGGAGACGGCCGCGGCCATCTTGAGCCTCCATGCCCGGCGCGGGCAGGAGAAGCCGGCCATGGCCGACTGAAGGTCATCACGGGCTTGTTATCCGGGTGAGGTGAAAGCAGCCCTATCCTCGCCCCTGCCGGGTTGCAGGGAGGATTGAAGGATGAGCCGCATCGCGCCGCTGTTCGACAGCCATGCCGTCGA
The DNA here is from genome assembly GCA_026126165.1 of Alphaproteobacteria bacterium. Classification (GTDB taxonomy): domain Bacteria; phylum Pseudomonadota; class Alphaproteobacteria; order Ferrovibrionales; family Ferrovibrionaceae; genus JAHCJQ01. The sequence goes on from JAHCJR010000006.1 coordinate 61,869, forward strand.
TACCAGGAACGAGGGCTGGCTGTTCGCCCTGATCGACCGGGCAAACTGGCAGGGCGCGCCGGTCGGGAGCAGGGCGCCGGGACAGTTCGCCCTCGCCTTCCGCCATGGCGGTACCGATTATTCGCTGTCCTTCGGCAGCGATCGGGACGATCTGAGCGCGCTGGACGACGGGCTGACCTTCCAGCTCTTCGGAACCGTGACCTCGCTGGAAGTGCGCTTCGAAGGACCGGCGGGGAGCTCGGGCTTCCGCGCCGAGGGGCTGGAGATAACACTGAACGGCGTGCCCGGCACCGACCTGCTGCAGGCATTGCTGGCCGGGTCCACGCGTCTCGCGGGGACGGAGCTTGAAGACGGGCTCGATGGCGGCGCGGGCGCGGACACGCTTGCCGGCGGGCGCGGCAACGACACCTATTACATCGACGATGCGGGCGACCGGGTCGTGGAGCGGCGCGGCGAGGGCGATGCCGACCGGATCGTCACCACCCTCTCCGATCTCGACCTGCGCCGCTTCGCCCAGGTCGAGCATGCGGATTATTCAGGCAGCGGCACGGCGCGGATCACCGGCAACCGCCTCGGCAACCGGATCGATGTTTCGGATGCCGCCGCGGCCACGGTCAATGGCGGCGCTGGCGACGATACGCTGACCGGCGGCCTCGGCGCGGACTCGCTCGTCGGGAGCGGCGGCAACGATCTGCTGTTCGCCGGCCTCGATCCGGCGACCGGACTGATCGGCGCGGACAGTCTGCTGGGCGGCGCCGGCCGCGACACGCTGCAGGGCTCGGCGAACGGCGCGGCGCTTCTCGACGGCGGCAGCGGTGACGATCTGCTCGTCGCCGCCGCCGGCGCCGCGACCCTCGCGGGCGGCGGCGGCAACGACGATCTCACGTTCACCGGCACCGGTTCCAGCATCGGTTTCGGCGGCGCCGGCGATGACAGCGTGCTCGATTATTCCAGCGGCGCCGAGACATTCACGGGCGGCGCGGGGCGCGACATTTACATCCTGAGCGCCGAAAGCGGCCTCGGCAACGTCATCACCGATTTCCGCATCGGCCAGGACCGGCTCAACCTGCTCGACGCCTTGCCGCCGGAAGCGCGCAACGCCACCGCCTTTGCCGAGCTTGCCGATCACCTGCGGCTGACGGAGGGGGCCGGCGGGCTTCTGGTGGAGGTGCTGTCCGCGCCCGACACGGTCCTTGCCTCGGTGCTGCTGCAGGGCATCGCCCTGGCCGATATCTCCCCGCGCGATCTGCTGATCGGCGTCGCGTCGCAGGCAAGTGCCGGCCACGACTATATTTATGCCGCCGGCGCGCCCGGCCCCATATCCGGCGGGCGCGGCAACGATGTCATGGACGCGAGCGGGTTGCAGGGGCAGATCCGCCTGGCGGGCGATGCCGGCCACGACACGGTCTTTGCTTCCTCGGCTGCGACTGCGGCGGCGGAACTGTCCGGCGATGCCGGCAACGACCGTCTGAGCGCGATAAGTTCCGCCTCCGCTCCGCTCGCCGCGACCCTGTCGGGCGGCGCCGGCATCGACCAGATGATCGGTGGCGACGGCGACGATGTCTATATCGTGGACGATCGGGAGGACCGGGTGATCGAGGCGCCGGACGGCGGCATCGACACGGTGCGCGCGAGCGTCCCGCTCTACGGCGCCATCCCCTTCGTCGAGAACTACGATTTCACCCTCGCGCGGGTCGCCATTTCGCTCGATGCGCAGAGCGACGATGGTGCCGATATCGACAACCGGCTGACCGGCGGCCGCCATAGCGACCGGTTCTTCGGCCGGGGCGGCAACGACACGCTGATCGGCGGGCTCGGCGACGACACGCTCGATGGCAGCGATGGCGGCAATGGCGGCGATACCCTGATCGGCGGCATGGGCGACGACCTCTATGTCGTCGATCACCTGGGCGATATGGTGATCGAATCGGAAGGCGAGGGCGAGGGCGACACGATCCGCGCGCTGATCAGCTTCGACCTGGAGCGGGTTGTCCACGTGGAGCATCTGCTGCTCGGCGCAAACGGTGAAAGCACCACCAGCCTGAACGGTTTCGGCACCGCGTCGGCCAACTTCATCGGCGGCAATGCCGGGCGTAACCTTATCGACGGCCGGGACGGCGACGATACGCTGGCGGGCGGGGCCGGCGGCGACACCTTGACCGGTGGCGCCGGCAACGACGTCTTCGTCTATGTCGCGCGCAACGACGGCGGCGATGTCGTCACCGATTTCACCCAGGGCGAGGACCGGATCGATCTGTCCGGCGTGCTGGCGGATTTCGGCCTGCAGGGGATGAGCTTCGACGAACTGCTGCAGGGCGGCTTCCTGTCCTTCCGCGCCACCGGGGGCGGAACCCGGATCGAGATCGACGACGACGGGCGCGGCGGTGCCACCATGCTGGCCAGCCTGCAGGGCTTCACCGGCACCCTGGCGGAAGCAGATTTCGTCCTCAGCTGAGGCGGCCTTCAGGCCTGGGTATCGACCCGCGATTGCGCGGCGCCCCTGGCGCCGCCTTTCGAGACCGCCACCATGGCGGCGCGCAACAGGCGGCCGGCGATGGTATAGCCGGTCTGCATGACCTGCGTCACCGTGCCGGCCGGCTTGGAGGGGTCTTCCATCTCGAAGACGGCCTCGTGGAAATTGGCATCGAACTTCTGGCCCAGCGCCTCGATCGGGCGTACCTGGTGGCGCTCGAAGACACTGAGCAGCTCGCGTTCCGTCACCGCGATGCCGTCGATGAAGCCCTTCGTCGCCTCGTCCGGGTTCTTCGGCTGCTGCTCGAGCGCCCGGCGCAGGCTGTCGGCGACCGAAAGCAGGTCCTTGGCGAAACGCGAGATCGCATATTTCTGGATATCCTCGCGCTCGCGCTCGGTGCGCCGGCGCAAATTCTCCATCTCGGCCAGCGCGCGCAAGGCCCGGTCCTTCTGTTCCGCGGCTTCCGCCGTCAGCCGCTCGATTTCCGCCTGCGCCGCGGTCAGCGCGGCCTCGAGCGTTTCGCCGGCCCCCAGCTCCTCGGCCAGCGCCGCCAACTCCTCCACCGTCTCCGGCGCGGCCTCGTTCTCCGGGCGCCCCTCTTGCGGCGCGGTCTGGGGCTTCTGCTCGCTCATGCGACGACGATCCTTCCTCGAACTCACGGTTTCGCTACAGGTGGGGTGCGATCTCAGCCGATCAAGCGCCCGACCACCTGGGCCGTGTAATCGACCATGGGGATGATGCGGGCATAGTTGAGGCGCGTCGGGCCGATGACGCCGATGGCGCCGACGATCTGGCGCCGCGTGTCGCGATAGGGCGCCACGATGAGCGAGCAGCCCGACAGGGTGAAAAGCTGGTTCTCCGCGCCGATGAAGATGCGCACGCCTTCCGCCTGCTGCGTCGTCTCCATCAGGCGCAGCAACCCTTCCTTGCTCTCCAGCTCGTCGAAGAGCTTGCGCACCCGTTCCAGATCGGCGATCGCATGCACGTCCTCGAGCAGGACCGAACGCCCGCTCACGATCAGGGTCGGCGGACCGCCGCCGCCGCCCCAGGTGGCAAGGCCCGCCTCGACCAGGCGCGAGGTGAGCTGGTCGAGCTCGGCGCGCCGCTCGCTCACCTCGCGCAGCACCTCCTCGCGCGCCTCGGCGATGGTGCGCCCGCGCAGCCGGCTGTTGAGATAGTTGCTGGCCTCGGTCATCGCCTCGACCGTCATGCCCGGCGGCAGCTCGATGACGCGGTTCTCCACCAGCCCGGCCTCGTTCACGGTGACGACCAGCGCCTTGTCGGGACCCAGGCCGACGAACTCCACATGCTTGAGGCGGTTGTCGCCCTTGGGCGCCAGCACCAGCCCGGCGCAGCGCGACAGGCCGGCCAGCATGGTGGAGGCGTCGGTCAGCACGTCCTGCAGCGAGCGGCCGGCGGCATTGCAGCGGCCCTCGATGGAGGCGCGCTCGTCCGCCGTCAGGTTGCCAAGTTCCAGCAGACCGTCGACGAAGATGCGCATGCCGGCCTCGGTCGGCAGGCGCCCGGCGGAAGTGTGGGGCGCGAAGAGCAGCCCGGCCTCCTCGAGATCGGCCATGACGTTGCGCACGGAGGCCGGCGACAGCCTGCCGTTCAGCCGGCGCGAGATGGTGCGCGAGCCCACCGGCTCGCCGGTCTCCATATAGGTTTCCACCAGCCGCCGGAAGATCTCGCGCGAGCGTTCGTTCAGCTCCTGGATCATGGCGCCTGCAATGTAGGGGTCGCGCCGGGGCGCGTCAACGCATCGGGGTAGCCTGCTACCGCGGCCTTTTGTCCGGACCCTTCCATAC
>JAHCJR010000060.1 GCA_026126165.1 Alphaproteobacteria bacterium
GGCGCCGTCTTCCTTGCCACGCCCCAATTCCGCCACGTCAGAACGATTCCATCCCGCGGTGAATGCCTCTAGGCGCCGGGCGCCACCGCCGCGGCGGCGGGGAGCGAGACCCTTGTCATGCCGGTAAAGCGGCCCGCCCCCTCCCGCGCCACGGCGGACGGCGTGGCGAACTGCCCCGGATAGACGCCGTCCTGCACCACGGCGACCGGGAATTCGGCGGCGAGCCTTTCGATCCAGGCCGAATCGAGCCGCTCGTCGCAGAGCACCGGCCCGGTCGAGGCATCGATGCGCGGGAGGTGGAACGCCGCCTCGAGCGACAGGCCGTAATCGATCATGAACGAGGCGATCTGCAGCACCGCCGGCATGATCTTGCGCCCGCCGCAGGCCCCGAGTGCCAGCCAGGGCCGCCCGTCCCGCGAGGCCACCATCGGGCACATGTTGGAAAGCGGCCGGCGCCCCGGCCTGAGCCCGTTCGGATGGTCGGGCCGGGGATCGAAGGAGATCATGCCGTTGTTCATCGACAGGCCGAGGCGGGGCAGCACCACCTTCGAGCCGAACAGCGACATCAGGGTGTTGGTCAGCGCCACCATGTTGCCGCTGCCATCCACCACCGAGAGATGGCTGGTCGTGCCCGGATCGGCGCCGAAGGCAAGCCCGTCATGGCCGAACTGCGCCAGGCGCCGGGCATAGGCGGCATGGAGCGCGCGGGCATGGGCGAGCACCGTATCGCCGGCCGGCGCCGGATGCGCGGGACGGAAAGTCTCCGTCAGATGATCGAGCGCGTCCTTGAGCGAGGGACCGGCGGTGAGGCCGGCGGCAGCGGCGATGCGCGTGCCGCGATACTCGATCTCGGTCGCCGGGCCGATGCGGGCGCGCACGCCTGCCAGATCCTCGGCCGTGATCGCACTGCCGCCGCGCCGCAGCTCCTCGGCCAGCTCGCGCGCCAGTTCGCCCTCGTTCAGCGCCCGCCGCCCGGCCTTCGCGATGCGCTCCATCGTATCGGCGAGGCTGTCGAGGGAAAGCCGCGACAGGCCCGGTCCGGGCGGGGCCACCGGCGGCAGGCCGCCGGGGAGATAGCGCGCGGCCGCCCCCGGATCGCGGGCCAGGGCCGCCGCCTCGCTCGCGACCATCAGGGTCAGGTGCCAGTCGACCGGCAGGCCGGCCCGCGCCAGGCGGAGTGCCGGCTGGATGACCTCGGAGAGCGGCATGGTGCCGAACGCCTCCAGCGCCGCGCCGAAGCCCTCCACCGCACCCGGCACCGCGATCGATTCGTAGCCCAGCAGGTTGCGGTCGCCATCGACGCGCGGCCAGTCGAACAGGTCGCCGCCCCTGCCCGGCACGATGCGGTAGCGCGCCGGATCGAGGCCGCGCGGCGCGCAGAGCGTGAAATCCACCATCCGGGCCGGGCCCGAAACCGGCGCGAAGATCAGGCAGCCGCCGCCGCCGATCCCGCTCATCCACGGCTCGACCACGCCGAGCGCCAGCGCCGTCGCCACCGCCGCATCCACCGCGTTGCCGCCCGCGCCCAGGATCTCGGCCCCCGCCTCGGAGGCGAGGCGGTGCTGGGACGCCACCATGCCGCGCCCGGAAACCACGGCCGGTTTCGCCAGCACCCAAGTCTCGCTGCCGCGCTGTCTCTCGATCATGCCGCCCCTCCGTTGCTCCGCAGGCCGCTGCCTATGGCCGCGCCGCGAGCCCCGCCTCCGGCGCCGGCGCGCCGCGCGCCAGCGCCAGGCCGTCGCGGAAATTCAGCCCCAGCAGGGTCAGGTTGGTGCAGGCCGCCGCCACCAGGACCGCCTTGAGCAGATAGAAGAGCCAGCCGATCTCGCCCGCCGATGCCAGCCGGTCGAGGGCGAGGGCGCAGGGGATGAGCACCAGCACGCCATTGCCGGACAGAATGAGGACGCGCCGCTTCTTGCGCAGCACGCCGGGCGCGCGCGAGGCCCCCGCCAGCCGCCGCCCGGCCCAGCCGAGCGTCATCATCACCGGCGCCAGCAGGACGATGGCGAACAGCACGCCGCGCTTGACGAGCGCGATGGCCGCCGGGTCGCCGGTCAGTTCCACGCCGAGCGTGGCAACGACCAGCCCGGTGATCCAGGCCATGGTCCAGATGGCGGCGAGGAAATGCAGCCGGCGCAGCGTCATGGGCGGCGGATCAGGCCATGGACCAGGCGGGGCCGCAATCGCTCATCGGGCGGACAAAGCCTCGGCGGAAGATCAGTTCTTGCGGTCCGTGGTCGCCTCGAAGGCCACCGAATCGCCGGTGATCAGGAAGACCACCTGGCCGTTCGACGCCTTGTAGGTCCATTTCTCCACCGGCCCGAGTTTCGCGATGTCGTCGGGCTTGCCGAGCGCCTTCTCAAGCGCGGACTTGGTGGCGACCTTGTCGGCCTTCTTCAGGATGTCTTCCTTGGTCGGTTCGCCGCAGGCAAGCAGCGTCGCGGCAAGAAGTCCGGCGAAGAGGATGCGGGCGAACGCCATGAGGGCCCCTGGTTCTGGTTGCGCGGCATGGGATTCTGCGCCGCCGGGCCTGCGCCTGACAAGGCCCATCGCCTCTCACGCGCGCCAGAATTCCGGCGTCAGGATCACGAGCACGGTGAAAAGCTCCAGCCGCCCGAGCAGCATGGCGAAGGAAAGCAGCGCCTTGGCTCCGTCCGGCAGGTCGCCGAAATTGCCCGCCGGCCCGATGCGCTCGCCGAGCCCCGGGCCGACATTGCCGACCGCCGACGCCGCCCCGGACACGGCGGTGACGAAATCGAGGCCCATCAGGCCGAGGCCGCAGGCCACCGCAAAGACGGTGAGGCCGTACAGGAAGAAGAAACCGAGCACCGCCGCCACCACGTTCGGGGGCACCGGCACGCCATTGAAGGTCGCGGTATAGACGCCGTGCGGATGGGTCAGATGAAAGAGCTGGCGCCGCATGGTGCTGAACAGGATGGCAAAGCGGAAGACCTTGACCCCGCCCGATGTCGACCCCGTGCAGCCGCCGACGAAGAGCAGGATGAAGAAGACGATCATCGGAAAGCCGCCCCAGGCACCGAAATCCTCGCTCGCATAGCCGCTGGAAGTGATGACCGAGACGGTGCTGAAGAGCGAATCGCGCAAGGCGTCGTGCAGGCCGAGATCGCTGGTCGAATAGCGCCAGAAGCCGATGGTCAGAGCGGCAAGGGCGATCAGCGTCAGGAACATCCTGACCTGCGTGTCGCGCCAGAGCACCGAGACGCGCCCGCGCGCGGCGAGGATATAGAGGGAGAAGGTGATGCCGCCCAGAATCATGAAGAGAATGCAGATATATTCGATGAGCGGGCTGCGAAAGGCGCCGATCGAGGCATCGTAGTTGGCATAGCCACCCGTCGCCACCGTGGTCATGCCATGGCAGACCGCATCGAAGAAGCTCATCCCCGCCGCCCAGTAGGCGGCGATGCAGGACAGGGTGAAGACCAGATAGATCGTCATCGTCGCCGACGCGACCTGGGCGGCGCGCGGCAGCACCTTTTCGAGCTTCTCCGAGGATTCCGCGCGGAAGAGCTGCATGCCGCCGACCTGGAGGAATGGCAGGATGGCGAGCCCGACCACGATGATGCCGACGCCGCCGAACCATTGCAGCATGGCCCGCCAGAGCAGCAGCCCGCGCGGCATGGTCTCGAGACCCGAGAGCACCGTGGCCCCGGTGGTGGTCAGGCCCGACATGGCCTCGAAATAGGCATCGACCGGCGAGAGCGCGACACGCGAGAAGGCAAAGGGCAGCGCGGCGAAGGCGGCGAGCAGCACCCAGCTCAGGGTGGTCATCAGGAATGCCTGGCGCACCCTGAGCGACTTCTCGGCCGCCATGCCGGTGGCAAGGATCATCGATACGGCGAAGAACAGGGTCAGCAGCGCCGAAAGCAGGAAGACCAGCCAGTCATCCTGCCCGTCCGCGAGTTCGAGCAGGGCGGGCACCAGCATCGCCAGGCTCAGGGCCGCGAGCAGCAGGCCGACATTGAAGAAGACCGGGCGGAGATCCAGCATGGCGGCGGATCATTGCCGAATTCAACCGCACCCGCAACGGGCGTAGACGCGGCGGCCAGAATCGCTTGGTGAAAGACCGTTGCGGGGCCGCTTAATTTCGCATCGCGGATCGGGTAGTCTCCGAATAAAGTCGGGGAGGCCCAGGGAATGACGTCGCGCGCCGGACAGATCAGCGATCGGGTGGAACAGGTGCTGAACCTGGTCCGGGAACGCTTCGAGGGGCGGCCCGGCATCGCCGCGCTGGAGGGTTTCGCAAGGGTCTATTTCTCGCGCGTGGCGCCCGAGGACATCGTCGGCCATACGGTCGAGAATCTTTATGGCGCCCTGCTCAGCCTCTGGAAGTTCGCCGAACGGCGCAAGCCGGGCCAGCTCAAGCTCCGGCTGTTCCGGCCACGCGTCGATCAGGAGGGATGGTCCTGCCCTCACGCGGTGATCGAGATCGTCAACGACGACATGCCGTTCCTGGTCGATTCGGTCACCATGACGCTGGGCCAGCTTGGCCTCTCGGTCCATCTGCTGCTGCATCCCATCATCGGCGTCACCCGCGACGCCGAGGGCCGCCGCACCGAACAGGGCAGCACGGCGGGCAGCGAATCGCTGATGCATATCGAGATCGCGGACCCCGGCGATCCGGAAACCGTGGCCGAAATCGAGCGCCAGCTTCGCGGCTGCCTGGAGGATGTCCGCCACGCCGTCGATGACTGGCGGGCGATGCTCGGCCGCCTGGAAGACGTGATGGCCGATCTGGAGCGCTCGCCGCCGCCGCTCGACGCCGACGAGGTGACGGAGGCGAAGGCGCTGCTGCGCTGGATGGGCGACAACCATTTCACCTTCCTTGGCTGTCGCGACTACGATTATTCCGATGCGGACGCCATGCGCATCATCGAGGGCTCTGGCCTCGGCATCCTGCGTGACCCTTCGCGGCGGGTCATGATCGGCCAGGACGGCTTCACCGCCAACCTGCCGGCGACGCGCGATTTCCTGCAACGCAAGGAACTGCTGATCATCACCAAGGCGAACTCGCGCGCCACAGTGCACCGGCCGGTGCCGCTCGACTATATCGGCGTGCGCCGCTTCGGCGCCGATGGCCGGGTGCTGGGCGAGCGGCGCTTCGTCGGGCTCTTCACCTCGGCCGCCTACAACCGCAATCCGCGCGAGATTCCGGTGCTCCGCCGCAAGGTGAGTCGCGTCCTTTCCCAGGCCGGGCTCGATCCGCGCAGCCATGACGGCAAGGCGATGCTCAACCTGGTCGAGACCTATCCGCGCGACGAGCTGTTCCAGATCACGGAAGCGGATCTGCACGACACGATCAACGGCATCCTCCAGGTGCAGCTGCGCCCGCGCCTCCGGCTGTTCATGCGGCGCGACCAGTTCGGCCGCTTCTTCTCCTGTCTCGTCTATGTGCCGCGGGAACGCTATGACACCGGCCTGCGGCGGCGCTTCGAGCAGATCCTTGCCCAGGCGCTGCAGGGTCGGGTCGCCAATTTCCATACCCAACTCGGCGACGATCTGCTCGCGCGCATCCATTTCATCGTCCAGGTGCCGCCCGACATCGCTCTGCGGCCCGACGTCGAGGCGATCGAGGCGCGCATGGCGGAGGCGATGCGCGCCTGGACCGATGCGTTGCAGGAAACCCTGATCGAGGAGAGCGGCGAGGCCGACGGGCTCCGCCTCTTCCGCCGCTATGGCCAGTCCTTCCCCGTCGGCTACCAGGAAGCCTACGATGTACGGGTGGCGACCGCCGACATTGCAAAAATGGAACGGCTCGGCCCAAGCCTCGCGCTCGGCGTCAACCTGTACCGACCGCTCGAGGCGGCCGAGAACGAGCTGCGCTTCAAGATGTACCGCGCCGGCCATCCGGTGCCGCTTTCCGACTGCATGCCGATGCTCGAACATATGGGCCTCAAGGTCGAGGCGGAGCATCCTTTCGAGATCGCCGCGCAGGGCGAGCGCCCCTCGGTGCATATCCACGATTTCGTGCTGCATGCCCCGCCCGGCGTCGAGTTCAATCTCGACGACCTGAAGCCGCGCTTCGAGACCGCCTTCAGCGAGGTCTGGCGCGGCCGCATGGAGGATGACGGCTTCAACCGGCTCGTCCTGCTCGCCGGACTGGACTGGCGCGAGGTCACGGCGCTGCGCACCTTGGCCCGCTACCTGCGCCAGATCGGCACCGCCTTCAGCCAGACTTACATGGAGGACACGCTGGCCGGCAATCCGGCCATCGCGCGGCGGCTGGTCGAGTTCTTCCATGCCCGCTTCGATCCGCGTCTGACCGAAGACCGCCCGCGCCTGATGGAGGGGTTGCGCGGCGGCGTCCTGCAGGCCCTCGACCAGGTCGCCTCGCTCGACGAGGATCGCATCCTGCGCCGGTTCCTGAACCTGATCGAGGCGGCGCTGCGCACCAATTTCTACCAGCGCGACACGGAGGGCGAGCCAAAGGCGCAGCTTTCGGTGAAGTTCGATTGCGCCGCCATCGAGGAACTGCCGCTGCCCCGGCCCTACCGCGAGATCTTCGTCTATTCGCCGCGCGTCGAGGGCGTGCATCTGCGTGGCGGCAAGGTGGCGCGTGGCGGCCTGCGCTGGTCCGACCGGCGCGAGGATTTCCGCACCGAGGTGCTGGGCCTCATGAAGGCGCAGATGGTGAAGAACGCCGTCATCGTCCCGGTCGGCGCCAAGGGCGGCTTCGTGCCCAAACGCCCGCCGCTGGAGGGCGGCCGCGAAGCGGTGCAGGCCGATGGCGTCGAATGCTACCGCTCGTTCCTGCGCGGCCTGCTCGACATTACCGACAACCGCGCAGGCGGTGCGGTCGTGGCGCCGGCGGACGTGGTTCGCCACGACGAGGACGATCCCTACCTGGTGGTCGCCGCCGACAAGGGCACGGCGACCTTCTCCGACATCGCCAACGCGCTGTCGGCGGAGTATGGGTTCTGGCTGGGCGATGCCTTCGCCTCCGGCGGTTCGGCCGGTTACGACCACAAGAAGATGGGGATCACCGCGCGCGGTGCATGGGAGACGGTGAAGCGGCATTTCCGCGAACTCGGCAAGGACATCATGCGCGAGGAGTTCACGGTGGCCGGCATCGGCGACATGTCGGGCGATGTGTTCGGCAACGGCATGCTGCTTTCGCCCCATATCCGGCTGCTGGCGGCATTCGACCATCGCCACATCTTCATCGACCCGGCGCCCGACGCGGCGCGCGGCTTCGCCGAGCGGCGCAGGCTGTTCGACCTGCCGCGTTCCTCCTGGGCGGACTACGCGCCGGAAGCGATCTCGCCGGGCGGAGGCGTGTTCGATCGCAAGGCGAAGTCGATCCGGCTTTCGCCGCAGATGAAAGCCCTGTTCGGCCTGGAACGGGACAGCCTGACGCCGGCCGAACTCATGCGCGCCATCCTCACGCTCGATGTCGATCTGCTGTGGAACGGCGGCATCGGCACCTATGTCAAGGCATCCGACGAGAGCCACGCCGAAGTGGGCGACCGGGCCAACGATTCGATCCGCGTCGATGGCCGCGGCTTGCGCGCGCGCGTGGTGGGCGAGGGCGGCAATCTTGGCTTCACGCAGCGCGGGCGCATCGAGTTTGCGCTGGCGGGCGGGCGCATCAACACGGATGCGGTGGATAATTCCGCCGGTGTCGATTGCTCCGACCACGAAGTCAACATCAAGATCCTGCTCAATGCCATCGTCGCCGACGGCGACCTTACGCCCAAGCAGCGCGACCAGATTCTCGCCGAGATGACCGAGGAAGTGGGCGAGCTGGTGCTGCGGGACAATTATCTGCAGGGCCAGGCAATCTCCGTCATGCAGGCGAGCGGGGCGGCGCTGGTGCCGGCGGCACAGCGTTTCATCCGCACGCTCGAGCGCCAGAACCGCCTGGACAGGGCGATCGAGTTCCTGCCCGCCGACACGGCGCTGGATGCCCGCCACAAGGCGGGCATCGGCCTGACGCGACCCGAACTCGCCGTGCTGCTTGCCTATGCCAAGACCACGCTCTATTCCGACCTGCTGGAAAGCGATCTGCCCGACGACCCCTACTTCACCGGCGAGCTGCCGAAATATTTCCCGCGCCCCCTGCGCCGCCGCTTCGCACGGCAGATCGCGCGCCACGACCTCAGGCGCGAGATCGTCACCACCGCCATCGCCAACAGCATTGTCAACCGGGTCAGCGTCGATTTCGTCAGCGACATCGCCGAGGAGACGCAGGCCGGGCCGGCGGAAGTGGCGCGGGCCTATGCGCTCGCGCGCGAAGTTTTCGAGCTGCGCCGGCTGTGGACGGAGATCGAGGCGCTGGACAGCCGCGTGCCGGCCGACTGCCAGACCGCGATGCAGCTTGCGACGATCCGGCTGATCCGCCGCGCCACCCTGTGGTTCCTGCGCCATTCGTCGGGCCCAATCGCCATCGCGGCGATGGCCGATACCTATGCCGAGGCCATTGCCGCGCTTGCCCGGATCGTGGACGAGGCACTGGCCGCCCCCGCCCGCGCCCGGCTGGAAGCGGAGGTCGAGCGCTTTACCGGACCCGGCGTGCCGGAGCCGCTCGCCCGTTCGGTGGCGCGGCTCGACCCGCTCGGCGCGGCACCGGACATCGTCGACGCCGCGCGTGCGACCGGGCGGCCGCTCGAGCAGGTGGCGCGCTGCTATTTCGCGCTTGGCGAGCGGCTCGGTTTCGACTGGCTGCGCGAGACGGCCCTTACCCAACCGCTCACCGACTACTGGCAGCGCCTCGCGGTCACCGCCATGGTCGACGAGCTGGACGCGACCCAGCGCGAACTGGTGCAGGTGGTGGTGGCGGGCGCCGACGGCGCGCCGGCGGAAGAGGCGGTCGGCCAGTGGGAGACGCGGCAGGGCAATGCGCTGGCGCGCCTGCGGCACCTGATCGACGAGTTCAGGGTTGCCGGGCTGATGGATGCGGCAAGGCTTGCCATCGCCAACCGCCAGGCACGGGCGCTGGTGCGGCGCGATCAGTGAGGGTGGCGGGCACCGGGCCCGGGCCGGACGGAGAGATGGGAAACAGATGAGCCAGACCGAGGCGCGGACGGGCGCCGGAACCGTCACTGAAGCGCCTTTCCGGGCACGCTTCGGCTGGGCCATGTTCGATTGGGCGAACCAGCCCTACTTCACCGTCATCACCACCTTCATCTTCGCCCCCTACTTCGCCGCCACCGTGGTCGGCGATCCGGTGCGCGGGCAGTCGCTGTGGGGCGACACGCAGGCCATTGCCGGGCTGCTGATCGCGCTCTGCTCGCCGTTTCTCGGTTCCATTGCCGATGCGGGCGGGCCGCGCAAGCCGTGGATCCTGTTCTTCCAGGCGCTCTGTTTCGTCGGCTGCGTCGCGCTCTGGTGGGCGGTGCCCGGCGCGGACGCGACGCGCATCGGCTGGATCATGCTGGCGCTGGTCATGGCGGCGGTGGGCGCCGAATTCTCCATCGTCTTCAACAATGCCATGTTGCCGGACCTGGTGCCGCCGGAACGGATGGGCCGCCTGTCGGGTTCGGCCTGGGCGCTCGGCTATTTTGGCGGCCTCGTCGCCCTCATCGTCGTGCTGCTGGCCTTCAGCCTGCCCGAACAGCCCTGGTTCGGCCTCGAGCGCGCCACCCGCGAGAACGACCGTATCGTCGGACCGCTGGCCGCCGGCTGGCTGGCGCTGTTCCTGATCCCGCTGCTCGTCTTCACGCCGGACCAGAAGCGAAGCGGGCTCTCGCGCATGGAGGCGGTGCGCCAGGGCATCGCCAGCGTCGTCGACACGGTGCGCAAGCTGCGCCACTACCGCAACATCATCCGCTTCCTGATTGCCCGCATGATCGCCTATGACGGGCTCACGGCGATCTTCTCCTTCGGCGGCATCTATGCGGTCGGCATCTTCGGCTGGGACACGACGGCGCTCGGCGTCTTCGGCATCATCCTCACCGTCTTCGCCGGGTTCGGCGCCTGGGCCGGCGGCCATATCGACGACCGGATCGGCTCGAAATGGACCATGCAGGCCTCGCTGCTCGGCGTGCTGCTGGCCACCCTCGCCATCCTGTCGATGAGCCGGGAGAGCGTGTTCTTCATTCTCCAGATCGACGGCCCGGCCGGCGGCGGACTGTTCGCCAGCACCGCGGAGCGCATCTTCATCCTGCTCGGCATCCTGCTCGGCGTCTTCGGCGGTCCGTTGCAGGCCGCCAGCCGCACCATGATGGCCCGTCTCGCCCCGCCCGGCATGGTCGGCGAGTTCTACGGCATGTATTCCCTGTCCGGCAAGGCGACGGCCTTTCTCGCGCCGTTCGTGGTGGCGCGCGCCACCGACGGCTTCGACAGCCAGCGGGCCGGACTGGCGGCCATCGCCGTCTTCCTCGTCGTCGGCTTCCTGCTGATGATCCCGGTGCGGGAGGAACAGGCGGAAAAGGTCTGACGGCGGCGGCATGCGCGATCGCCTTCCCTCGCTCCGCGCCATCGAGACCTTTACCGAGGCCGCCCGGCGGCTGAGCTTCAAGCTGGCGGGCGAACGGCTCGGCCTGACCGCCTCCGGCGTCAGCCGGCGCATCCAGGCGCTGGAAGCCGATCTCGGGGTGAAGCTGTTCCGCCGCTTCAACCGGGCGCTCGAACTGACGCCCGCCGGAAGGCGCTATCTGGCCCGGGTCGGGCCGGCCATCGACCGCATCCGCGACGCTTCGCGCAACCTGCGCGGCAAGGGCGGGGAGCGGGTGCGGCTCAGCGTCCTGCAATCCTTCGCCGCCGCCTGGCTCGTGCCGCGCCTGCCCGACTTCCTGGCCCGCCATCCCGATATCGAGATCGAACTGGAAACCGGCAGCGCCTACGAGGATTTCGACGCGGCCGGCATCGCGGTGGGGATCCGTTTCGGACGGGGCCACTGGCCCGGACGCCTCGCCGACCGGCTGATGACGATCGAGGCATTTCCGGTGGCGAGCCCGGCGCTGGTGCGCGGCGATCCGCCGCTGCGCGAGCCCGCCGACCTTGCCCGCCATACCCTGCTCCTCGCCCGCCATCTGCCGGATGTCTGGCCGGCCTGGCTCGCCGCCGCCGGCCTGCCCGATCTGAAGCCGCGCCGCCAGCGCGCCTACGACAATTCCCAGCTCCTCTACCAGGCGGCGGCCAACGGGCTTGGCGTGGCGCTGGGCGTCGAGCCGCTGATCGGCGAGCTGATGCGCGAGGGCAAGCTGGTCCGTCCGTTTCGCCAGAGCCTGAAGCTCGAAAGCTCCTACTACCTGGTAATGCGGCCCGACGAACGCCAGCGCCCCGCCATCCGCGCCTTTCGCAACTGGATCCTGGCTGCCGCGAAGGGATAAAAGCGGCTAACCCTGCCCGTGCCGCGCCTCGCGCGCGCGGATGCGCTCGCGGTGGAGCGTGTAGAGGCCGCTGCCGATCAGCAGCACGATGCCGAGGCTCGCGGCCAGGTTGGGAACGTCGCCCCAGATGAAGTAGCCGAGCAGCAATGCCCAGAGCAGGCCCGTATAGCGGAAGGGACCGACCAGCGACATTTCGCCATGCCGCATGGCGTCGATGATCAGGTAGTAGCCGACCGCGAGGAAGACCGAGGCCATCAAGAGGAAGGCCAGATGGCGGGGAGCGACCGGCCGCCAGCCCTCGACCAGCGAGATGCCGCCGGCCAGCAGGCAGACCACGATGGCGGTCACGAGCGTCGGCACGAGGGAAGGCACGGAGGCAGGAATGCGCCGCGTCACCAGATCGCGCGCCGCATGCATGAGCGTGGCGGCAAGCGCGACCAGGGCGTAAATGTTGAAGCCCTCGGCGGTCGGCTGGATGACCAGCAGCACGCCCATGAAACCCACGAAGATGGCGCTCCAGCGCCGCCAGCCGACCAGTTCCTTCAGCACCACGACCGCCAGCGCGGTGAGGATCAGCGGCGAGGCGAGATTGATCGCCGTGACATTGGCGATCGGCATGTTGAAGAGCGCCGTGAGATAGGTGAACGTCGCCACCGCATCGACCACCGCGCGCAGCAGCACCGGACCGGAGAGATACTGCGCCGGCCTGCCGAGCAGTCCCATCGCCCGTGCCGTCGCCAGAATAAGCAGGGTGGCGAACAGGCCGCGCAGGAAGATGAGCTGTCCGCCGCCGAGACTCTCGCTCACGTGCTTGACGATGGCGTCGTTGACGATGAAGACCGCCATGGCGGCGCACATGGTGACGATGCCGCGCCGGTTGGCCCGCATGGTGGCGAGATTGAGTTCGGCCAGGCTCATGCGCGCCCGCTTCGTTCGGCGTGCCAGGCATAGATGCCGCTGCCGGTGACGATGAGCGCGCCGAGGATCGTCCATTGGTCGGGGAACTGGCCGAAGACGATGAAGCCCACGATAGCGGCGGCTACCAGCAGGGCATAGGAATAGGGCTGCAACAGCGCCGCCGGCGCGAGATCGAGGGCGCGGGTCACGCAGAAATGTGCCAGCGCGCCCATCACGCCGGCGGCAAACAGCAGGGTCCAGCCCTGGAGATCGGGCGCGCGCCAGTCGAGCGGCCCGGTCAAGCTCGTCGCCGCCAGGCCGACGAAGGCCGAATAGATGATCGTGGTCTGCGGCCGGTCGTGGCGCGCCACGACGCGAAGCTGGATCTGGTAGAAGCCCCAGAGCAGCGCGCCGGCGACGGCCACCAGGATCGACCAGTGGAAGGTGGCGAAGCCCGGCCGGACGATGATAAGCACGCCGGCGAGCCCGACCAGCACCGCGACCCACTGGCGCAGGCCGACGCGCTCGCCAAGCAGGGGCACCGAAAGCGCGGTGACGATGAGGGGGGAAGCGGCGGCGATGGCATGGACGTCGGCCAGCGGCATGTAGCGGAACGCCAGGATGAAGGCCGACATCTCGCAGACCAGCAGCAGCGCCCGGATCACCTGCAGCAGCGGCCGTCGTGAACGGAAGGAGGAGCGCAGCGCCGCCCGCGCCATGAACAGCGCGAAGACGGCGAAGAACATGTAGCGCACCCACACGATCTGCGTGATGGCGTAGCTCTGGCTCAGATACTTGGTCGTGGCGTCCATGCAGGCGAAGATGAACATGCCGAGCAGCATGATGACGATGCCCCGTCGCCGGCGCTGGCTCTCATCGCTATGGTCGGACAAGAAGGGATTCCTCGGGCAGGGCGGGACGAGCGCACATCTAGACGCAAGGCCGGCCCCGCCGCAAGGCTGGCGCGCGCGGGCATGCCATGTGCCGGGCAGGATTGCCGGCGGCGCCATTAAAGGGGTAGCGTGCCGGGTCGGAGCCGGCGGCAGGTCCGGCCCGGAGGGAGGGACAGAATGAAGCCGATCGAGCGCATTGCCGCTTTCGAGGACGAGCTTGGCGCCTGGCGCCGGGACATCCATGCGCATCCCGAACTGGGATTCGAGGAGCACCGCACGTCCGACCTGGTGGCCGAGCGCCTTGCTGCCTTCGGCTGCGAGGTGACGCGCGGCATCGGCCGCACCGGCGTGGTCGGGACGCTGCGCGTCGGCAACTCTCCGCGCTCCGTCGGCCTGCGCGCCGATATGGACGCGCTGCCGATGGAGGAGACCAACGGTTTCGCCCATCGTTCGCGCCACAAGGGCCGCATGCATGCCTGCGGCCATGACGGCCATACCACCATGCTGCTCGGCGCCGCGCGCTACCTGGCGGAGACGCGCAATTTCGAGGGTGCCGTGCATTTCATCTTCCAGCCGGCCGAGGAGGGGCTGGGCGGCGCCGAGGCCATGCTGAAGGACGGGCTGTTCGACAAGTTCCCCTGCGACTGGGTGTTCGGCATGCACAACCGCCCGAGCCTGGAAGTCGGCCGCTTCGCCGTCCGCGCCGGGCCGATGATGGCCGGTGGCGCCCTGTTCGACCTCGCGATCCGGGGCCGCGGGGCGCACGGCGCGCGCCCCGAATCGGGGATCGACCCGGTGCTGGTCGCCGCCCATATCGGGACCGCGCTGCAGAGCATCGTCGCGCGCAACGTGAGCCCGCACGAGACGGCCGTCCTCAGCGTGACGCAGATCCATGCCGGCGATGCCTATAACGTCATCCCCGAGACGGCGGCGATGCGCGGCACGGCGCGCGCCTTCAGCCGGGCGGCGATGGAGCTGATCGAGCGCAACATGCGCCGCGTGGCCCAGGGTGTGGCGAGCGGGCTCGGCGCCAGTGCCGAGCTCGACTTCCGCAATACTTTCCCGCCGCTGGTCAACGACGCGGCCGAGGCCGCCTTCGCCGCCGACATCGCCGCCGAACTGGTGGGCGAGGCCAATGTCGAGCGCAACGGGCCGCTGATCATGGCCTCGGAGGACTTCTCCTACATGCTGAACCGGGTGCCCGGCGCCTTCATGCTGATCGGCAATGGCGGCGGCCCGGGCGGCTGCGAGGTGCACAATCCGGGTTACGACTTCAACGACGAGATCCTCGGCCTCGGCGCCAGTTTCCTGTCGCGGATCGTGGAACGCAAGCTCGCCCCCGCCGCGTCCTGATTTCAGGCGGAGGCGCCCCGGGAGGGCCCGGGCGGGGCGCCGGCGAGGCGGAGGGAAGCCGGCAGGAAAACCGCGATCTCGGTCCCCTGGCCGACCCGGCTGCTTGCCGCCATGCGCCCGCCATGCAGTTCGACCAGGGTCTTGCAGATGGTGAGGCCGAGGCCGACGCCTTCGTAGGAGCGCGGCAGGCCGGCATCGACCTGGAAGAAGGGCGTGAAGATCTCCTCCAGATGCTCCTCCGGAATGCCGATCCCGGTATCGCGCACCCGGATCACGCTCTCCCCGTCCGGCGATGCCTCGCAGCTCACCTCGATCCGCCCGCCCGAGGGCGTGAACTTGATGGCGTTGGAGAGCAGGTTGAGCAGCACCTGCTTGATGGCGCGCACATCGACGCGGATGGCGGGCAGCCCGTCGGGACAGGCGAGGCCGAGACGGAGCTGCTTCTCGCTCGCCCGCCCGCGCACGATGCGCAGGCAGGATTCGACGATGTCCCTGAGGCTGGCCGCCTCCGGCGCGAGATCGTGCCGGCCCGATTCGACGCGGGCCACGTCCAGGATGTCGTTGATGACGCTGAGCAGATGGCGGCCGGCGCCGACGATGTCGCGGGCATATTCCGCGTACTTCTCCGGCATGGGGCCGAAGGTCTGGCGCTCCATGATCTCGGAAAAGCCGATGATGGCGTTGAGCGGCGTGCGCAGCTCGTGACTCATGTTGGCGAGGAACTCCGACTTGGCGCGGCTGGCCTCGACCGCGCGCTCGCGTTCCGCCGCGTTGTGGCGCGCCATGGCCTCGAGGTCGCGCGCCTGGCTTTCGAGCCTTGCATTTGCCTCGGTCAGGGCGATCTCGCGCCGCTTGAGTTCGGTAATGTCGTTGCCGATCACCAGGACATGCCCGTCGGAGGTGCGGCTGTCGCGGATACGGATCCAGCGGCCATCGCCCAGGTCGCGCTCGATCGGCCCGGCGCCGGAGCGGAAGGAGGCGACCCGCGCCCGCATATAGGCCTCGCGCGGGCCTTCGTGGTTGCCGACATAGCCATGGTCCCAGACCATGGTGGCGAAGTCGGTGAAGCCGAGCCCCGGCACCAGCCGGTCGGCCATCGCCGGATAGAAGGCGCGCGCGTTGGAATTGCAGTAGATCAGCCGCTCGTCCGGCCCCCAGAGCATGAGCGTCTGGTCGATCGCGTCGAGGGCATGGGCAAAGCGCCGCCAGCTTTCCGCCGCCGTAAACTGGGCCCGCGCCAGATCCTGTTCGGCGCGGCGGCGCTCCTCCTCGAGCCGCATGGCATGGATGATGGTGGCGAAGGTGCCGGCGATGGGTGCGAGCAGGCGCAGATGCCCCTCGTCGTAGCCGCCTTGCCGGTTCGCCATTGCCATGATCCCGACCAGCCGTTCGCCGCTGCGGCAGGGCATGGCGAGAAAGGCATCGATGGGGGGATGGCCCGGCGGCAGGCCGCCACTGCGCGGGTCGTTCGCCGGCGCGTTGGCGATCAGGGGCTCGCCGGTGCGCAGGACATGGCCGATCAGGGTGTCCGGGCGCCGGAAATCCAGCCCGCCCGATCCGCGCGCCGTGTAGCGGCGGCGCGATTCCGCGTCCCAGGAAATATCGGTCATGCCATGGGTACGCAGGAAGGGCAGTCCATCGCTCCCGCGCAGGACCTCGCCGATGAAGCCGAAGCGGCTGCCGGTCAGGCGCAGGAAATCCGGCATCGCCGCCGCGCAGGCAGCGCCTACATCCCCGGTCGCGATGACGCTCGATTGCAGCCGCGCGATGAACTCGAGGACCCCGGTTTCCGCGCCGAGGCCGCTTTCGCGCTGGTTCATGGTCCCTCTCGGCGCCACGGCATGGCCTGAGAAAGCGACCATATCCCCGCATGGTTAATGCCGGATTAAGCCCAACCGCCGCCCGGCGCGGGAACTGGAGCGGGTAGCGGGAATCGAACCCGCGCGTTCAGCTTGGGAAGCTGACAGGCTACCATTACATCATACCCGCCCGTCGCCGGGAATTTAGCGGCCCCGGCGGCGCGGCGCAATCGGTCCCGGAGCCGGCCGGCGCCTCAGAACCAGAAGCGCAGGCCGGCGACGAAGGAAAGCTCGCCGGCCCGCTCGCCCTCGTCCCGCGCATAGTCGGCCGAGCGGCCCAGTCTGCGCTCCCAGTTCACGCCGATATAGGGGGCGAATTCCGGCACGATCTCGTAGCGGAGCCGGAGGCCGAGTTCCAGCGAATCCACGCCCCGGCCGATGCCCCTCTCGCGCACGTTTTCCGCCGAAAGATTGAGTTCCGCCTTGGGCTGGAGGATCAGCGACTGGGTGATCGGCAGATCGATCTCGCCGGTCAGGCGGGCCGAGAACTCGCCCTTGTTGCTGACGAAGGCGGCGATGTCGGTCTCGATGAAATAATAGGCGAGGCCCTGCAGGCCGATCGTGCCGAAGGTGCGGCTCGGCCCGGGCCGGAAATCGTGCCGCACACCGCCCTGCAGGTCGAAGAAGTCGCTGATGCGCCTGTTATAGAGAATATGCAGCTCCGCCCGTTCGAACTCATCGTCGCGCTTCTTCTCGCCCTCGGTCTTGAGCCAGAGCTTGTTATCGTCGCCGCCGATCCAGGCTTCCGCGTCCCAGTAAATCAGGTTGCGGCCCTTCTGGACGCGGTATTCGAGCTGCTCGGCCATGAACATGCCGAAAAGCTGGTCGCTCTCGGCCGCCTGCGGCGCGGCCGGCCAAACGAGGCCGATCGCCAGCGCCAGCAGGCTGGCCCCTACTTTCCCCTTTTGCATGCTTTCCCCCTACAGGCGCGCGGTGTTCCGCTCGACCACGAAGCGCGTCATCATGCCGGACGCCATGTGGTAGAGCAGGTGGCAATGGAACGGCCAGTCGCCCGGCTCGTCCGCCGTCAGCAGTACAGAAACCCGCAGGCCCGGCGGCACCACCACCACATGCTTGCGCGGCCGGCGTTCGGTCTCGCCGTTCTCCAGCTCGACGAACATGCCGTGCAGGTGCATGGGATGCGCCATCATCGTGGTGTTGACGAAGGTGATGCGCACGCGGTCGCCATAGCGGACGCGGATCGGCGCGCCGTGATCGTGCTTCGCGCCGTTCAAGGTCCAGATATAGCGCTCCATGATGCCGGTGAGCTGCACCTCGATCTCGTGACTCGGCGGACGCGGATCGGGATTGCGCACGAGCGAGCGCAGATCGGCATAGCTCAGTGCCTTCATGCCCGGAGGCGTCGCCGCATCGGCCCAGCCGAAGGGACGCGCGGGAGAGCCGGCAGCCTCGGCGCCCCCATGGGCCGCGTGACCACCATGGCCGCCCTGGCCGCCCTGGCCGCCATGACCGGCATGACCGCCGTGACCGGCATGATCCGAAGCGGCAGCCGCGCCGGCCGGCGCCGCATGACCGCTATGATCCATGCCCCCATGGGCCTCGCCCATGTCGGCCATGCTGAGGATGGTGCGGGGCCGGCGCTCCGGAATCTCGCCTTCCATCCCCGCGCGCGGCGCGAGCGTCGCCCGCGCGAAACCGGAACGGTCGATCGGCTCGGCGAAGATGGTGAAGGCCCGCTCCTCGCGAGGCAGCACCACCACGTCGTAGGTTTCGCCGACGCCGAAGCGGAACTCGTCCACCCGCACCGGCTGGACATTCTGTCCGTCCGCGGCGACGACCGTCATCGGCAGGCCGGGAATGCGCACGTCGAAGAAGCTCATGGCGGAGGCATTGATGAAGCGCAGCCGCACCCGCTCGCCCGGCTGGAACAGTCCGGTCCAGTTGTCGGCCGGCCCACGGCCATTGATCAGGAAGGCATAGCCCGTGACATCGGCGAGATCGGTCGGGTCCATGCGCATCTCGCCCCATTCCCTTCGGTCGCGCAGGGCCGCGCCCAGACCCTCGCGCCTGGCGTCGGAGAAAAAGTCCATCAGCGTGCGCTTGCCCCGGTTGTAATAGCCCGGATTGGCCTTGAGCTTGCCCAGCACCCGTTCCGGCCGCTCGCGCGTATGATCGGAGAGCACGACCACGTAGTCGCGGTCGGTCCGCACCGGGTCGCGCCCGGCCGGCTCGATGACGATGGCGCCATACATGCCGGACTGCTCCTGCATGGCGGAGTGGCTGTGATACCAGTAGGTGCCGGACTGGCGCAGGCGGAAGCGGTAGGTATAGGTCTCGCCCGGGGCGATCGGCGCGAAGCCGTTGAAGCCGGGCGCGCCGTCCATCTCACCATCGATCAGCAGGCCATGCCAGTGGATCGAGGTCGGCTCCTGGAGCCGGTTGGTGGCGTGAATGACCACCTCCTCGCCCTCGCGCCAGCGCAGCACCGGCGCCGGCACCGAGCCGCCCATCATGACCGCGCGGCTGCGCACGCCATCGACGCTGATCGCCCCCTCCTCCACCGCGATATCGAAGACACGCGCCGCTTCGGCAAAGCTGATCCGTCCCGGATAAATCGCGAAAAGTCCGGCCGCCCCGGCAATGCGCAGCGCCGCGCGCCGGCTGCAGCCGCTGTTTCCTGTCTGCCTCATGTCGCCCTCCCTCAGCGCCGGAAATCGATCTTGCCCACCATGCCCGCCTCGTAATGGCCGGGAATGTTGCAGGCAAACTCGATGACGCCGTCTTTCGGGAAGGTCCAGACCATCTCGGCTTTCTTGCCGGGCTCCACCAGAAGATTGCCCGCTTCGGGGCCATGGCTGTGCTGATGGCTGCCATGACTGCCATGACCGCCGCCGGAATGGTCCATCTTCATTTTCTGGTGATCGACGGCTGTGGCGGTGATCATGCCGTGATCCACCATCTCCGCCATCATCTTCTGGTGTTCCGCATGATCCTCGGGCCGGCCGATGGCGAATTCATGCAGCAACTCGCCCTTGTTGACGACGATCAGCCGCACGGTCTCGCCCGCCCGCACCTGGATGCGTTCCGGTTCATAGTAGTTGTCGTGCATGGTGATGGTGATGGTGCGGGTGGCGGCGGTCGCCTTGCCCGGCTGGCCGTAGGCGAAGCCGTGCCCGCCATGGTGGCCCGGGGCGGCAACTGCCGCGGCGCCGAAGGCGAGCGACAGACCCGCGGCAAGGGCGACGCCCTTCGCCGAAGCGATACGCAAAGACGTTCTGGTCATGTTGATAGTCCCTGGCTTTCAGATCCAAACGCGGCGGAGCGGGATCGGCGCGCGCCGACGCCCTGCCCCGCGATGGGTGGGCGCGTCAGGCCAGGCGACTGGGTGGGCGGTAGGGCGTATGGGAAATGTCGAAGGCGAGGATGGGGGCATCCGGCCGCAGCGCGGGCGATGGCTGCAGCGCGATGGCGGGAGCGATGCGCCGTACCGGCGGCAGACCGGCGGCGCCGGCCGCGAGGCAGCAATCCCCGCCCGCCTGATCGTGCTGGTGGCCGGAGATCGGCGTCCCGCCGGCATCGGCGTCCAGGTCGCAATCGGCATGGAAGCCCGCATGCGAGACCGGCGCGGCGGCGGCGTGGTGCACTTGCGGTGCGGCAAGCAGAAGTCCGGACAGCGAAAGCGATGCGACGACGAGGCCAAGCAATAGCCGTCGGCCAATCCCGGTCAATGTGCGCAAGCGCCGCATGGCGGCAATATAGGAACCATCGGCCGCCGTGGCAAGGAAACCGCCGCTTGACGGCGGCGGGGCCAGCGGCTAGAGATTGGCCCGTGGTGATTTGGGCCGACCGGCTTGCGACCACGTTAAAGATCACGCTAAAAGGTCGGGTGAAAGCGGACATTGTTCGGCGATCCCTGGTCTCCTTTGGCGGCCGGGGTTTTTTGTTGCCCTGGCGTGGACGCGCGGCGGCGATGCGAGGAGCGATGCGCATGAGCGGGAACGGTGAAAGCCAGGGGCAGGATTCGCAGACGGCAAGGACGCGCAACTGGCGCACGGCGACCAGGCTGGTGCGCGGCGGGTTGCAGCGCAGCGGCTTCGGCGAGACGTCGGAGGCGCTCTATCTCACCTCCGGTTTCCGCTACGACAGCGCCGAAGCGGCAGAGGCGCGCTTCCGCAACGAGGCGCCGGGCTTCGTCTACAGCCGCTTCGGCAATCCGACGGTCGCCACCTTCGAGGACCGCCTGGCGGCGATCGAGGGCGCGGAGGCGGCCAAGGCGGTCGCCTCCGGCATGGCGGCGGTCAACGCGGCGCTCATGTGCCAGCTCAAGGCCGGCGACCATGTGCTGGCCGCCCGCGCGCTGTTCGGTTCCTGCCGCTACATCATCGAGGACATCCTGCCGCGCTTCGGCATCAAGACAACCCTGATCGACGGCGCCGATCTCGATCTCTGGCGAAGCGCGATCCGGCCCAACACCGCCTGCATCTTTCTCGAGACGCCTTCCAACCCGACCCTGGAGATCGTCGATCTCGCCGCCGTGGCCGCCATCGCCCGGTCGGTCGGCGCCCGGGTCATCGTCGACAATGTCTTCGCCACGCCGATCCTCCAGAAGCCGCTCGAGCTCGGCGCCGATATCGTCGTCTATTCGGCGACCAAGCATATCGACGGGCAGGGACGCTGCCTCGGCGGCGCCATCCTTGGCCGGCGCGACTTCATCGAAAACACGCTCACTCCCTACCTGCGGCATACCGGGCCGTCGCTCTCCCCGTTCAATGCCTGGGTGATGCTGAAGGGGCTCGAGACGCTCGACCTGCGGATCCGCCAGCATTGCCGCAATGCCGCCGAGATCGCCGATTTCCTCGCCGGTCTGGCGCCGGTCGAGCGGGTGATCTACCCCTTCCGGCCCGACCATCCGCAGCAGAACCTGGCGCGCGCGCAGATGGAGTTGGGCGGCGCGGTGGTCAGCTTCGAGGTGGCGGGCGGCAAGGCCGGCGCTTTCGGCTGCCTGAACCGGCTGCAACTGATCGACATCTCCAACAATCTGGGCGATGCCAAGAGCCTGATCTGCCACCCGGGAACCACCACGCATCAGCGACTGCCG
This sequence comes from Alphaproteobacteria bacterium, assembly GCA_026126165.1. Taxonomy (GTDB): domain Bacteria; phylum Pseudomonadota; class Alphaproteobacteria; order Ferrovibrionales; family Ferrovibrionaceae; genus JAHCJQ01. Next base: position 21,353 of record JAHCJR010000060.1, read on the forward strand.
GCGGAGGAACGTCACCGGCTCGGCATTGGCGATGGCCTGCTGCGTCTCTCGGTCGGCCTCGAGGACCTGGCGGACCTGAAGGAGGATCTGGCCCAGGCGCTGGCCGCCTGACGGCCCACCGGGCGCGGCGGCCTCAGCCGCGGAAGCTGATCTCGGCGCGGCGGTTGCTTTCGCTGCGCACGCCATCGGCGGTCGGGATGCGCGGCTCGCGCTCGCCGAAACCGCGCACGCTGATCTCGTCGCGGCGGACCCCGCGCGCCACCAGCTCGCCGGCCACGGCGCGGGCGCGCCGGATCGCCAGATCCTCGTTGTACCAGTCGGGCCCGGAGCGGTCGGCATGGCCATCGACGAGCAGTCGCGTCACGCCGCGCTGGTGGTATTCGCCGGCCGCGCGTTCGATGGTGCGGATCGCCTCGTTCGAGAGCGCGGCGCTGTCGAAGCCAAAAAGGACGATATAGGGACGCCCTTCCACCGTGCCGCGCACCGGCACGCCAGGAGATGCCGGGGCCGCGCCCGGGTCCGGGCCGGTGACGGGGGCCACCGCGCGGGGCGCCGG
>JAHCJR010000061.1 GCA_026126165.1 Alphaproteobacteria bacterium
GGCGTCGCCGGACAGAAGCGCATCATCGACAATTGCATGCGCGGGCGCGGCTGGGCCGTCGTCAACTGATCCCGGCGCGGCCGCTCACTCCGGGGCGGAGAGCAGCGCGTCGATCACCGCGGCGACCGCGACCGGCTGGTCGAGCGGGGCGTGATGGCAGGCCGCCGGGATCATGGATATGGCGACGCGCGGCCCGGCCATCGCCCGCCAGGCCGCTTCCGCCTCCGGCGGGCAGAGGCTGCTCTGCTCCGCCCGCAACAGCGCGACGGGCTGGCGGAGGGTCGCGAGCGCGGTGCCATGCCGTGTCCAGATATCGCTTTCGAAATGCGGGCTGTCCCAGGGGTTCTGGCGGAACTTCCAGCTCCAGCCGCCCCGCACCTCTGCCACGGAATGGCGGGCGATGTAATCCATCACGTAGTCGGGGCAGTCCTGTTCGGGCAGCAGGCGGAAGCGGCGCAGGATGTCGGCGAGATCGCGATGGACGGCCCCGGCGAGCTTTCGCCCGCGGCTGCGCGGCGGGCGGTCGCCCATATGGAAGGGGGTATCGATGACGACGAGCCGCCGGAACAGCTCCGGCCGATGCAGCACGGCGCCGACCGCGACGAGGCCGCCGAAACTGTGGCCGACCAGGGCGACCGGCCTGCCGCCGCCCGTCCGTTCGGCGAACGCGGCGATCTGGCGGGCGAACATCTCCGGGCTCTGCGGGCCGGGATCGCTGCTCTCGCCCATGCCGCCGAGATCGAGGGCGCCGACATGGCGGCCGCGCGCGGCGAGGAAGGGCGCGACGAAGCTCCACCAGCGCGCATGGGCGCCGTTGCCATGCACCAGCACGACCGGCTCGCCGCCGGGCGTGCCCCAGGCGAGATGGTGAATGTCGCAGCCATCGACCGCGAAGCGGCCGTTCTGCGGCTCCGTGGCGATGGCCTGGCGGAACCAGGGCGGCGGCGGCATGCTGCTCATGCGGGGAGGAACTCGCGGAGGGTTGACGCAGACAGGATTTCTTGCCGCAAGCCGCCGTCGGCGCAACCCCGGATTCGGCAAGGCAGGCTCCCGCATTGACGGGCGGCGGAGGGGCGCTTAATTAAGCCAGCCCGGCGCGGGAAGGGTGGCCGAGTGGTTTAAGGCAGCGGTCTTGAAAACCGCCGTGGCGGCAACGCCACCGTGGGTTCGAATCCCACCCCTTCCGCCAATTTGATAGATTCGTAACTAAAATTTAAAGACACATTCAACGAGCAATCTTGCAGAACACAGACTAGCCCACACCTTGGACTTCTACCTCGACATTATTCTTCTTGCGGGGTCCAGCTGAACACAAAATTCGCCCGTTCCTCAGGCCTAAATTCTGTCTCGTAGGACTCGAAGAGGCGTTGAAAGTTGTAACTACCGCAACGCCCTTCGGCTTTCACATAGATTAGCCAATCAAGCTGTAACTCAATCCCCCTTAAGGTCCGGCAAATCTCTATGCCTTCGATAATGATCGGTGCCCTGTGGGTAAGAACTCGGCTGGCCAACTGCCTAACCGCGCGAAAATTTACCTCTCTAGGGAGCCGAGGATTGTGATCACAGCGACGTTTAGTTCGAAATAAGTCGGTGTGGAGCACGGCGGCCCCTAACTGCCAAGCCAGATATCGCGATAGTGTGGTCTTGCCTGTACAGTCTCGTCCGTCGATGGCAATAACTATAGACCGAAAGGGAAACGCGAATTTTCTTAAGCGGCGAGAAAGTTCTCGATGCTGATCGGTCTCGTCAGGCTTTGGTATCATATTTTGAGTTCAGCTTGACATAGCTCCCTCAAATAGTATTCACGGATTTGTGAGGATAGACAACCTCGCCGATTAGGGAGCGGCACGGTCGCCTTTGGCGCGAGGGTCAGGCGGCGGCGTTGGCGTCGATCATGGATTGGGTCTAGGCGGTCGGCGTGACTTGGCCGGTGCCGTTCATGCCTGCTTTCGCCGCGGCGATACGGCCAGTCCAAGAATGACGATCAGTGCCTGATTGAGCCGGACCATGTCCTCGTCATCGAGACGGCCAATCCGCTCGCCGATCTTCGATTTCGGAACTGTGGTGATCTTGTCCACCATGAGCCGGGAAACAGCACGAAGTCCGTTCCGTTCGTTTGGCGTCACCGGCAGGCGGAACAACGGTGCTTCGGTCGGATCCGAGGTCAGAGCGCAGATGGTGACGGAGTCCGTGGCGTCGAAACTGTCGTCCTGCACGATGGCCACCGGTCGCGGCTTGCCCAAATAGTCGTTGCCGCCGAACACCGTCCAGAACTCCCCCGCTTCATTCATTGCCCCAAGCCGACACGGCGTCGATGAATGCCTGATCCTCGCGCGCATGATCGCTCCCGGCCACCGCGAGGGACTGACGATGGGCCTCCGCGCGGAACGAGGGCGCGTGGACATCGGGCACCCGTATTTGCAACGGCCGCAAACCTTGCGCCCGCAACCGTTCCCGGTCGTTCCGCACCTTCACGCGCGTGGAGTTCTTTCGCTTCGCTGCAGTCATGACAATCCACCCATAAATCAAAATCGGTTACATGTAACCTCACATCAGAGCGGGCACCAGACAATGCTCTTGCCGAACTCCATCTGGCCCCTTGTGCGCGGCGCCGTGCCATGCCCGCAACCGCTTCTGATTGGTCGTTCGCCCCCCCTCCGGCCATTGATCTCCCGCCATCGCGGACCTAGATAAGGCTCAGCGAGGCCACGTCCTCCCCCTGCACGGGTCGATGTCCGGGACGGCCCGGCAGCTTGATAGGGGCGGCTGCCATGGCCTGGTTCATCCTGATCGTTGCCGGTCTGTTCGAAGTCGTCTGGGCCTTCTCCATGAAGCAGTCCGAGGGCTTCACGCGCTTCTGGCCCTCGCTGGTGACGCTGGTCGCGATGGGCGTGAGCTTCGCGCTCCTCGCCTGGTCCATGCGCGTGCTCCCGCTCGGGACCGCCTACGTGGTATGGACGGGCATCGGCGCGCTCGGTGCCTTTCTCGTCGGCATTCTCGTGCTCGGCGAACCGGCGAACGCGCTGCGCCTGATCGCGGCCTTTCTGATCCTCTCCGGCCTCGCCCTGATGAAGCTGTCCAGCCCGATCTGAGGTTTCATTCTCTCTGGCGCCAGGGCATCCGGACTTCGACAAATGTTGATTGGTTGTTGAACGGCGATCCGGGTTAACGGATTGGCAATCACGCCGGCGACAGCATGGCGGGCGCGCGCTGGCGCAAAGGCGTGCCTTCCGGCTCCGGTCCTGACGGTGTTCTTCGGTCCATGGGCGAATTCGCGAAAATGATTGCGGAGCAGCCGTTGCTGGCGCTGCTGGTGGAACGTCTGGCGGTTCCCTTGTGGCATGCCGCCTTCGCGATCCTTGTGCCGCTTCCTTTCTTTGCCCTCCTCGCATTCATCGTCAAGGGGCGGAGCCTGTTCGGCGAGGTGCGGCGGGCATTGCCGGAAATCCGGATCAATCTTCAGATTCATTTTCTCGATGCGGTTCTCGTCGCGCCGTTCCTGGTCGCGCTGACCCTTGCCCTGAGGGCGCTGTTCCGCGCGCACGAACTGGCGCTCGTCCCGGCGGAAGTCTGGGCGGGCCTGCCGCCGGTCGTGGTGGGTCTCGTCGCCGTCTTTCTGGGCGATTTCATCGGCTACTGGCGTCATCGCCTCGAACATGCGCCGATCTTCTGGCCCTCGCACGCCATCCACCACAGCGATACGGCAATGACCTGGCTGGCGATCTTTCGCTTTCATCCCGTCAACAGGCTGACGACGACCCTGCTGGATTTCAGTTTCCTGCTGTTGCTCGGGCTACCGGCCTATGCGCTGCTGGTCAACGCCTTCGTCCGGCATTTCTATGGCGCCTTCATCCATGCCGATCTGCCCTGGACGTATGGGCCGCTGAAACACGCCTTCGTCTCCCCGGCGATGCATCGCTGGCATCATGCGATGGACCCGGCCGCCTACAACACGAACTACGCCACGGTCTTCTCCGTGTTCGACAAGGCCTTCGGCACCTTCCGCGTGCCGGGTGCCTGCGATATTCCGCTTGGCGTTTCGGAGAAGATGGGCGCGGGCTTCGCGGGGCAGATGCTGCATCCCTTCAGGCCATCCTCCTACCGGTTACTCGTGCAACAGCCTGGCGGCGCGGCGGCGGCGGGGGTATCGCGCGAGGGCTGACGGGCGGCCGTCGCGGCCGCTTGCCTTCACCGGCCCAATGCCGCCGTGGCCGCCGCCGGCAGACGGATGCGCGGGTCGCCATGCAGGGCGAAGGCGGCCCAGAAGAACGGGTGGTCGCGCCGGCCGTCCCCGAGATAGTCGAGCATGGCCTGGCGCAGCGCCGCGGGCGCGTCGCGGCTCGATGCCTCGCGATAGAAGGCGGTCATGATGCGCGCCGTCGCCTCGTCCTCGATCTGCCACAGGCTGACCATGGTGCCGGCGGCACCGGCAGCGAGGAAGGTGCGCACGAAGCCCATGAATTCCTGCCCGCGCGAGACGAGGCCGAGGCCGGTCTCGCAGGCGCTGAGCGCCACCAGCCCGACCTTGCGCAGATCGAGGCCATAGACCTCGCGCGCCTCCAGATCGCCGCCGCCGCCCTCGCCGGCGGCAAGCAGGATCGTCGAATAGAGCGGGTCGACCTGGTCGAGTTCGGCATGCGCCGCCACATGCAGCGTGCCCGATTCCGCCGCCAGCGCGACGAAGCGCGCCTTGGTCGCCTCCGCCCCGGTGAAGACCCGCGCGCGCGGATGCAGGCGGCCGATCTCTTCCGCCTCGCGCGCCGCCGCCGGCAGGTCGACCTGGCCGTCGCGCTTCGGATTGCCGAAGGCCACGATGGGCGCCGCCTCGCCGCGCGGGCGCGCCAGCAGGGCGGCATGAATGGCCGCCGAGGGCGCATAGGCGATCTCGTGGCGCTGGATCAGGTAGCCCTGCCCGTCGTGCAGCGCATGGAAGGGCAGGCGGAAGAGCGGCCCGTCCGGCACGATGACCAGCCGCTCGCCGGGCACGAGACCGAGCGGGGCGACCAGCCGCCTATGGAGGTCTGCCTGCGGCCCGTCGACCGGCGCCAGCGCGCGCAGCGCATCGAGATAGCGCGAAACCGCATCGCCGATTTCCGCCTCGCCGCCCTGGATCGGCACCGCCCTGATTTCGGCGCCGCGCAGCACGAAAGCGTATGAGCCGTCGGCGCCCAGGCTGTAGGCGACGAGCACGCCGCGCTCGCTCGCCGCCACGGCACGCTGGATGTCGGCGGTGGAGATGGCGCCACCCGCCTGCGCCGCCACCGCGACATGCCCCGCGCTCGTCTGGACGCGCCCGCGCACCAGATCGAGGAAGGCGCGTGCCTTGCCGGCCTCCGCATACTCGAAGGCCCGTGCGGCATTGCCGCGGCGGAGCTCCAGCGCCTTCGCTTCCTGGAAGATCCGGCCGAGATCGCCGAAGAGCCCGCTGCGGAACTCATCGCTCCGGAACTCCGCCGTCAGCCGCTCCGCCTCCGCCACCGCGCGGCCATAGGCATCTGCCGCCGCGTCCAGCCGCCCGCCGGCTGCCTGCGCGCGGCCGAGGCCGGCCAGGACCCAGACCCGATCGTAGCCATCCGGGTTGCCGGCCAGCGCCTCGGCGAAATGCCGTTCCGCCCCGGCGGCGTCGCCCCCTTCCAGCAGCGCCTGGCCGAGCGCGCGGCGGGCGAGCGCCTGGACGCGGCCGGACTGCCGTTCCGCAAGCAGCTTCTCGAGTGCCTGCCGCGCCGCCGCCGCATCGCCCTTGCCGCGCAGGGCGTTGGCGATGGCGATGCGGATGAAGGGCTGCAGCGCCTCGCCGGCATGGTTCAGTGCTTCCTCGTAGTTGGAGAGGGCCTGAACCGGCTTGTTCTCGCGCAGGCTGACATCGCCCAGGACCTTGTAGGCGGCCGGATAGATCGGCGCGACGGAGCGGCGGGAGAGCCGGACGTCGGTGATGGCTTCCTCGGCATATTGCGCGGCGAGATCGAGCTGGCCGGCATAGGAATAGGCCACCGCGATGTCGCGCTTGGCATGGGCGCGCAGGTAGGCATCGGAGGTCTGTTCGGCGAGGAACAGGGCCTTGCTGGCCTCGCGGATGGCGAGGCGGAAGTCGCCGCGTTCCGCCAGCCCGGCGGCGTCGCGGCAATAGTCGTAGCCATTTTTCGGAAAGCGGTCTTCCTTGAGCAGGAGCTGGCCTTCGGCGGTGAGCCGGGCGAGGCTTTCCACCTCTTTCGCCCGCAGGTCGGCGACGGCGAGGCTCGCGCGCTGGCCGCCGCTGCCGCCCGATTGCGGGCAGGCGGCGAGCAGCGGCAGGGCGGCGAGCGCCAGAGCGAGCTTCGCCCATCGCAGGAAATGCCGTGATGCCATGTGCTTTCCTCCTATCGCGAAGTCAGGAGCTTGAGGCCGGGACCGATGGCATTGCCTTCGTATCCATCGGTCAGCGTGAACACGCCATCGAGGCCGGCGTCGGCGAGCCAGAGCGCGGCGCGCTTCGATGTCTCGCCGATGCGGCAGACCAGCAGGATCGGGCGGCCGTCGCCGGCGCGCAGCCGGCGGATCTCGCCGAGGAATTCCTCGCGGCCGGCATCGTCGGTCGGGTAGGGGATGGCATGGGCCCCGGCGATCTGGCCGCGTTCGCGCGCTTCCTGCGGCGCGCGGATATCGACGATCACCAGTCCGGCCTGCTCGATCCGCTCCAGCGCGTCCATGGCATCGATGCCAGGGGGCGCGCGTTCGCCTGCGCAGGCCGCCAGAAGCAGCAGACCGGCCGCGAGCCATGTCGCGCCGCGCCGGTCGGTCGGGTATGGCATCCCGGGTGGCATGTCGGACGGGATCATCGCCAGCGGCCGGTGAAGAAAGCGTTGCCCCGTCACTGCCTGGGCGCGATGCCCGAACCGTTCAGGCCGCCCAGGGTGACGCTGTGCTCCGCCGCGCCGGCGATGGCGCCGCCCGTATTGCGCAGGCGCACCTTGACGATATCGCTTCCGACCTGTTCGGTGAAAAGCGTTTCGCCGCTGCGGCCGGAAAAGGAAGTCGGTCCGCCACCGAATGCGGCGGTGAAGCCCGTCCCCGTATTGGGCCCCATGATGACGAGGCCGTAATCGACCAGATAGCTGAAGGTCCGGCCGCCGAAATCGACATTCAGGGAGAAGTTGTAGTTGCCGCTCGCAGTGGTGTCCGGCGCGATCAGGATCGCTTGCAGCGGCACGTTGTTCTGGATGAAGGAGGCGCTGCCGGCGAGGGCAAAGAGCTGCTCGAAGGTGGTGATGTCGCTCTGCACCAGCTTCTTCAGCGTCTCCGTCGCGAGACTGGCAAGCAGTTCCTGCCCTACTTCGACCTGCAGGGTTTCGCTGACGAGGCTGTCGGCCACCGCCAAGGCTTGGTTGGTGAAGGTGCTGATGGCGGGCACGTCGGCGACAAGCGTGCCCGGGCCGCCTGGCGCCGTCGGAACCGTGGCGGCGATCGAGGTCGGCGTCAGGGCCCCGAGCAGTCCGCCCGCGGCCTCCGACGGAAAGCGGAAGGGTGGTTGCGGCGGCTGGTCGCTGCCCTTGATCACGGTGCCGAAACCCGGCCGCAGCACCTCCACGGTCCGTCCGGCATTGCTGACGGTGATGCGTCCGCGCCGCGCGCCGCTATTGTCCTCGGGGCCGGGGCCAAGCAGCAGGATCTCGGCTTGGCCATCGTCGCCGACGCGGCCGGCGACGATGGTGCCGCGGATGCCGATGGTGGCCGATCCGACCTGGATGCGCACATTGTCCGGGCGGTTCTGGGTCACCTTGCCGGAAATGAAGCGGAAGACACCCTTGCGCACGTTTGCGGCGAGCTGGCCGGCGCCGGTGCGCGGGTCGTAGACGAAACTGTCGATGGATATCTCGCTGTCCGGGCCGATGGTGAAGACCGTCTGGTCGAGCAGCATGATCTGCATGCCGGCGGCCGGGCCGGAGACGATGCGGTCGCCCATGTGGATCGGCTCGCCGCTCCGCACCAGGCGACCGACCGGGCCGATGGCCGCTACCGCCATCTTCACCTCGCCACGGACCGCCGCGGAGACGCCGGCCTGTTCGGCGGCGAGGGCGGGCGCCGCCGAGAGGCAGGCGGCGAGGAGGCTGGCGCATGTCGGAACGCAGTGCCTGCCGGGATGCATGGGCGTGCCCTTTCCTACCAGTCGAAGCGCTTGGTCAGCAGAAGCTGCGTGCGCAGGTTGTCGTTGGCGAAGTTCGGTATGCTGGAATCCGCCCGCGTCGCCTCGGCGAGCAGGCTCACGGTCACATCTCCGATGGCGGCCGGCAGGTCCAGTCCCGCGGCGCGCGCCAGAGTGCCGACGGGCGCGCCATAGATGGCGCGCAGGCGGTAGAAGCGGTCGTGGCGGATGCGGGCGGAGATGAAAGTGTCCGCCGCCTCGTATCGCGTGTCGATGAAGGAGAAGCTGCCAAGCAGGAACTGGCCGCCGCCAAGCAGCCAGGTATGGCTCAGCGTCACCTCGTCGGCGTGATAGGCCTCGAACTCGGCCCGCGCCGATTTGACGGAGTGAACGTAACTTATGGCGCTGCGATGCGCCGCGGCGAACCGGTAGCCGAGCGTCAGTCCGAGATCGACGCGCAGGCCATCGCGGCGGTCCTCGGTCGGAAAGGCAGCGCTCGGCTCGAAATCGAAATACTGGACCAGGATCGAGCCCTGCATGTCGAGATCGCCGTCACGCCGGTCGATGACCAGGCGCCCGCCGGGCGCATCGAGGAAATGGCTGCCATCGAGGCCGATCCGCGTGTAGGTGAAACTCGGGCTGATGTCGAACCATGCCGTGCGCAGGATGCCGCCGGCATCGAGCGTCAGGGCGAGCAGGTCCTGGCTGTCGATCTCGTGCTGGTCGTTGAAATAGAGGCCGACCCCGCCCAGCAATTCATGGCGCTCCTGCAGTCCCGGATCGTGGCGCACCTGAAGGTTCGCCATGCCGATGCGGCCGAAATCGCTCCTGGCCCGTTCGGACCGAAAGGGGATGTCGAACAGCAGCCTCTCGCGCGAACGCGGTGCCGCGTTGCGGTTGGAATTGAAGTCGAAGCCGCCGCTCAGGGAAAGGCTGACGCGGGTCGCGCGGTGGCGCAATGCGATGGCATCGAGATAGCGCTCGACCTCGCGCCGGGTGGCGGGTTCCGGCTCGCCGGCCAGGACCTCGCGGAAGGCGATCTCTGCTTCCTGCAGGCTGTCGAGCCGGAAGAGCAGGACCGCATAGGCAAGCCGGACGCCGGCAAGCCCCGGCCGCAGCAGAAGCACACGCTCCAGCGCGGCCACCGCCCCGCGCAGGTCGTTGGCCTGGATGAGCTGGCGCGCATAGCGGATGTTCAGGTCTGGATCGTCCGGATTGCCAAGCAGGGCCTCGAACGAAACCGGTCCGCCCGGGGACGACGAGAGCATGCGGGCGGCCGCGGCCGCCTCCCCCGTTTCCCGGGCGCCGCTCTCCGCCGGTCGTTCCTCGATCCGCTCGGTCTGCGCCAGCGCGCCGCCCATTACCAGCCACGCCGCCGCGCCGATCAGCACGGCGGCAGTCCGACTTCCCCCCGACAAATCGACGCTTCCCCCGTTACCCCACGCACCATCGAATCCCGACGCTGGCCGGGAGTCTGCCCGCCGGGGCCGCCGGTTACCAGCGGTATTTGATAAAAGAGTAAATCAGATCAATGATTTATCGCCTATAAGGAGATTCCGGGCGACACCGGTCAACCCTCAGGCGGCAAGCGCCGGTCCGTCGGCCAGGTCCGGCAGCGGTCCGTCCTCGGCGAGCGCGAGAATGCGGGCGATGAACCGGTCCGGCTCGGTGGTGCCGCCATGATCGAGCAGCATGCGTGCCTTGGCCTGCATGGCCGCCGCGTCCAGCGGCGCTTCCGGATCGCCCTTGGCATGCTGGCGCGCGGCGCGCAGGACATTGCCGTCCCGCATCGTGACCCGAACCGCGCTGCCCCAGGCGCGCGGATAGGCGCTGGCATAGGGCTCGGACAGGCGGAGTTCGACGCGCCCGGCCAGATCCCTGAGCCGCGCCCTGGCGTCCGGCGCGAAGGACGCGAAGTCGACGCGCCCGTCGGTGAGTGCGGTCGCGACGCAATGTTGCAGCGAGAATTTTCCTTCGTATTCCGAGTTGGCCACGGGCCGGTCGCAGACATCGATGGCCGCCCGATAGGTTTCGACCTCGACCCGCGCGACCGTCTCCGGCGCGATCCGCGCCGAGAGTTCGAGCGCCGCGTCGATGGCGGGGTGGGTATGGCGGCAGGACGGCCAAGGCTTGATCGAGGTCAGGCAGAGCTGCCAGGGCTGCTCCGGCTCCGCCAGCACCGCCTCGGGCCGGGGATCGGGGCAGGCACCGGCGAACAGGCCCTTCGGTCCTTCCAGGATCGCCGGCGGTCCGGTGAAGCCGAGGCGCGCCAGGTCGGCGGCGATCACGCCGGCCTCGGCGGCGCGCCCGGCATGCAGGTGCTTGCTCATGGCCCCGGTGGCGAGGAATTCCCACAGTCCGGCCGACTGGGTGCCGGCATTGCCGAGCGCATGGACCATCTGCACCGCATCGAGGCCGATGAGGTCGCCGGCCGCATAGGCGGAGCCGAATGGTCCGCAGGTCGCGGTATTGTGCCAGATGCGATAATGCCCCGGCCCGACGCCCATGCCGACGCGGCAGCAGGCCTCGAAGCCCTTGAGGACCGCCTGCAGGAACCGCTGGCCGCCTGCACCTTCGCGCCGCGCGACGGCGTAGGCCGCCGGCACGACGACGCAGCCCGGATGCACGACCGAGGCGCGATGCAGATCGTCGGTCTCGAGTATGTGGATCAACGCACCCATGGTCAGCGCCTCGCGCCCTGCGTCGCGACCAAGCCGGCGGGCATGCTGGAGCAGGATGCGGCCAGGTTCGGAATGGCGTCCCGCCAGCATGTTCGCCAGCGCATCGAGCACGAACAGGGCTGCCCGTTCGAGGTCCGCGCGCGCCACCGGCTTCGCCTCGATCAGGCGCCGGAGCCCCTCCGTCAGCGTCCCCGCCATGTCGTGTCCTCCTCCCGGATTGCTCGCCCGCGTGGATAGCATGCATCGGCCCGTCGGGGGAGTCCGCCACCGGCATGGCAAGATGACGGCCGGCGCAATCCTCGCTAGGCTCGGCACATCGTAGGGCAAGGCGCGCATGGAATTCGTCCTCGGGAAACTGTTCTGGCTGGCGGCGCAGCCCTCCAGCGTGCTCTTCATCCTGCTGGCGCTGGGCTCGGTCGGTCTCCTGCTCCGCCCGCATGCGCGCCGGCCGCGCCGGCTGCTCCTGGCCGCCTCGCTCTGCCTGCTATTCGGCGCCCTGGTGCCCGTGGGGCGCTGGCTGCATCTGCCGCTGGAAGAGCGCTTTCCTCGCCCGGACCGGCTGCCCGACCGGGTGGATGGCATCGTCGTCCTGGGCGGTGCGCTGCAGCCGATGCTGACGGCGGATCGTGGCCAGCCGGCACTGAACGAGCATGCGGAACGGATGATCGAGGCGGTGCGGCTCGCCCGGCTGCTGCCCGATGCGCGGCTCATCTTCACCGGCGGCAGTGGCGCGCTGCTGCCTGGGCGGCTGACCGAGGCGGATGTGGCACGCGAACTGCTGGCCGGACTTGGCCTGCCGGCGGAACGCCTGCTGTTTGAGGCGCAGTCGCGGAACACCGCGGAGAATGCCAGCCATTCTCGGAGGCTCGCCGATCCGAAGCCGGACGAGGTCTGGCTGCTGGTGACCTCGGCGCGCCACATGCCGCGTTCGGTCGGCGCCTTCCGCGCTGCCGGCTGGAAGGTCCTGGCCTGGCCGGTAGACTACGAGACCGGGCGCGAGGAAGCGGCGGGCTGGAGGTTTGCGCCGCTCGCCAATCTGCGCCTGCTCGATGCCGCCGCCTACGAATGGACCGGCCTGCTCGCCTACCGGCTGCTTGGCCATAGCGATGACTTTTTTCCCGCGCCCTGATCCGTGGTGGCGCGGGCTTGCCAGCGTCCGCCGCGCGGGCGATGCTGACCATCTCCGTACAGCCGATTCGCCGATAACGGCCGGAAGCAGCATGACCGGATTTTCACGTCGTTTTTTCCTCTCTCTGGCCCTGGCGGGGCTGGGCGGCGGCCTGGCCCGAAGCCGGGCCGCGCAGGCCGCCAGTACCGATTTCCAGACCTGGCTCACCGAATTGCGCAAGGATGCGGCTCAGGCGGGCATCCGGCGGGCGACGCTGGATGCGGCGTTGCAGGGCGTCCAGCCGATCGAGCGCGTGCTCGAACTGGACCGGCGCCAGCCGGAATTCACGATGACCTTTGACCAGTACCAGGCGCGCGTGGTCAATCAGGCGCGCATCGACCGGGGCCGCGTGCTGCTGCGCGAGAACGAAGAGTTGCTGAACCGCGTCAGCGCCCGCTATGGCGTGCCGCCGCGCTTCATCGTCTCGCTATGGGGCATCGAAACCGATTACGGGCGGATCACCGGCAATTTCAAGATCGTCGGCGCGCTGGCGACGCTCGCCTACGATGGCCGGAGGGCTGCCTTTTTCCGCAAGGAACTGATCGACGCCCTGAAGATCCTCGATCGCGGCGACATCGCGCCCGACCAGATGCTGGGCTCGTGGGCGGGCGCGATGGGGCAGAGCCAGTTCATGCCCTCCAGCTATCTCGCCTATGCGGTCGATTTCGATGGCGATGGCCGTCGCGACATCTGGTCCTCGCGACCGGACGTGTTCGGCTCCATCGCCAACTATCTGGCCAAGGTCGGCTGGCGCGGCAGCGAAAACTGGGGGGTGCGCGTGGTGCCGCCGCCGAACTTCGACGCGGTCTCCTTCGACCAGAAACAGGAACGCCCGCCGGCGGAATGGGAGCGCCTGGGGTTCGTGCGCATGGACGGGCAGGTTTCCGCCCACGCACCCGAACAGGTGGCGAGCATCATCCTGCCCGGCGGCGCCGACGGCCCGGCCTACATGACCTTCGGCAACTACAAGGTCATCATGCGCTGGAACCGCTCAAATTACTTTGCGGTGGCGGTGGGCACGCTTGCCGATCGCATCCAGCGCGGGTAGATTCGCAATATCTTTGATTGATTCGCCTGGGACACGCTAGATTTTGACTAGGCAGATTCCCCCCCGCCACCTGCTGCGTCTCGCCTTGCCGGCCGCCGGCCTGCTGCTGGCTCTTGCCGGCTGCACCGAGACCAAGCTCGCGGTTCACGCGGCCAAGCAGGCCCAGACGCCGAGCGCGCGCGAACTCGGCGTGCGCCAGCAGGGCGCCTACAAGGTGGGCAATCCCTATCAGATCAACGGGGTCTGGTATTACCCGTCGGAGGACCCGAACTACGACCAGACCGGCATCGCATCCTGGTATGGCGAGCAGTTTCACGGGCGGCAGACGGCGAACGGCGAAATCTATGACATGAACGAACTGACGGCGGCGCATCAGACGCTGCCGATGCCGAGCGTGGTGCGCGTCACCAATCTCGAGAATGGCCGCTCCATCGTGGTTCGCGTCAACGATCGCGGACCATTCGCCAACGGGCGCATCATCGACATGTCGCGGCGTGGCGCGCAGCTTCTGGGCTTCGAGCGCCAGGGCACGGCCAAGGTGCGGGTGCAGATCCTGCCACAGGACGGGCAGCAGCCTTCGACCATGGTGGCGCAGGCTGGCGCCGAGCGGCCGCAGGTGGTGGCGGCGCCGCGCGGCAGCGTTTCCGCCGAAACGCTGACGCCTCCGCCCGGCCGTGGCCAGGCGCAGCCGGTGCCGCAAACATCGGCGCCACAGCCTTCCGCCGTGCAGGTTCTCGCCGCGCAGCCGGCGTCCGTTCCATCCGCGCCGCCGCCCCAGCAGGTCCAGCAATTGCCCGTCCAGCCGACCGGGATCTTCGTGCAGGCAGGCGCCTTTTCACAATTCGACAATGCCAATCGCCTGCGCGCGCGCCTGTCCGTGATCGGACCCGCCGCGGTCAATCAGGTGAATGTGCGCGGCCAGGACTTCTTCCGGGTCAGGGTCGGGCCGCTCGCCTCGGTCGAGGAGGCCGACCGCGCGCTGGCGCAGGTGATCTCCGTCGGACAGTCGGACGCTCGCATCGTCGTTGATTGAGAGGTCGGGCGAATCGTCTTACTTTTGCCCGGTTCCGAGGCAATAAGGCGAACGACGCGATCCGCCCGGCAATCAAGGCTTCATCGACATGATTTCTCTCCGCCCGACGGTCAAGGCCGCCCTTCTCGCAATCGCACTGGCCGCACTCGCCAGCTTGCCGGCGCGAGCCCAGAATTTCGGTATCGAGACCGAGGCGCGCGAGGCGATCCTGGTCGACGCGACTACGGGCACGGTGCTGCTGGCCAAGGATGCCGACAAGCCGATGCCGCCGTCCTCGATGAGCAAGATCATGACAGTGTTCATGGTCTTCGAGAAGTTGCAGAAGGGCGAGCTCAAGCTGACCGACGAGTTCACGGTCAGCGAGAATGCCTGGCGGCGTGGCGGGGCGGCGAGTGGCGGCTCTACCATGTTCCTGCCGGTCAACAGCCGGGCCAAGCTCGAGGACCTGCTGCGCGGCATCATCGTCCAGTCGGGCAACGATGCCTGCATCGTCATCGCCGAGGGGTTGGCCGGGTCCGAGGAGCGCTTCGCCGAACAGATGACGGCACGGGCGCGGGAACTGGGGTTGCGTACCAGCGTGTTCAAGAACTCGACCGGTCTGCCCGATCCCGAACACATGATGACGGCGCGAGAGCTGGCGCTTCTCGCCAAGATCATGATCGAGACGTTCCCCGAATATTACCGCTATTACAGCGAGACGAGTTTCACCTACAACAACACCCGGCAGGGCAACCGCAATCCGCTGCTCTACAAGAACATGGGCGCGGACGGCCTCAAGACCGGACATACGGAAGCGGCAGGATATGGTCTCACCGCTTCGGCGAAGCGCGGGGACCGGCGCCTCATCCTCGTGGTCAACGGCCTCAAGTCCATGAACCAGCGTTCGCGCGAGGCGGAACGGCTCATGGAATGGGGGTTCCGCGAATACGAGAATGTCGCGCTGTTCAAGCAGGGGCAGAAGGTCGACGACGTGGATGTCTGGATGGGCCAGGTGCCGAAAGTAGCGGTGGTGGCCGAACGGGACATCGTGTTCACTCTGCCGCGGGGCAGCCGGCGGGACACCAAAGTGGTGCTTACCTATGACGGGCCGGTGGCCGCACCCATCAGGCAGGGAACGCCGATCGCGCGGCTCACGGTCACGGGCGGTGGCATCGGCGAACCGGTCGAGATTCCGCTGGTGGCGGGGGCGGACGTGGAGCGCCTCGGGCCGTTTGGGCGCATCGCCGCCGCGGTTACGCACCTGATCTTCGGCGCGCTCAAGAAGTGAGTGCGCGCTTCATCACTTTCGAAGGCGGCGAGGGCAGCGGGAAGTCGACGCAGATCGCTCTGCTGTCGGCGCGGCTGAAGCAGGCGAGCATCGATCATCTTCTGACGCGCGAGCCCGGCGGCGCGCCGGCAGCCGACCTGATCCGCGCCTTGCTGGTGACCGGCGATACCGGCCGGTGGGATGGCGTTTCCGAAGCGCTGCTGCATTTCGCGGCCCGGCGCGAGCATCTGCTTCATGCAGTCTGGCCCGCGCTGGCGGCCGGTCGCTGGGTCGTCTGCGACCGCTTCGCCGATTCCACCATGGCCTATCAGGGCCATGGCCATGGGCTGGGGCGCGCGCCGATCGAGCAGCTCTACCGGATTGCCGTCGGCGATTTTCGTCCGGACCTCACGCTGATCCTCGATATCGATCCGGCGGTCGGATTGCGCCGGGCGGCGGGCCGCCATGGCGACGAGGACCGCTACGAACGGATGGACATGGCATTCCATGTCCGCCTTCGGGAGGGTTTTCGTGCAATCGCGCAGGCAGAGCCCGCGCGCTGCCGGCTGATCGATGCCAACCGGCCGCGCGAGGCGGTTGCGGCGGATATCTGGCGCGCGGTGGCCGGGGCCTTTAGTCTGCCGGCGTGAGCGACCGTCTCCTCAGCCTCGATCCGGCCCATCCGCGCTTCACTGCCGAACTGTTCGGACACGAGGCGGCGGAGGCAGAGCTTCTTGCCGCATACCGTAGCGGCCGGCTGGCGCATGCCTGGCTCCTCGCCGGCCCGCCCGGGATCGGCAAGGCGACGCTGGCTTACCGTTTCGCGCGCTTTCTGCTCGCGCAAGGTGCCGGCGGCCTGCCGGCACCGGGCCTGTTCGGCGATCCGTCGCCGGTCGCCGGGATGCTCGCGATCGATCCGGCATCGGCGATCTTCCGCCGCGTCGCCGGCATGGGCCATGGCGACCTGCTCACCATCGAGCGCTCGCCTAATCCGCGCACCGGCAAGATGCGCAAGGAAATCGCCGTCGAGGACGTCCGGCGTATGCCGGAGTTCTTTTCCAAGACCGCCGCCGAAGGCGGCTGGCGCGTCGCCATCGTGGATGCCGCCGACGAACTCAACAGGAGTTCCGCCAACGCGCTGCTCAAGATCGTCGAGGAGCCGCCCGCGCGCTCGGTCATCCTCATCGTCGCCCATGCCCCGGGTTCGCTGCTGCCGACGATCCGCTCCCGTTGCCGGCGGCTGGCGCTCAAGCCACTCGAGGCGGAAGCCATGCGTGCCTTTATGGCGCGACGCCTGCCGGAACTCGATGCCGCAACCCGCGAGCTGGTTCTCGGCCTCGCCGAGGGCAGTCCCGGGCGGGCGACGGGGTTGGCCGAACAGGATGCGGCGGCACTGTTTGGCGAACTCATTGCGCTGCTGGGCGGCCTGCAGGGGCATCAGGTTCCCGCCCTGCATCGCTTCGCGGAGGCGCTGGCGAAACGGGCCGGCGATGGCGGCTACCGGCTCGGCCTGGGCCTGCTGGACTGGTGGCTCGCCCGGCTGGCGCGGGCGGGCGCTACCGGCGCGCTTCCGCCGGAGTTGATGGCCGGCGAGGGCGAGGTCCTGGGCCGGCTCGCCAGTGCGGCCGGCGCCGATCGCTGGCTCGCCGCCCGCGAGGAAATCGCCCGTCTGGCCGAGCGCGGCGAGGCGGTCAATCTTGACCGGAAGCAGGTGGTGCTTAGCGCCTTTTCGGTTCTGGGCGGCGTGCTGCGGGGCTGAATGGGGCGATCGCCCTTGCCACCGCCCCTTGGTCCGGGTTAAGTCCCTGTCCGATATTGGTTCCAGGCGGCCGGGGCCGCCTGTGGCGGCGGCCGGGCCGCGTACAAGGAAGACTGTCCATGCCAAGGGGCAAGGTCACCTACATCACGACGCCGATCTACTACGTCAACGACAAGCCGCATATCGGCCATGCGTACACGACGCTCGCCTGCGACGTGCTGGCGCGCTTCTGGCGGCTCGACGGACATGACGTGATGTTCCTGACCGGCACCGACGAGCATGGCCAGAAGGTGGAGAAGTCCGCCCAGGCGGCGGGCATGGAGCCGCTGGCCTTCTGCGACCAGGTCTCGCAAAACTTCCGCGACCTGGCACGCGCGATGAACTTCTCCCATGACGATTTCATCCGCACCACCGAGGACCGGCACGTCCATGCGACGCAGGCGCTCTGGAAGGCGCTACAGCGTTCGGGGGACATCTATCTCGGGACCTATGCCGGATGGTATGCAGTCCGCGACGAGGCCTATTATGCGGAAGATGAACTGACGCGCGGTCCCGACGGCAAGTTCACCGCGCCCTCGGGCGCGCCGGTGGAGTGGGTGGAGGAGCCAAGCTATTTCTTCCGCCTTTCCGCCTGGGCGGACCGGCTGCTCAAGCATTATGAGAACAATCCCGAATTCATCCTGCCTGAGAGCCGTCGCAACGAGGTAGTGAGCTTCGTGCGCGGCGGCCTGAAGGATCTCTCGGTCTCGCGCACCAGCTTCAAATGGGGCATCCCGGTTCCGGGTGATGAGGCACACATCATGTATGTGTGGCTCGATGCCCTGACCAACTACATCACCGCCGTCGGCTATCCCGACATCGAGACGGCGAAGTTCAGCCGTTACTGGCCGGCCAGTCTGCACATGGTGGGCAAGGACATCCTGCGCTTCCATGCCGTCTACTGGCCGGCCTTCCTGATGTCCGCCGGGCTCGAGCCGCCAAGGCGCGTCTTCGCCCATGGCTGGTGGACGAACGAGGGGCAGAAGATCTCGAAATCGCTCGGCAACATCATCGATCCGCTGCAGCTCGTCGCGAATTACGGTCTCGACCAGACGCGCTATTTCCTGATGCGCGAGGTGCCGTTCGGCAATGACGGAGATTTCTCGCGCCGCGCCGTGATCCAGCGGATCAACGCCGATCTGGCCAACGACTTCGGCAACCTCGTGCAGCGCGTTCTGTCGATGATCAACAAGAACTGCGATGCGAAAGTGCCGCAACCCGCCGCGCTGACCCAGGCAGACGATGTGCTTTTGCACAACTCCTTCATGCTTCTGGCCGACATGCGCGAATGCATGCAGACTCAGCAGATCCACGTGGCGTTGCAGAAGCAGTGGGACGTGATCGGTCAGGCCAACCGCTATGTCGACGAGCAGGCGCCATGGGCCCTGCGCAAGGGCGACCCGCAGCGCATGGGAACCGTCCTGTACGTGCTGGCGGAAACGATCCGCCGGCTGGCGATCCTCTCCTCGCCCTTCATGCCACAATCGGCGGCGCGCATCCTTGATCAGCTCGCCGTGCCGCTGGAACAGCGCACCTTCGCCCATTTGCACATCACCGCGGAACTTCAGCCGGGAACCGTGCTGCCGAAACCCGAAGGCGTGTTTCCGCGGTTCGTGGAGGGGGAGGGCGAGGGCGAGGCCCGTCCCGCGGGGCGAGGCTGATGCTCGTCGACAGTCACTGTCACCTGGACTTTCCGGAGTTCGCCGACGAACTCGATCAGATCGTGGCGCGGGCCGGCGCGGCGGGTATCGGCAGCCTGGTCACCATCTGCACCAAGGTGAGCGAATTCGGTCGCGTTCGCGCCATCGCCGAGCGCTACGAGAATGTCTGGTGTTCCGTCGGCATTCATCCGCATGAAGCGGGTGTCGAGCCCGAGCCGGATGCGGAACGCCTGGTCGCGCTCGCGCGCCATGCCAAGGTGGTGGGCATCGGCGAGACCGGGCTCGACTATTATTACGAACACTCGCCGCGCGAGGCACAGGCACGCAGCTTCCGGGCGCATCTGCATGCCGCGCGGGAGACCGGCTTGCCCGCGATCGTGCATACGCGGGATGCGGAGGACGATACGATCGACATTCTCCGCGAGGAGCATGCGCGCGGCGCCTTCCCCGGCGTCATCCACTGCTTCACCTCCAGCCGACGGCTGGCGGAAGCGGCGCTCGCGCTCGGCCTCTTCATCTCCGTTTCCGGCATCGTGACCTTCAGGAATGCCGATGTGCTGCGCGAGACGGTGCGCGGTATTCCGCTTGGCAGCCTGCTGGTGGAGACCGATGCGCCTTACCTCGCGCCGGTGCCGCGCCGCGGCCGGAGGAACGAGCCGGCCTTCGTCGCGCATACCGCGGCTTTTCTTGCCGGACTCAAAGGTGTCTCAGTTGCCGAGCTGGCACAGGCGACGACGGACAACTTTTTCCGCCTCTTCTCCAAGGCGAGAAAGCCGGTCTCCTTCGCGGCATGAGCGGATCGCAGGTGATCATACTGGGCTGCGGCACCTCGGGCGGCGTTCCTCGCATCGGCAACGATTGGGGAGCCTGCGACCCGGGGGAGCCGAGGAACAGGCGGCGGCGCTGTTCGATCCTCGTGCGCCGTGGTCATGCGAACGTGCTGATCGACACTTCGCCGGATCTCCGCGAGCAGCTTCTCGATGCCGGCATTTCCCATCTCGACGGTGTCGTCTGGACGCACGATCATGCGGACCAGTGCCACGGCATCGACGACCTGCGGCCGCTTGCCTTGCGCCTGCAGCGCCCCATCGAAGCCTGGACCGACGGCGCCACGCTGCGCACGCTCGAGGCGCGCTTTGGCTACTGCTTCAGCGCCCCCTCGGGAAGCCTCTATCCGCCGATTGTCTCGGCGCGCGACCATGGCGAGAAGCCGTTCCAGGTCGGCGGCATTGGCTTCACGCCGATGCGACAAATCCACGGCCGCATCATCTCCTACGGATTTCGCTTCGGCGACATCGCCTACAGCAACGACGTGGCGGAGTTCGAGGATGGGGTTCTGGACCAGCTTTCCGGGCTCAAGGTCTGGATCGTGGATGCGATGCGCTACAAGCCGCACCCGACCCACGCCCATCTGGAGCGGACGCTGTCATGGATTTCCAGGGTCCGCCCGGAGCGGGCGATCCTGACCAACATGCATGTCGATCTCGACTACCGGACCTTGCTTGGCGAGTTGCCGCCCGGTGTCGAGCCTGCCTATGACGGGATGGTCATCGAAGGCTGAGATGGCAATGCCCGGTCAGGCGGGGGTGGCGGCCGGTGCCCGCACCACGCTGCGGTCGTCGATCGGCCAGTGCAGCAGCGCGGCCAGCAAGCCGAGCGCCACCGACGCCCACCAGATGGCGTCATAGGATCCGGTCAGGTCGAAGAGCTTTCCGCCGGCATAGACGCCGACGAAGCTGCCGATCTGGTGGCTGAAGAACACCACGCCGCCCAGCATGGCGAGGTAGCGCACGCCGAATATCTGCCCGACCAGCCCCGTGGTGAGCGGGACCGTGGACAGCCACAGGACGCCCATGGCGGAGGCGAACAGCATCACGCTGAGCGGGGATAGCGGCATCACGAGGAAGAGCAGCAACACGGCCGAGCGGGAAAGATAGATGCCGGCGAGCAGATACTTTTTGCGCCGACGGTCGCCCAGCACGCCGAAGACGAACGAGCCAAGGATGTTGAAGAGGCCGACCATCGAGAGCGCCCAGGCGCCCCAGCGTGCCTCGATCCCGTTATCCACCAGATAGGCGGGGAGGTGGGTTCCGATGAAGGCGACATGGAAGCCGCAGACGAAATAGCCGATGGTGAGCAGCCAGTAGCCACGATGGGCGGCTGCCTCGCGCACCGCCTCGCCGAGCGACTGGGCCGGGCCGTCGTGGCGGGTTCCCGAGCCGGAAAGACAGAAGGCGAGCGGGATCAGCAGCAGCGCGACGAAGGTGAGCGCGATCAGCGCGCCCGACCAGCCGAGCGAGACGAGCATGGCCTGTCCCAGCGGCACCACCGCGAACTGTCCGAACGAGCCGGCCGCGGTGCCGAAGCCGAGTGCCATGCCGCGCCGTTCGGGAGGCACCACGCGGCCGATCTCGGCCAGCACGACGGCGAAGCCGACGCCGCTCATTCCGGCGCCGATCAGCAAGCCGCTGCCGAAGGAGAAGAGCAGCGGGTCGGACGTCACCGCCATCAGCCAGCAGCCAAGGATGTAAAGGATCGCGCCGCCGAATGCGACCAGACGGCCGCCATAGCGGTCGCAGAGCGCGCCGGCGAAGGGCTGCGTCGCGCCCCAGAGCAGGTTCTGCAGGGCGATGGCCAGGGCGAAGACTTCACGGCCCCAGCCCTGCGCCGCCACCAGGGGCTGCTGGAACAGTCCGAAGGACGAACGGATGCCGAAGGAAAGCAGCAGCAGCAGGCACCCGGCGCCGACCACCATGATGGCGCGGCGAGACATGATCGCGCTCAAGGGACGAACCTCAGAAACAGAGAAAGCCGCTATAGAGCAGGCGGGTGAAGCCGGGAAGCAGCCCATCCTCCAGCCCGCGCGCGAGGGCGGCGAGGGCGGCATCGGCGGGCAGGAGCGCGAGCAGCGCGCCCGCTCCGGCCGCCATCAGGGCAAGCCGGCGCAGGAGGCGGGTTTCGGCGTGGTGTTCCATGCGGGAATGATCCGGGTCGTGCCCCGGCGTGTCAACCGCTGGCGCTCCCGCCGGCCATGCG
>JAHCJR010000062.1 GCA_026126165.1 Alphaproteobacteria bacterium
TCGCCGCCGCGAGCGGGGCCGATGGGCTGGTCTCGGCGGCAGCCGAAATCCGCACCCTGCGCGCCGAGCTGCCGCGGAACATGAGCCTGGTGGTGCCCGGCATCCGACCGCGCGGCAGCGCCGCCGGCGACCAGAAGCGCGTCATGACGCCGCTCGAGGCGCTGGCGCTCGGCGCCGACTGGCTGGTGATCGGCCGCCCGATCACCGCTTCGGCCGACCCGGCGCAAGCCGCGCGCGCCATCGCCGGGGAGATCGGGGTCGGCGCATGAGCGTCCTGGTCAAGATCTGCGGCCTCTCCACGCCGGAGGCCGTCGCCGCCGCCGTCGACCACGGCGCCGGCATGGCGGGCTTCGTTTTCTATCCGCCCTCGCCGCGCCATGTCACGGCGGAGCAGGCGGCGGAGCTGATCGAGCCGATGCCGAGCGGGGTCGACCGCGTCGGCCTGTTCGTCGATGCCGACGATGCCACGATCGAGTCCGTCCTGAACCACGCCGCCCTCGATCTGCTGCAGCTTCATGGTGCCGAGACGCCGGAGCGGGTGCAGGAGGTGAAACGGCGCTTCCGCCGCCCGGTGATCAAGGCGATCAAGCTGCAGGGACCCGAGGATCTCGCGGAGGCGGATCGCTATGACGGCATCGCCGACTGGCTGCTGTTCGATGCCAAGGCGCCGAAGGACCTGCCCGGTGCGCTGCCCGGCGGCAACGGCCTCGTCTTCGACTGGGAATTGCTGCGCGGGCGCCGCTTCCGCCGGCCGTGGCTGCTCTCGGGCGGGCTCGATGCGGACAACCTGGCGGAGGCGGTGCGCATATCCGGCGCGCCGGCGGTCGATGTCTCGTCGGGCGTCGAAAGCGCGCCGGGCCGCAAGGACGTGCTGAAGATCCTGGCCTTCCTGCATGTAGCGGCCAGGCTGTGAAGACGACGATGCGCGGGGGAAAGACAGGCCGATGACGATCCAGAAACCGAACTCGTTCCGCAGCGGCCCGGACGCGCATGGCCATTTCGGCATCTATGGCGGCCGCTACGTGGCCGAGACGCTGATGCCGCTGATCCTCGAACTGGAACAGGCCTACGAGGCGGCCAAGCGCGACCAGGCCTTCCAGGCGGAACTCGACGATTACCTTGCGCATTACGTGGGCCGGCCGAGCCCGCTCTATTTCGCCGAACGGCTGAGCGCGCATCTCGGCGGCGCGAAGATCTACTTCAAGCGCGACGAGCTGAACCATACTGGCGCCCACAAGATCAACAATTGCATGGGCCAGATCCTGCTGGCGCGCCGCATGGGCAAGAAGCGCATCATCGCCGAGACCGGCGCCGGCCAGCATGGCGTGGCGACGGCCACCGTCGCGGCCCGCTTCGGCCTGCCCTGCATCGTCTACATGGGCGCCACCGACATCGAACGCCAGAAGCCCAACGTCTTCCGCATGAAGCTGCTCGGCGCCGAGGTGGTGCCGGTGACCTCCGGCTCGCAGACCCTCAAGGACGCGATGAACGAGGCGCTGCGCGACTGGGTGAGCAACGTCGACGATACTTTCTACATCATCGGCACCGCGGCCGGTCCCCATCCCTATCCGGCACTGGTGCGCGATTTCCAGTCGGTGATCGGACGCGAGACGCGGGAGCAGATGATGCGCCGCGAAGGCCGCCTGCCCGACAGCCTGGTCGCCTGCATCGGCGGCGGCTCGAACGCGATCGGCCTGTTCCATCCCTTCCTCGACGAGCCGGACGTGAAGATATGGGCGGTGGAAGCGGCGGGGCTCGGCCTAGATTCGGGCCGGCACGCCGCCTCGCTCACCGCCGGGCGTCCGGGCGTGCTGCATGGCAACCGCACCTACCTGCTGCAGGACGATGACGGGCAGATCCTCGAAGCGCATTCCATTTCGGCCGGCCTCGACTATCCGGGCATTGGACCGGAACATGCCTGGCTGCACGATGTGGGCCGGGTCGAGTACGTGGCCATCACCGACCGCGAGGCGCTGGAGGCGTTCCAGCTCTGCGCCAGGCTCGAAGGCATCCTGCCGGCACTCGAGCCGGCGCATGCGCTGGCGCATGTGATGAAAGTCGCGCCCAAGCTGCCGAAGGATCACATCATGGTCATGAACATGTGCGGGCGCGGCGACAAGGACGTATTCACCGTCGCCGAGGCGCTGGGGGTGAAGCTGTGAGCCGGATCGAGCAGCGCTTCGCCCGGCTCAAGGCGGAAGGGCGCGCCGGGCTCGTCTGCTTCGTCACCGCGGGCGATCCTGACGCCGAAACCTCGCTCGCCATCCTGCGTGGCCTGCCCGGCGCGGGGGCGGACGTGATCGAGATCGGCATGCCCTTCACCGATCCGATGGCCGACGGGCCGGCGATCCAGGCATCGTCGCTCCGGGCGCTCAAGGGCGGCATGACGCTTCGCCGCACCCTCGATCTGGTGCGGCGCTTCCGCGAAGGCGACCGGGAGACGCCCATCGTGCTGATGGGCTACTACAATCCGATCTATTCCTATGGCAACGAGCGCTTTCTCACCGATGCGCGCGCCGCGGGCGTCGACGGCCTGATCATCGTCGATTTGCCGCCGGAAGAGGACGAGGAACTCTGCCTGCCGGCGATCCGGGCCGGCCTCCATTTCATCCGCCTGGCGACGCCGACCACCGACGAGAAGCGCCTGCCGGCCGTCCTCGCGAACACTTCGGGCTTCATCTACTATGTATCGATTGCCGGCATCACCGGCGCCGCCGCGCCCGATGCCCGCCAGGTGGCCGCGCAGGTACGGCGGATCAAGCGCGTGAGCGCGCTGCCGGTCGCGGTCGGCTTCGGCATTCGCACCGGCGAACAGGCGCGCGAGATCGCCGCGGTGGCGGACGCAGCGGTGGTCGGATCGGCGCTGGTCGGGCGGATCGCCGGCGCCGCGTCGTCCGATGCGGCCGTGCGGGAGGTTCTCGACCTGGTGCGCGAGCTGGCCGCAGGTGTGCGGAGCGCGCGCAGGTCTGCAGCGGAGTAGGATCATGAACTGGCTGACCAACAACGTTCTGCCGCGCATCCGCGCGCTCGGGCGCAAGAAGGAAGTGCCCGACAAGCTGTGGGAGAAATGCCCGAGCTGCGGGCAGATGATCTTCCATCGCGATCTCGAGGAGGCGCAGCGCGTCTGCCCGCATTGCGACCACCATATGCGTATCGGGCCGGCGCAGCGGTTCGCTTCCATGTTCGACAATGGCGATTTCAGCCTGATCGAACTGCCCGAAGTCGTCACCGATCCGCTCAAGTTCCGCGACAGCAAGCGCTATGGCGACCGTCTCAAGGATGCCCGTTCCAAGAGCGGCGACCAGGATGCGATGAAGGTCGCCCATGGACTGATGGGCGGCAATCACGTGGTGATCGCCGTGCAGAATTTCGGCTTCATGGGCGGCTCCATGGGGCTGGCGGTCGGCGAGGCCCTGATCGCCGCCTCGAAGCTCGCCCTGGCCCAGGAGGCGCCGCTGATCGTCTTTGCCGCTTCCGGCGGGGCGCGCATGCAGGAAGGCATCCTGTCGCTGATGCAGATGCCCCGCACCACCATCGCCGTGCAGCGGCTGCGCGAGGTCGGGCTGCCGTTCATCGTGGTCCTGACCGACCCGACGACGGGCGGGGTCACCGCCTCCTATGCGATGCTCGGAGATATCCAGATCGCCGAACCTGGCGCGCTGATCGGCTTCGCCGGTCCGCGCGTGATCGAGCAGACGATCCGCGAGAAACTCCCCGAAGGCTTCCAGCGCGCCGAATACCTGCTTGAACACGGCATGCTCGACATGGTCGTCCATCGCCACGAGCTGCGGGCGAGCCTGCTGCGGCTGGTCGATCTGCTGCGCAACCGCGATGCGAAGCGGATCGTCGCGGCATCGGCGCCGGAGCCCGTCGCAGCGGCGGAGGCGTCGGCGGAGAATGGCGACGAGCGCGGCTGAGCGCGCGGCCGGGGAGATCCTCGACCGACTGGCGAGACTGCATCCGAGGCTGATCGACCTCTCGCTCGAGCGGATGGAGCGGCTGGTCGCCAGGCTCGGCCGCCCCGACCTCGCCCTGCCGCCGGTCGTGCATGTTGCGGGGACCAACGGCAAGGGTTCGCTGATCGCCTATCTGCGGGCCGGCCTGGAGGCGGCGGGGCGGCGGGTGCATGTCTATACCTCGCCCCATCTCGTCCGCTTCAACGAGCGGATCCGGCTGGCCGGCAGGCTGATCAGCGACGAGGCGCTGGTCGCGCTGCTCGAGGAAGTCGAGCGGGTGAATGCCGGCGATCCGATCACCCAGTTCGAGATCACCACCGCCGCCGCCCTGCTCGCCTTCGCCCGCGAGCCGGCGGACATGCTGCTGCTGGAAACCGGACTGGGCGGCGAGTTCGATGCCACCAACCTCGTGGCCCGCCCCGCCCTCACCGCAATCACGCCGATCGACTACGACCATATGGAGTTTCTCGGTCCGACGCTCTCCGACATCGCGCGGGCCAAGGCCGGCATCCTGAAGCCGGGAGTAAGTGCGGTGATCGGCCCGCAGCATGCGGAAGCCGAAGCCGTGATCGAGGCGCGGGCCGCCCGTCTCGGCGCGCCGCTGCTGCGCCACGGCCGCGAATGGCGGATCGAGCCGGTCGCGGACGGGTTCCTGTGGTGCGACGCGGAACGCAGCCTCGCCATGCCGCGACCGGCGCTGGCCGGGCCGCACCAGCTCTACAATGCCGGGACGGCGGTGGCCGCGCTCCTGTCGCTCGAGACAGGCGGGTTGCCGATCGAGGCGATCCGCATCGGCCTCGTCTCCGCCGACTGGCCGGCACGCATGCAGCGGCTGCGCCGCGGGCCGCTGGTGGAGGCGGCGGGTCCCGAAGCCGAACTCTGGCTCGATGGCGGGCACAATCCCCATTGCGCGCAAGCGATCCGCGGCTGGGCCTCGGGCATCGAGCCGGGTCCGACCATCGACGTCGTGCTCGGCATGAAGAGCAACAAGGACCTGCGCGCCTTCATCGCCGAACTGGCGCCGGTGGCACGACAGGTCATCGGCATCGCCATCCCCGGCGATCCGGCCTGCCATCAGCCGGGCGAGATCGTCGCCGTGGCGCAGGGTCTGGGGCTCCTGGCGCGGCCCGCCGACGGGCCGGCGGAGGCCGTGGCGCTGGCGGGCCGCGACCATGCAAGGCGCATCCTGATCGCCGGCTCGCTCTATCTGGCCGGCGCGATACTGGGCCGGAATGGCTGACCGGCAGAGAAGCGCCGCGCGGATGCCCCGCGCGGCGCCTTGAGTCGAAGCCTGCCGAAACGCGTAATCAGATCGAGGAATTGATCCATTCGAGAATGCGCTGCTTGGGCAGCGCGCCGACCTTGGTCGCCGCCACCTTGCCGTCCTTGAACAGCATCAGGGTCGGAATGCCGCGCACGCCATAGCGGCCCGGCGTCGAGGGATTCTCGTCGATGTTCAGCTTGGCCACCGTGATCTTGCCGCCAAGCTCGCTGGCGATCTGGTCGAGGGCCGGGGCGATCTGCTTGCAGGGGCCGCACCACTCCGCCCAGAAATCGACGAGCACGGGACCGTTGGCCTTGAGCACGTCGCTTTCGAACGAGGAGTCGGTGATCTTGGTGATGGCCATGCGGCACCTCTGTTGGGTTGGTTACTGACTGTTACAGGAATCTAGGGAGCCGCTTGGGTCCCCGTCAAGGCATCCAGGGTTGCAGAAGATCTTCCGGCAACGGCATGACCCGGGGGCCGTCGGTCCAGACCAGCACCGCCGTCACCTCGCGATCGGGATAAATCCGGCGCAGAAGCGCCAGATACTGGGCCATCTGCTGGAGATATGCGCGCGCCACATTGGCGGGTTGCAGGGGCGGCGGGCGGTTCGACTTGAAGTCCGCCACCAGCACTTTCCGATCGGTTACCAGGAGCCGGTCCACCTGGCCGGCGATGGCGCGCCCGTTGACCAGTCCCGCCAGCGGAACCTCGGCCGCCGAACCGGCGCCGAACAGCCCTTCGAGGTCCGGATGGCGCAGCACGGCCATGACCTCGGCGAGCAGGGTCTCGCGCTCGGGCGCATCGAGGCCGTGGCGCGGTTCGGACAGATAGGCGCCGGCGGCCGCCTCCCGCTCCACCTCCGGCAGGTCGGGCAGGGATTGCAGCAGCCGATGCAGGATCCGCCCGCGCCGGAACCGCCAGCCCTGGTCGGGGCCGAGCGGGCTCTGCGCCGCCGGCTCGTCGTCCTCGGGGCGCGAAGGCATCAAGGGCCGCGAGGGCACCGGTTCGGCGGGCGGCGGACGGTGCCACCAGTCGGGCAGCGGCACGGAAGACGGCGCCGCGGCCTCGCGGCCGGCCGGCACGACCGGCGCGGCCTGGACGCTCGCGTGACGCCAGACCTCCTCGCCATCCTCCAGCATCACCTGCGCGGCGCCGGGCAGAAGCGTCCTTTCGATCAGGTGATACCAGCACCCGGACGGGACCTGGCGCTCGCCTTTCCAACCGCATACGTAAAGCCGGTCGCGCGCGCGGGTCATGGCGACATAGAGCAGCCGCCGGTATTCCTCGAGCCGCGCTTCCGCCGCCGCCGCGCGCAGCCGCGCCGCCGCCGGATCGTCGTGCCGGCGCGAGGGCGACCAGAGCGGCAGGGCGGGCTCGGGCTCCGCGTGCCAGAGGATCTGCGGCTCCTGGCGGCCATCGGGCAGCGATGTGGTGTCGGGCAGGATGACGATGTTCGCCTCCAATCCCTTGGCGCCATGGACCGTCATCACGCGCACCGCGTCGGCGCGCACTTCCAGGTCGCGCTTGATCTCGGTTTCCGCCCGCGCCAGCCAATGGAGGAAGCCTTCCAGCGAGGGCGCATGGGCGCGTTCATGCTCGAGCGCCAGATTGAGAAACTCGTCGATCGGATCGTTGGCCTCCGGCCCGAGCCGCGCCACGATGCGCAGCCGCCCGCCACCCCGGCCAAGCAGGTCGGCATAGAGATCGAAAGGCGACAGCAGGTCGGCGCGCGCGCGCAGGCCCTCCAGTTCGGCCACGAGCCCGGCATGCGCGCCATCGCGCCGCAGCGCCCGCCAGAGGCTCCCCTCTCGTCCTGCCGCGAGCCTGGTCAAGGCCTCGTCGGAGAGACCGAACAGCGGCCCCTTGAGCACGCTGGCGCAGGTGAGATCGTCCTCGGGCAGCAGCAGAAAATGCCCGAGCGCGACCAGGTCGAGCACGGCGAGCTGCTCGCCGAGCAACATGCGGTCGGCGCCGGCCACCGGCACGCCATGCGCCTTGAGCGCGCGGATCATCTCCTCGAAGAAGCGGTTGCGCCGGCGCACCAGGATCATGATGTCGCCGGCGCGCACCGTGCGCCCGCGCGATTCGAGAATTTCCCGGCCGATCCAGCCGCGCACGCGCCGCGCGATCTTCTGTGCCAGGCGCGCCATCGGCGTGGCCTGCGTCAATTGGTCGAGCGGCGCGTCCCAGGGTTCGGGCTCCGCCTCCTCCGCCGGCTCCACCAGCGGCCAGACCTCGACCCGCCCCGCATCGCCCGCCCGGTTTGCCTCGTGGCGGACCGGCCTGTCGTCGAAAACCACGCCCGCGGCGGCGGCCGGATCGGCGAAGACGCGGTCGACGGCCGCCAGCACGGCCGGGCTGGAACGAAAGGAACGGTCGAGGCCGACGGCGCGCCAGGGCAGGTCCGCGTCCCGCGCCGCCGTCTCGAAGTGATCGCGCATGCGACCGAACATCGCCGGCTCCGCGCCCTGGAAGCTGTAGATCGACTGTTTCTCGTCGCCGACCGCAAACAGCGTGCGTCCGCGTTCGCGCGCGCCCTCGCCGGCGAAGAATTCCTCCGCCAGCGCCGCCACCACCGCCCACTGGTCGGGCGAGGTGTCCTGCGCCTCGTCGACCAGCACGTGATCGATGCCGCCATCGAGCTTGTAGAGGACCCAGGCCGCGCCGGCCGATTGCAGCAGCGCGCGGGTCGTGAGGATCAGATCGTCGTAATCGACGGCCGCCGCCGCGCGTTTCATCTCCTCGAGCCTGTCGAGCACCGCGCGCGCCAGACGCCAGAGCGAAGCCGTGCGGCGGAAGGTCTCGACCGCGCCGAGCCGCTCGGTCAGGTCCAGGATGCGCGTCTGCTCAGCAGCGAGAATGCCGGCGATCGCGCCATCGTCGGCCAGCGCCGCCTTGGTCGCCAGCCGGGCGAGCGGCGCGCCATCCTGGCGCAGGAACGCGGCGGCATAGTGCGGGAAGTCCGCTGCGTCCGGTTCCGCCGCGCCGAGCCAGACGCCAAGACGGGCGGCGCGCTTCTGATCCTCGACCGAGGCGCTGCGCGCAAGGGCGGCCGCCGCCCGCCGCAGATCGGCCATGGGAAGCGCGCGGATCGCGTCGGCGAGCAGGCTCTCGCGGCTGGCCGTCGGGTCGATGCGGAGCCGCGAAGCGGTCTCCGCCAGCAGCCGCTCCAGATCGCCGCCGCAATGATCGAGCGCCCGGCGCATGCGCCCGCGCGCGCCGGCGAGGGCCTCCATCATGGTGGCGAAACTCTCCTCGTCGAGCGTCACCACCAGTTCGGACAGGGCGGCGGCGAGTTCCGCGTTGCCATCCTCGCCGGCGTCCGCGAGAACCCCGGCGCGCGCCTCGCCCAGCAGATCGGCGCGGCTGCGCTCGTCCAGAACCTGGAAATGCGGGGCCAGCCCCGCTTCGAGCGGAAAGCGGGAGAGCAGCGACTGGCAGAAGGCGTGAATGGTCTGGATCTTGAGGCCGCCCGGCGCCTCCAGCGTGGTGGCGAAAAGTCGCCTTGCCCGCTGCAACTCTTCCGGCCGGACGGCGGCGACCCCCAGACGGAAAATCTCGTCCGTCAGGGCCGTATCGTCGAGATTGGCCCAGCGGCCAAGCTCGCGATGCAGCCGGTTCGCCATCTCCGCCGCCGCCGCCTTGGTGAAGGTGAGGCAGAGGATGCGCTGTACCGGGCTGCCGGCGAGCAGCAGCCTGAGGACACGGTTGACCAGCACATGGGTCTTGCCGGCGCCGGCATTGGCCGCGACCCAGACCGAGGCGGCCGGGTCCGAGGCGAGGCGCTGGGGGTCCTCCGCGCCGTTCATTCCTCGCCTCCGGCGGCCGACCATTCGCGCACCCGCGCCAGATGATCGTAGTCGCCCGCCTCGCGCACGAACTTCGGCCGCGGCCGCGAACGGTAGGGCATGTCCGGATCGTCGAAGGCGGCAACCCAGTGCTGCAGGCGGACGAGCGCAGTGCGCGCGGCCTCCCCCGCATCGAGTTCGAGCGGCAGATGCTCGCCCGCCACCCGCCCGCCCGAGAGCCGCAAGTAATCGAGACTCTCCACCGGCAGCAACGGCACGCCCGCGATGCCGCCTTCCGCCAGGATCGCCGCCTCGAGCGGAAGCTGGGGTGCCAGTCCGGACTCGACCTGCGCCCGGCTGGGCGGCCGGCCGGTCTTGTAATCGAGTACGACCAGACCCTGCTTCGTGCGGTCGATCCGGTCGATCTTGGCGCGAAGCTGAAACGGGCCGCCCGGAGCATCGAACACAAGTTGGCCGCTCGTCTCGGTCGCCAGCGGGAAGATGCCGTCGGCGCGCCGCGCGTGCTCCCAGGCCAGAAACCAGTCGACGATGCGCAGGAAGCGCGGCCACCAGAAGGCACGCACGCCGGGCCGTTCGAGATGCGGGCCGAAAGCCTCGCGCCCGATCTCGACCAGCCGCGAGCGCGCATCGGCGGGCAAGTCCGCGGGATAGGCCCGCACGAACCGGTCGAGTGCTTCATGCACGATATTGCCGCGGTCGCGCGCGCCGGGATCCTCGTCCAGCGCCGCCAATGGCCGGAGCCTGAGTATGTAGCGGGCGTGAATGGCGTAGGGATCGCGCAACCAGCGTTCGATCGCCGTCACCGGAAGCCGTCTCGGGCGTAGCGCGAGCGGCGGGCGCGGCTCGGGCGGGGCGCAGGGGCGCACCTCCTCCGGCCGGTCGCGCGCCGCCTGCCAGGCGAGCAGCCGTTCGCTGCTTCCATGGTCCAGGGCAAGACCCTGGCCGGAGAGCAGGTTCTCCAGCCGGAGCAGCCAGCGCGAGGGCACGGTCTCGGCACCCTCGCGCTTGCCGGTGCGGCTCAGCACCACTTGCGCGCTTCCCGCCGCCTGCTGGAAGTCGTGGGCGGCCTGGCCGATGCGCCGTTCCGCCGGCGGCAGGCCGAAGCGCGCGCGCATCGGGCGGCTCATCCAGGGATCGGCCGGCGGCTCGGCCGGCCATGTTCCTTCATTGAGGCCGCCAAGAATGACGAGGTCGGCATGCTGAAGCCGCGCTTCGAGCGGTCCCCAGATGAACAGGCGCGGATGGCGGCCATAGCGGGGCCGCACCACCTCCGGAGCCATCAGCTCCGCAAGCAGCGCTGGCCAGGAGGCGAAGGATACCGTCTCGCCCAGCGCCGATGCCTCCAGCAGGTCGGCGACGAAGCGGGCCGCCACCTCGCCCGCCTCCCCGGCCCAGAGCCGCGTTCCCTCGCCATCGCTCGCCAGCCATTCGGCGAAGGCGACATGCGCGCGCAGGATGTCGCGGAGCGGCGCCGCTCCCCGGGCGCCAAGCGCGGCAAGCTCCGAGGCGCGCCCGGCCAGGCGGTCCAGCCATTCCAGCAAGCCAGGGGGGAGAGCCGTAGTGGCCGCGAGGGCGCGCCGCAGTGCCGCGAGCCCGGCGCCCGGACGCGGGCCCCGCAGCACGGCAATCTCGAGCTGGCGCACCATACGGCGGAAGACGGCCGGATCGCCGCCGCCCGCGCTCAGCGGATGCTTGCAGGCGGCAAGCAGGGGCACCGGGGCGAAATCGCTTGCCAGCATTTCGGCGCTGAGCCGCAGCAGGCTGCCGGGCGGCGTCAGGCCGAGCGGGCTCCCCGCCGAATCGTCCACCTCGATGCCATAGCGGCGCAGGTCGGCGGCGACGCGGCGCGCCAGGCTGCGGTCGGGCGTGACCAGCGCCGCCGTGCGCCCCGGTATCTCGAGCGCCTCGCGCATCAGGATGGCGATGGCGCCCGCCTCTTCTTCCGGGCCGGGTGCGTCGATGCGCGAAAGGCCGCGCACGGCATCCTCGCCAAGTCGCGGCCCGGCGCGCCATAGATCGGTGGTCGCCGCCGGCCGCAATGCCTCGGCGACCAGGCGCGCCCGCGCGCGCGCCGCGCCCTCCCGCTCGCCCCATGGCCAGGGGCGGATTTCGGCGCGCGGCACCGCTAGCCGCGCCAGCAGGCGGAAGAGCCCATGCTGGGGATGGGTGGGCTCCTCGCCCACCGCCTGCCAGCTCGTCTCGTCGAGATCCTGGTCGAGACCGGGCAGGACCAGCGCGCCCTGCGGCAGCTCGAGCACCGCCGCCATCAGTCCCGCCGTCGCCGGCACGCTGCCCGTCGAGCCGGCGACATAGACCGGGCCGTCCGGCGGCTCGGCACGCAGCAGGCGGGCATGGCGGGCGATCAGTTCGTTGCGGCGCGCCGCCTGCTCCATCTGGCCGCGCTCGGCCAGGATCAGCGGCCATTCCGCGGTCACGATCCTGAGAAATTCCAGCGTGATCTGCCAGTGCCCGGCATATTCCTCCGGCGCCAGATCCGCCAGGGCGGCGAAGTCGAGTTGCTCGACAAGCACCTCGTCGATCAGCGACGCAAGTTCGGCCGCGAGACGGGCGGCCTGCGCCGCATCGGCGAATTCCGGCCGGCGGCGGATCAGCCGCATCAGCAGGAGCTGGCGCTCCAGCCGGCCAATGGCGGGCGGCAGGCCGGCAAGCTCGCGATCGAGAAAGCCCTGTTCCTCCTCGTCGACATCGCCGAGGGGTCGCATGAGCGGCAGAAGCATCGGCCGTCCCTGCCCCTGGCGCAGGAAGGCCTCGCGCAAGGCGCGTTGCGCACGCCGGTTGGGCAGCAGGATGCGCACCCGCGCCAGGGCCAGCGGATCGGCGCCGTGACGCGCGAGCAGCCCGCCGGCGAAAGCATCGGCGAAGGGGATGCCGGCCGGGATGTTGAAGATGCGGCCTGCCGTCCCCATCAGCCGCCTTCGGCCAGTGCCCGCTCCGCCTCCCGCAAGCCGGCCGGCGTGCCGACATCCATCCAGGCGCCGTCATGACGCAGGCCGAACAGGCGGCCATTCTCCGCCGCGACATCATAGAGGCGGTTGAGCGAGAAGGGTCCCTCCGGCGCGCCCTCGAACAGGCGCGGATGGAGAAGCTGCACGCCGGTAAAGACGAACGGCGCGACCATGCTCTCCGGGCGTCGGGCAAGGCGGCCCAATGGATCCATGAAGAAGTCGCCGACGCCGCCATAGCCGATCGCGCTCACGGTCGGATGCAGCAGCAGCAACGCGTCCATCGCGTCATCGTCCCAGCGGCGCGCCAGATCCGCGAGCGAATCGCCATGCGCATCGCGCCAGATGATGTCGCAGTTCACCACGTAGAAGGGAGCCGCCCGCAGCAGGGCGAGCGCCTTCTTCACCCCGCCGCCGGTTTCGAGCAGCAGCGCCGTCTCGTCGGAGAGCAGGATCTCCGGCTGTCGGCGCAGGGCGAGATGCTGACGCAGCGAGTTGCCCTTGTAATGCAGGTTGACCACGGCCCGCCGCACGCCCGCTGCCTGCAGCCGGTCCAGCGTGCGGTCGATCAGCGGCACGCCGCCCACCTCGACCAGCGCCTTCGGCCGGTCGAGGGTGAGCGGACGCAGGCGCACGCCCAGCCCGGCCGCAAGGACCATCGCCTCGCCCGGCACCGGGATCATGCCGGCTGCCCCGGAAACGGCAGGCCACGGCCTGCGGGCGGCAGGACCCGGTCATACCAGCGCCGGAGCCCCTCCAGGGCGGGATGGGCGAGGTCGCGTTCGAGTAGCCGCCAGGTGCGCGGCAGCAGCCGCATATATTGCGGCTTGCCGTCGCGTTTCCAGAGCCTTGGCCAGAGGCCGAGGATGCGGGAATTGCGCGCGGCGCCGGTCAGGGCATAGGCGGCACGGAAAGCATCGCCTTCGCCCGGCCGGCGGGCCAGGTAGCGCTCGATCATGAGTGCCTCGAGTTCCGGCGCCACGTCCCGCCTCGCATCCTGCAGCAGGGACACCAGATCGTAGGGTGCCAGGCCGCGCGCGGCATCCTGAAAATCCAGCAGCCCGACCCGGGCCAGTCCCTTGCGCCCCGGCAGCCAGATCAGATTCTCCGCATGATAGTCGCGCAGCACCATCACCCTGGGCAGGCCGGCGAGCGGGGCCAGTGCCTCGCGCCAGAGACCGGCGAACTCCGCCACCAGATCCGACGGCGTCTTCTGTCCGGAGAACGCCGGCAAATACCATTCGACGACGTTGCCGGGCGCCGCGGCCAATTCCTCCGGTCCATAGTCGGGCAATCCTGCCGGCGGCGCGTGCCGATGCAGATCGGCCAGCAGATCGACCGCAGCGCCATAGAGTTCGGGTTCATCCCCCCTGCCCCCAGCCAGGAGGCGGGCGAAAAGATCATCGCCCAGATCCTCGAGCAGCAGGAAGCCGTGTTCCACGTCGCGCGCGAGGATTGCCGGCACGCTGTAGCCGAACCCGGCCAGAATTTCCGCCACGCGGATGAAGGGGCGCACGTCCTCGCGCGGCGGCGGCGCATCCATCAATACGGCCCGCGTCCCGTCGGCGCGCCGGAGCCGTTCATAGCGCCGGAAGGAGGCATCGCCGGAAAGAGGTCGCCGTTCCGCGACGGCCCAACCCGCCACGCGGAGAAATCCGTCGAGCGCGCCCACACGCGCCGCCGCATCATCGGCCGCCGCCAGCCGGGCCTGCCAGGCCGGCGGCGCCTCGATGTGGAGTTCTCGCCGCCCGGGCGCGCCCGCGGCCCGCAGCTCGATCCGCAGCGCCTCCGGCGGCAGGAGCCCACCGAGCCGTTCCGGCCATTCGATCAGGCTGATACCCTCCGCCAGCGCCTCATCGAAGCCAAGCTCATGCACTTCCTCCGCGCTGCCAATGCGGTAGAAATCGAAATGCCACACACTGCCGGCCGGCGTCTCGTAGACCTGC
Source organism: Alphaproteobacteria bacterium (assembly GCA_026126165.1). Taxonomy (GTDB): domain Bacteria; phylum Pseudomonadota; class Alphaproteobacteria; order Ferrovibrionales; family Ferrovibrionaceae; genus JAHCJQ01. Next base: position 13,942 of record JAHCJR010000062.1, read on the forward strand.
ACCAGCGTGAAAGTCGGGCTCGGCACCTCGACCGGCCCGCCGGAAAGTGCCGCAATGAAGGCTCGAGCGAAGGTGGTCTTGCCGGCGCCGAGATCGCCCTGGAGCGCCAGAACATCGCCAGGCTTCGCCAGTGCCGCAAGCCGCGCCGCGAAGGCCGCCGTCTCGGCCTCGCTTGCCAGGATTCGGGAAGATCGGAGAAGCGCGGCGGGAGCGGCGGTCATGGCTGCCTTGTAGCCGGCTTGCCTTGGGCCTGCAAGCCGCGCCAGGCTTGATCTTGCACCGAGGTGCTAGCATGTTACCGGACGCCTGCCTCCCCCTGCCGCGAAGGTGACAGTCCCATGACCGATGCCCCCATCACCACCGATATCGCCGTCATCGGCGCGGGGCCGGTCGGCCTGTTCGCGGTGTTCGAGGCTGGCATGCTCGACATGCGCTGCATGGTGATCGACGCGCTTGAGATGACCGGCGGACAGTGCGCGGCGCTCTATCCGGAGAAGCCGATCTTCGACATTCCCGGCTATCCCCGCATCGACGCGCAGGCACTGGTCGAGCGCCTGATGGAACAGGCGGCGCCCTTCGCGCCGCATTATGTCCTCGGCCGGCAGGTGAGCGGCCTTGCGCCACGCGCCGATGGCGGCTTCGCGCTCGCGCTGTCCGATGGCACGGTCGTCGGCGCGCGGGTCGTGGTCGTCGCCGCCGGCTGTGGCGCCTTCGGCCCGAACCGGCCGCCGCTCGCCGGACTCGAGGAATTCGAGGGCCGCTCCGTCCATTACCTGGTGCGCCGCCGCGAGGACTTCCGGGGCAAGCGGGTCGTCATCGCCGGGGGCGGGGATTCGGCGGTGGACTGGGCGCTGTCGCTCTCGGAGATTGCCGCGAAGGTCATGGTGGTGCACCGGCGGCCGCGGTTCCGCGCCGCGCCAGAGAGCGAGCGGCGCATGAAGCAGCTCGCCGGGGAAGGCCGCATCGAACTGGTCATCCCCTACCAGCTCGACGCCTTGGAGGGAAGCAACGGCCAGCTCGCGGCGGTGATCGTCAGGACGCTCGACGGCGAAGCGCGCCGGCTCGAGGCCGACGCGCTGCTGCCCTTCTTCGGCCTGGCGATGAATCTCGGTCCGATCGCCGGCTGGGGTCTCAATCTCGACCGCAATCATATCCTGGTGGATCCGGCGACCATGGCCACCTCGATGCAGGGCATCTTCGCCATCGGCGACATCGCGCACTATCCGGGCAAGCTCAAGCTCATCCTGTCGGGCTTCTCGGAAGCGGCGATGGCCATGCATGCGGCGCGGCCGATCGTCCATCCGGACAAGGTGCTGCATTTCGAATATTCGACGACGCGCGGCGTTCCCGGCGCGGCAGGCTGATCCGCGGTTCAGTGGATCGCGGCGAGCGGCCTGCGCTGCTCCGCCGGCAGGTAGCAAGTGACCGTGGTCCCCTGTTCGGGCGTCGATTTCAGCTCGACATGCCCGCCATGCATCTCGATGAAGGAACGCACCAGCGGCAGGCCGAGCCCGGCACCGGGCTGGCGCAGCGCGTTGCGGCCCTTCACGAACCGCTCGAAGACCTGGGCCTGCTCTTCCTCCGGAATGCCGATGCCGGTGTCGGAGACCCAGATCGCCACCTCGTGGCCGGAGCGGCGGGCGCCGAGACTGATCTGGCCGTTGGAAGGCGTGAATTTCAGCGCATTGTTCATCAGATTGTAGAGCACCTGCTTGATGCGCCGCTCGTCGGCCTCTACCCAGCCGATATCGGGCGCGCATTCGAAATGCACGGTGAGATTGCGCCGGAGCGAATGCTCCCGCGTCAGCGCCAGGATGCTGACGAGCAGCGCATGCAGATCGAAGCGGTCCAGCTCGAGCTGCATGTGGCCGGCCTCGATGGTGGCGAGGTCGAGTATGTCGTTGACCAGCAGCAGCAGGTGATGGGAACTGTCCAGGATGCCCTGCGTGTATTCCTTCTGGCGCAGGTTGAGCGGCCCGAAATACTCGTTCGCGATGATCTCGGTGAAGCCGATGATGGTGTTGAGCGGCGTGCGCAGTTCGTAGGAAACGTTGGCGATGAACTCCGACTTGAGCTGGTCGGCGGCCTGCAGCGCCTCGTTGCGTTCGCGCAGCGCACGTTCGATGCGCATGCTGTCGGTGACGTCGAGGAAGGTGTAGAGCATGGCGCCGTCAGGCAGCGGCACGCTTGCGTAATCGATGACGCTGCCGTCGGGGCGTTCGATGCGACCGGTGCGCGCCTCGCGCTCGTTGAAGGCTTCAAGGACCCGTTCGATCATCCGCGCCCAGTTTCCGCCATCGTCCATGAGCGGACGGATGGCATCGAGGAGCTGCGAGAGATGCGGTTCGGCATCCAGCAGGTGGGTCTGCAGGTTCCAGATCTTGGCGAAAGATGAGTTCCAGAGCCGCATCCGCCCATCGGCACCGAACACCGAGACGCCTTCGTAGAGATTGTCGAGCGTGGCGCGCTGCACGGCGATCAGGGTGTTGCGTGCCCGTTCCAGCCCGAGCTGATCGGTCACGTCCTCGTAATTGAACAGCAGCCCGCCGAAGGGATGCGGCGTCACCACGACGCGCAGGGTGCGCTCGTCCGGCAGGTGCAGAAGCTCCTCGCGCGCTTCGATGACGGAGGTGAACTGGTCGAGCTGGGCCTTCTTGTAGCTCTGCCAGTTCGCCTGTTCGGGGAGGCGACGTTTGCCGCGCAGATGTTCGAGGATCTCGGCAAAGCCCGGCTCCTCTGCCAGCCAGTTCTCGTCCATGCCCCAGAGCCGGGCAAAGGCGCGATTGAACAGGATGAGCCGCCGGTCGGCGCCGTAGATGGCGATGGCCGTGTTGATGTTCTGCAGCACCTCGCCATGCGCGGCGATGTGGCGGGAGAGTTCGCGCTCCTTCGCTTCCTCGGCGGAGATATCCTCGGCGAAGCCGGTCAGGGTGCCGTCGGCCCGCGGCAGTTCGGTGAAACGGTAGGTGCGACGGTCGCCGCCGACCACGAGATGGCGCCGCTCCGTCGCGGCCTTTCCCCCGGCCCGCGCCTTTTCCGCCAGACGCCGGGGCTGTTCCGGGTCGATCCGCGCGGCCAGCTCCAGGCCGCGCTCGACCACGCGTTCCTGCGTCTCCTCCAGCATCGCCGCATAGGTCCTGTTGCACCAGACGAGCCGCAATTCGGCATCGCGCTGCCAAAGCGGCTGCGGCAGGTCGTCGAGGATCGCGGCGAGCCGACGGGCGCGCTCGTCGCTCGCGGCGAGCTTGAGCGCGAGCCGCGCCGCATCCTCCCTGGCACGCCCGGCCGCGGCGGCATGGGCGCTCCCCTCCTCCTGCAGGAGCGCCAGCCGCTCCTTGAGCCGCGCCAGCTCCGCCGCCTTCGCCATGTCCGACTGGCGCAGCCGCTCGCGCTGGCGCCAGAAGGCGAGCAGCGCGATGGCCAGCACCGCGACCAGCAGGCCAAGCAGAACAAGGCCGCGCGCATCCGCCCCCGCCACGCCCGCGGCAGCCGCCGCGTCCGGCAGGGTCGCGGCTTCCGCCCAGCGCATGGTCCAATTGGACATGATTGCCCCAGCCCCTCGCGTCTCGCGCGGCGTCCAGACCGGCGCGAACACGGGCACTTTAGGGAAGTGCCGGGCAAAAAACAAAGGGGCCCGGCATGCCGGGCCCCCGTTCCCGGAAAGTGTTGCCGATCAGTAGCGGTAATGCTCGGGCTTGAACGGGCCTTCCTGCGCGATGCCTATATAAGTGGCCTGCTCATCCGTCAGGCGGGTCAGCTTGACGCCGAGCTTGGCGAGATGCAGCCGCGCCACCTTCTCGTCGAGATGCTTGGGCAGCGTATAGACCTTGCGCTCGTAATTCTGCCCGTTCTTCCACAGCTCGATCTGCGCCAGCACCTGGTTGGTGAAGGAGGCGCTCATCACGAAACTCGGATGGCCGGTGGCGCAGCCAAGATTGACGAGACGGCCCTTGGCGAGGACGATCAGGCGCTTGCCGTCCGGAAACTCGACCTCGTCCACCTGCGGCTTGACCTCGTGCCACTGCATGTTGCGCAGCGCCGCGATCTGGATCTCGCTATCGAAGTGGCCGATGTTGCAGACGATGGCCCGGTCCTTCATCTGCCGCATGTGCTCGTGGGTGATCACGTCGAGGTTGCCGGTGGCGGTGACGAAGATGTCGCCCTGCGCGGCCGCCTCGTCCATGGTGACGACGCGGTAGCCTTCCATCGCCGCCTGCAGGGCGCAGATCGGGTCGATCTCAGTCACCCACACGGTGGCGCCGAGGCCACGCAGGCTCTGCGCGCAGCCCTTGCCGACATCGCCGTAGCCGGCCACCAGGGCGACCTTGCCGGCGACCATCACGTCGGTGGCGCGCTTGATGCCGTCGACCAGCGACTCGCGGCAGCCGTAGAGGTTGTCGAACTTGCTCTTGGTGACCGAGTCGTTGACGTTGATCGCGCGGAACAGCAGCGTGCCCTTGGCGCTCATCTCCTTCAGGCGGTGCACGCCGGTGGTCGTCTCCTCGGTCACGCCGATGATCTGCGCCGCCTTGCGGCTGTACCAGGTGGCGTCCTCGGCCAGCTTGGCCTTGATCGCGGCGAACAGTTCGCGCTCTTCCTCGCTGCCCGGGTGGGCCAGCACCGACGCGTCCTTCTCGGCGCGCTTGCCCAGGTGCATCAGCAGCGTGGCGTCGCCGCCGTCGTCGAGGATCATGTTCGGGCCTTCGCCGTCGCTGCCCGGGGACCCGGCAGGGGCCCCCTTGGGGCCGTGACCGAACTCGAAGATGCGGTGGGTGTAGTCCCAGTAGTCGCGCAGCGTCTCGCCCTTGTACGCGAACACCGGCGTGCGCGCCGCGCTTGCCGCCAGCGCGGCGGCCGCGTGGTCTTGCGTGCTGAAGATGTTGCACGAGGCCCAGCGCACCTGTGCGCCCAGCGCCTGCAGCGTCTCCACCAGCACCGCGGTCTGGATCGTCATGTGCAGGCTGCCGGCGATGCGGGCGCCCGCGAGCGGCTGCTTTGCCGCGTACTCGGCGCGGATCGCCATCAGCGCCGGCATCTCGCTTTCGGCGATCGTGATCTCGCGGCGGCCCCAGTCGGCGAGCGACAGGTCGGCCACGGCATGGTCTTGGGCGGGTTTCAGGACGGCGTTCATCGGATCGGGCTCCAAACGGGGTGACCCCGCGCGCGGGCCGTGGAGCTTGGCGATCGAGACTCACCCACGACGACACGTGCAGGTGAGCGCGGTTGCAATGGAAGGCCTCCCGAGCCTGGCCTGCGCAGACGGCAGGTTGCAACGCTCCTCGGAAGGCGGCGCCGATTGTAGCGGCGCGGGTGCGGCGCTCGCCGCGGCCGCAGAGCCCGGCCGCGACGATCGGGGCGATGCAGCTGCCGCGGCCGCCGGCGCTGCGTGCGCCGCCCTGCAGCGGGTTCAACAGGGCGCCCGTCGCCGGCCGGCGCGCCGAAAACTCAGCTCAGGCGCGGCGGCGGCGCGCGGCCAGCAAGCCCGCCAGGCTCAGGCCGACCAACGCCAGCGGCGCCGGCTCCGGCACCTGCCGGGCGACCTCGAAGTTGTAGCTCGAGCCCTGCTGGCCGATGGTCCAGCCGGCGTTGTCCACCGCGCCGCTGAACGAGCCCCAGCCGCTGCCGATGCCCAGGCTGAAGCCGATGATCTTGGCGCTCGGGAACTTGGCCTGCCATTGCGCCAGCGTCTCGTCGTAGCCGTATCCGTTGCCGTTGATGTCGGTGCCTGTGGGCAGCCCCAGGCCGAAGTTCCAGAGGAAGGAACTGGCGGTGATCGACTCGGTGACCCAGGTATTGGTCGATGCCACCCAGCCCGCGGACTCCTTATAGACGCGCTCGTAGACCAGGCCGCCGCGGTCGCCGGTGGTCGTGAGATCGCCGTCGGCGTCGAGCAGCACCCGCATCACCGGGGTCAGGTGGGCGCCGGCCGTGCCGCCGCTGGCGCGGTACCAGTCGTAGCTCATGTTGGTGAGGTCGGACAGGTTGCCCAGCGTCCCGGTGGAGACATAGTTGCCGGACAGGCTCACCGCGCCGGGCAGGAACTCGATGTCGGCCTTGTGCGAGGCGCCACCGGGGCCGGCGGTGCCCGACAGCGCCGCCGAGCCGTTGCCGCTGCGCGGCAGCGCGTCGCTGATCCCGACCGAGCCGCCGTTGCGCACGTTGTTGTAGTACCAGCCACTGGCGCCGACCGCCTGGCCCTGGTTGCTGGTGCTCGCGTTGGTGAAAGCGTCGCCAGGGGCGGGGTTGTTGGCGAGCACGACGGTCGCATGGGCGCCGGCGCTGAGTGCGGCAAGCGCCGCGCCAGCGGCCAGGGTGCGGATGGCAAACGAAGAAGTCATGAACGAGGGCTCCGGTTCTTGCTGGGTTGTTCGAAGGATGAATTCCCGTAACCACCTCTTGAACGCAAGAACCGAGCCACGACTGCAAGCCGTTGATTCGTAACGGTCTTCTAGGATGCGTCCGCATTCGATGTAAAGAAACCCGACACTGCGCGGCCGCGAGTCCACGCGACGAGCCGGCACGCAGCCAGCCCCGCTGGCCCGGCATGGCGGCGCAGCGGCCGGTCGTGCCGCCGCGATCAGGTGTCGGCGCTGGCCGGCGAATATTCCTCGGCCAGCCCCGCGATCAGCGCGGCCCGCCCGAGCAGCAGCGGGTCGACCGCGCCGATTACCGTGGCGTCCTTGTTCGCGTAGGGCAGGCGGTGCAGCAGGAAGCGCATCGCGTTCAGGCGCGCGCGCTTCTTGCAGTCGCTCTTGATCACCGTCCAGGGCGCGTCGGTGATGTCGGTGTGCAGGAACATCTGCTCCTTGGCCACCGTGTAGTCGTCCCACTTGTCCAGGCTGGCCAGGTCGATCGGGCTGAGCTTCCACTGCTTAAGCGGGTGCGCGCGCCGCTCCTTGAAGCGGCGGCGCTGCTCGTCGCGGCTGACCGAGAACCAGAACTTGAACAGGTGGATGCCGCTCTTGACCAGGTGGCGCTCGAACTCCGGCGCCTGGCGCATGAACTCGTCGTACTCGCGGTCGGTGCAGAAGCCCATCACGCGCTCGACGCCGGCGCGGTTGTACCAGCTGCGGTCGAACAGCACGATCTCGCCGCGCGTGGGCAGGTGCTGCACGTAGCGCTGGAAGTACCACTGGCCGCGCTCGACCTCGCTCGGCTTCTCGAGCGCCACCACGCGCGCGCCGCGCGGGTTCAGGTGTTCCATGAAGCGCTTGATCGTGCCGCCCTTGCCGGCGGCGTCGCGGCCCTCGAACACGATCAGCACGCGCTGCCCGGTGTCCTTGACCCAGGCCTGCAGCTTCAGCAGCTCGACCTGCAGCCGGTACTTCTGCTCCTCGTAGGTCTTGCGCGACAGCAGGTAGCGGTACGGGTAGCCGCCCGCGCGCCAGTCGGCCACGAGCGCCTGGTCGCGGCTTTCGCGCCGCGTCCCGGCGTCCCCGCCTTCGGACAGCGCCTCCTTCAGCGCCGCCAGGTCGTCGGTCGAGGCGCCGGCGAGCACGGCGCGCAGCGCGTCCATCGCCGCGCCGTTGCCGCTGTCGGACAGGCGCTGCAGGATGTCGCGCAGCGCCGCGCCCTGCGCATCCTGCTTGCCCAGCGTGGCTTCGCGCACCACGTGCTGCTGGATCGCGTGCGCCGTCAGGTCGGGCGCGGTGTC
>JAHCJR010000063.1 GCA_026126165.1 Alphaproteobacteria bacterium
GCGCCACCCGCTACGCCGGCCGCGCCGCCGGCCGCGCCCGCGGTCCGGCAGACCGAGGCCGCACCGCCCCTGCCCCCCGCCATCCCGGTCGAGCGGCGCCCGGTGAACCTGCCGCGCATGGAGACCGCTTCACTCGACCCGCGCCCGCCCGCGCGCACGCCTCAGGGTGCGCTCGCCGGCGATATCGGCGGCGGCACGCTCATTCCCGCCGCTTCCGAAGCGATCGCGCTCGAAGTCGGCAAGGGCACCGTGATCCGTCTGCGCCAGCCAGCGGAAACCGTGTTCGTCGCCGAATCGGAAGTGGCCGATGTCCAGGTCAAGTCGCCCGGCATCCTCTATGTCTATGGCAAGAAGGCGGGCGAGACCGTCCTCTATGTGGTCGACCGGCAGGACCGCGTCATCGTCTCCAGCCGCATCAGCGTCTCGCACAACCTGACCGGCCTGCAGCGGGCCATCGCGAGGCTGATGCCCGACGCACAGGTCGATGTCAGCTCGATCGACGGCGCCATCGTCCTTTCCGGTTTCGTTGCCGCCGCGCAGCAGGCCGAGGATGTCCGCCGCCTCGCCCAGCGCTTCGCGCCCGAACAGGGCGGCGTGATCAACCAGATTCAGGTGGTGGCGCCCAACCAGGTCAACCTGCGGGTGCGTATCGCCGAAGTCTCGCGCACCACGCTCAAGGAACTCGGCTTTAACACCGACGCGCTGCTCACCTTCGGCAGCTTCGCGCTGGGCATCGCCACCGGCAATCCGGTGATCGCCGCCGGCGCGCTGCTCGCCCGCAATCCGAGCAGGGTGGGTCAAGGCACGACGAACAGCATCATCGGCACCTTCAGCGGCAAGAATTTCGACCTCGCGACCGTCATCGACGCGCTGGCCAACGAGGGCATCATCACCATGCTGGCGGAGCCCAACCTGACGGCGCTGAACGGAGAGACGGCGAGCTTCCTCGCCGGCGGCGAGTTTCCGGTGCCGGTGGCGCAGGAAAACAATACGCTAACCATCGAATTCAAACGCTTCGGCGTCAGCCTCGCCTTCACGCCGACCTTGCTGGCGCGCGATCGCATCAACCTCCGCGTCCGACCCGAGGTCAGCGAACTGACCTCCGTCGGCGCGATCCAGGTGAACGGCCTCTCGATTCCCGCCCTGTCGACCCGGCAGGCGGAGACGACGGTAGAACTCGGCTCCGGCCAGAGTTTCGCCATTGCGGGATTGTTGCAGAACAACACCCGCCAGGATGCGGACAAGACCCCGGTGCTTGCCGACCTGCCGGTGCTAGGCCCGCTGTTCAAGTCCGACCGCTTCCGCCGCAACGAAACCGAACTGGTCATCATCGTCACGCCCTATGTGGTCCGCCCGGTCTCCGCGCAGCGTCTGGCCGCGCCGACCGACGGGCTGGTGGCGCCCAACGATGTCGAGCGGATCTTCAAGGGGCAATTCTTCCGCCAGCAGGTCACGCCGCGCGAGGAGGCGCCGCGCGGCAAGGACGGCGAGACCCTGGTCGGACCCGCCGGCTTCATTCTGGAGTAGCGAATGTTCACCTCCCTTCGCCGCCATATCGCCCTTGCTGCCGCGATTCTCCTGCTTGGCGCCTGCTCGCAGGAACGCCTCGATGTGGAGACGCCGAAGCAACTCCGCGTCAGCCGCGTCAGCCTGGAGCACCGGCTGGCCTTCGCGCCGGGCGCGTCCGGGCTGGATGCGGCGGAGAGCGGCCGCCTCAACCGCTTCCTGCAGCGCGAGCTTGTCGGCTACGGCGACCAGGTCACCATCGTGGTGCCGGAATCTATGCTTGCGAACGAGGCACTGCTCGACGGGCGGCGGGCCGCCGTGATGCGCGAACTGGCCCGCTCGGGCCTGTCCGTCGCCGGCGCGTTCGTTGGCGAGGGGAGCGTCGATGGCAAGGACGAGATGCGGCTGGTGGTGTTGCGTCACGTCGTGACGACGCCGCCATGCCCGTCCTGGGAACGCGGCGTCTTCGAGTCCTTCGACAACATGGTCGCCAGCAACTTCGGCTGCGCGACCATGACCAACCTCGGTCTGATGGTTGCCAATCCCGGCGACCTGCTGCGCGGGCGCGATCCGGGTGCCGCCGATGGCGAAGCCTCGGTCCTTGCCATCCAGCGCTACCGGGAGGGCAAGATCACGCCGCTCAAGGAACTGGACGGCACGTTCGGCGGTGGTGGCAAGAAATGAAGCATGCAAGCGTGACCCAGGCGGCGAGGCAGGCCGGCACCAGTGCGGCGCCGAAGCTGATCGCATTCCTTACGGACTCGCAGACCGCCGATACCCTGCAGCAGGTGGCGCTGGAACGGCGGATCGACGGCGCGGTCATCTATGAGGGTGGCATTTCCGCCGCGCTCGAGGAGATCACGTCCATGTCGCTGCCGGACCTGCTGATCGTCGATGTCGGCGACAGCCCCACGGCGGTGACCGATGTCAGCGCGCTGGCGACCGCCTGCCGCAAAAGCTCGAAGCTCATCGTCATCGGCGAAGTCAACGACGTGCACCTGTTCCGCGATCTGCTGGGCGCCGGAGCGAGCGACTATCTCGTCAAGCCGGTGAACCGGTATCAGCTTCTGGCCGCGGTCCTGGAAAGCGGCCCACAACAGGTCCAGCAGAAGACCGCCGAGCGGCTGGGACAGCTCGTCGTCTGCATCGGCGCCCGCGGGGGCGTCGGCACCACGACGACGGCCGTGGGCCTGGCCTGGATGATCGCGCAGGAGCGGGCGCAGAAGGTGGCGCTGGTGGATCTCGACCTGCAGTTCGGCACCGTGGCGCTGTCGTTCAATGTCGGGGCCGGGCGCGGATTGCGCGAGGCGCTCGAACAGCCGGCCCGCATCGACAGCCTCTTCATCGAGCGTGCGACCGAGAAGGTTTCCGACAACCTTTTCGTCCTCGGCTCCGAGGAACCGCTCGAGGACGATCTGGCGATCGATCTCGCGGCGCCCAGTCTCCTGCTGCACGAGCTGCGGGAACGTTTCGACTGGGTCGTGGTCGACATGCCGCGCGGGGCCAACATGCTGCACCGCCAGGTGCTGGCCGAGGCCACGCGGGTCGTGGTCCTGGCGGAGATGACACTTCCCGGCATTCGCGACGCGATACGGCTCAATGCCCTCGTGCATGACTGCGCGCCCGGCGCGGATGCTTTTTTCGTGACCCTCGATCGTGGCAACGCCAAGGGCCAGCGCATCGGACCCAAGGATTTCGAGAAGAGCGTCGGCCGGCCGATCTCCGTGTCCCTTCCGTGGGACGCGACGGCCGTCCAGCAGGCGGCGGCACAGGCCCGGCCGGTGCCGGCGGTCTCGAATACGAGCAAGCTGTCACACGGTTACCACGAACTGCTCGACAAGGTGGCAGGCGAGAATGCAGCCGCCAAGGGCAAGTTCTGGAAGAAACTTCTTGGCAAGTAACGCGCCGTTTCAATCAGGTCGCTGAATGTTCGGACGGGAAGCAACGAGGGACACGGCAGGTCCGGCCACGGGTGGCGCGGCATCGGCGCCGGTCGCCGATTTCGGCGAGCATCTGGCGCAGGAAGTGGCGCGGGCAATACCGGACAGCCTCGTCGCTACTGCCTCGCGTGGCGAACTCGCCCGGATCACCTCCGATCTGGTGGCGCGTGAATGCGCGCAGCGTTCGGTCCGGCTGACCCTGCTCGAGCAGCGTAACCTCGTGACGATCCTGCTCAACGGCCGCATCGGCTCCGCCGGGCGTGCCGTCGGCCAGGCGCCGGAAGCCGGAGCGGCGGGCGCCGCTGGCGCCGGCACAGTCGCGGGCGTAACCGCCCAGCAGGCGCATGCGCGGCTCCAGGTGAGCGAGATGCCGCGCGCCGAGCGTGGTGCGGGCGGCAATCGCAGCCAGGTGGACGCGGCAAGAGAACTGCTGCACCCGATCATCGTCGAGCGTCTGGATGCCGGGGCGCTGGCCAAGCTTCCGCGCGCCGAGATCGAACGGCAGATGTCGGAACTGGTGACCGAACTTCTGGCCGAACATCGCCTGCAGCTCAACCGCGCAGAGCAGCGGGAACTGACCGTCACCCTGCTCAACGAGATGCTGGGCCTCGGCCCGCTGGAGCCGCTGCTGGCGGACGAGACGGTGACCGACATCATGGTGAACGGTCCCTACCAGGTCTATGTGGAACGGCGCGGCAAGCTCGACCTGACCGGCGTGCGCTTCCGCGACAATGCCCATGTCCTCAACATCGCCCAGCGCATCGTCAGCCGCATCGGCCGGCGGGTCGACGAATCGGTGCCGCTGGTCGATGCCCGCCTGCAGGACGGCAGCCGCGTCAACATCATCATCCCGCCGCTCGCCATCGACGGGCCCTCGATCTCGATCCGCAAGTTCTCCAAGAAGTCGATCACCCTCGATGTCATGGCGCGCCAGGAGAATATCTCGCCGGCCATGAACACGGTGCTGAAGATCGCCTCCCGTTGCCGGCTCAACATCCTGATCTCGGGCGGCACCGGCTCGGGCAAGACGACGCTGCTCAACGCCATGTCGCAGATGATCGATCATGGCGAGCGGGTGGTGACGATCGAGGACGCGGCCGAGTTGCAGCTCCAGCAGCCGCATGTGGTGCGGCTGGAGACGCGGCCGGCCAATATCGAGGGCGACGGCGAGATCACCATGCGCGATCTGGTGAAGAACGCGCTGCGCATGCGCCCCGACCGCATCATCCTCGGCGAAATCCGCGGCGGCGAGGCGCTGGACATGCTGCAGGCGATGAATACCGGCCATGACGGCTCGATGTGCACCATCCACGCCAACCGCCCGCGCGAGGCGCTGACCCGGCTCGAGAACATGGTCGGCATGTCCGGCGTCAATCTGCCGGCACAGGCGGTGCGCACCCAGATCGCCGCCGCCGTCAACATGATCCTCCAGGTCAGCCGCATGCGCGACGGCGTGCGCCGCATCACCCATGTCACCGAGGTCGTCGGCATGGAAGGCGATGTCGTCACCACCCAGGACCTGTTCGTCTTCAACTTCCAGGGCGAGGGACTCGATGGCAAGCTGCGCGGCCAGTTCACGCCTTCGGGCCTGCGCCCGCACTTCCTGCCGCGCGCCGAGTATTACGGGCTGCACCAGGCGCTGCTGGAGGCGGTCTGAGGCATGGCATCGCCGGAGCTGTTGCCCATCTGGATCGCGCTCGCCGCCTTTGTCGCCGTCGGCTGCCTGCTGTTTGGTCTGCATGCGGCGATCGCCGGAAGCATGGGCGGCGCGCGGCGCCGGCTGGAACGGCTCGGGCGACGGGTGCAGGGCGGCGTCGGACGCCAGCCGGCCGAAGTCGCGCGGCGTCTCGACACCGCGACGAGCGCAAGCCGCACCGAACGGCTGATCGCCGCCCTTTCGCCAAGGCCCGGCGCGCTGCAGGAACGCATCGAGCGGGCCGGCCTGCAACTCAGCACCGAACGTTACGCGCTGTTCAGCGTCGGCTGCGTCCTGCTGCTCGCGCTGCTGCTGCGCCTTGCCGGCGGCACCGGCTGGATCGCCTCGGGCCTGTTCGCGCTGGCACTCGGCCTGCTTCTGCCGCATTGGCTGCTGGGGCTGCTGGCGCGCCGGCGCGTCGAGCGGCTGCTCAACCTGCTGCCGGAGGCGATCGAGCTGATGGTGCGCGGCATGAAAGCCGGCCTGCCGATCCAGGAGACCATCGCCGTGGTGGCGCGCGAGATGGCCGATCCGGTGGGCGAGGAGTTCCGGCGCATCGACGAGGGCGTGCGCATCGGCCGCTCGCTCGACGAGGCGATGCGGCTCGCGGCACAGCGGATCGACAGCGCCGACTTCCGCTTCCTCACCATCGCCGTCTCGGTGCAGCGCGACACCGGAGGCAACCTGACAGAGGCCCTGCAGAACCTGGCGGACATCCTGCGCCGCCGGCGGCAGATGCAGCAGAAGGTGCGCGCGCTCTCCTCCGAAGCCCGCGCCTCGGCCTACATCCTCGGCGCGCTGCCATTCATCATGCTGCTCCTGCTGCTCGTCATCGCGCCTGCCTATGCCGCGGTCCTGTTCGACGATCCGCGCGGGCAGACACTGCTTGGCGTCGCCGGGGGCTCGCTTGCCATCGGCGTGTTCACCATGTGGCGCATGGCGCGCTTCGACATATGAGCACCGGCGAACTGGACGGCGCGGCGACGACGCCGGAATATGCCATCATCGCACTGGCCATGGTGGCGGCGGGCGCGGCGGCCGCCTTCGTCTGGTCAAGCCTGGTCGAACGCGATCCGATGGCAGCACGACTTGGCGCCCTGGCCGAGCGGCGCGAGGAACTGCGCGGCGCCTGGCGCCGGCGGCGGCCCCGGCGCGAACGCATCCAGGCCCAGGTTGGCCTGATGCGTCGGCTGCTCGACCGCATCAACCTGTTGCGCGGCGAGGAAGCTTCCAGCACGGCGCGCGAGCTGGCACGGGCCGGCTACCGCTCCCACGATGCGCTGGTCATATTCCTCACGCTCCGCGTCTCCGCGCCCCTTGTGCTTGGCCTGGCCGGCATGCTGCTCATCCTCTGGACTGGTCTCGTGCAGCTTCCGGAGGCGGCGCGAATTCCGGCGACGGCCGGCCTCGTCCTTCTCGGCGCGCTGCTGCCGCGAATCGCCCTCGCACGGCTCGTCGCAAGCCGCCAGGAAGCGATCCGCGCCGCCCTGCCGGACGCGGTCGACCTGATGGTGATCTGCGCCGAGGCGGGCTTGAGCCTCGATGCGGCGATGACCCGCGTCGCGCGCGAGATCGGACCGGCGGGACCCGAACTCGCCGACGAACTCGGCCTCGCCGCGATCGAAATCGGCTTCCTGCCCGAGCGGCGCAAGGCGCTCGACAATCTCCTGCTGCGCTGCGATCTGCCGGCGATGCGGGCGCTGGTCAACACGCTGTTGCAGGCGGAGAAGTATGGCACGCCGCTCGCCCGCTCGCTGCGGGTCATGGCCGCGGAACTCCGCGACCAGCGCCTGCTCCGCGCCGAGGAGAAGGCGGCGCGGCTGCCCGCCATCATGACCGTGCCGATGATCCTCTTCATCCTGCCCACGATGTTCATCGTGGTAATCGGCCCGGCGATCCTGCAGGTGATCGACAGCCTGCGGAACCTGTAGCGCGGCCACCCTCACCCCGGCCCTCTCCCACTTGTCGGAGAGGGAGAAGAACGAAGCCCTCTCCCACTTCGTGGGCTTGAGCCGCGAAGCGGATCAAGTGGTTGGGTGAGGGCAGCTCCTTCAGCGGCGCGCGATGTCCGCGCCGCCGATATTGATCCGGTTCCAGGTCGGCGAGATGACAATCTCGTTGACGCAGACATGGGGCGGCATCTCGGCGACGAAGCGGATGGTGCGTCCCATGTCCTCTTCCTGGAGCATGCGCGCCAGCTCCTCCGGCGCCGGCGGCACCGGTCGACGCTGCATGATCGGCGTCGCAACCTCGCCCGGGCAGATGCAGCAGCAGCGGATGCCGTTCACGCATTCCTCGAGATTGAGAGACGCGGACATGGCGACGACCGCATGCTTGCTCGCGTTATAGGCCGGACCGGTCATGTAGGTGTCGTACTTGCCGGCCCAGGAGGAGATGTTGATGACGAGGCCGTCCTTGCGCCGGCGCATGTTCTCGATCACCGAAGCGATGCAGTAGAGCGAGCCGTTCAGATTGACGTCGACCACCTGGTCCCAGTTCTCGGCGTCGATCTCCTTCCAGAAGCGGCGCGGGATGTTGAGGCCGGCCGAATTGACCAGGATGTCGACCTTGCCGTGCCGGGCGATGATGCGGTTGGCGGTCCGCTGCACGGCGAGCTTGTCGGAAACATCGAGCGGCTCCACCTCCGCCCGGCCGCCTTCCGCGGCGATCTGCTCGGCGACCTTGCGCAATTCCGCCTCGCGCCGACCCGAGAGCGCCACCACCGCCCCGGCCCGCGCCAGTTCCAGCGCGCCGGCCTTGCCGATGCCCGATCCCGCACCGGTGACCCAGGCGATCTTTCCCTGCAATGCACTCATGCGTATCTCCTTCGGGCGTCGTTCAGCCGCGCGTCAGCGGCTTGTAGCGGATGCGGTGCGGCTGATCGGCATCGGCGCCAAGCCGCCGCTTCTTGTCCGCCTCGTAATCCTGGAAGTTGCCCTCGAACCATTCCACGTGGCTGTCGCCCTCGAAGGCCAGCATGTGCGTGGCGATGCGGTCGAGAAACCAGCGGTCGTGGCTGATCACCATGATGCAGCCGGCGAAATCCAGCATCGCCTCTTCCAGCGCCCGCAAGGTATCGACATCGAGGTCGTTGGTCGGCTCGTCGAGCAATAGCAGGTTGGCGCCGGATTTCAGCATCTTCGCCAGATGCACCCGGTTGCGCTCGCCGCCCGAGAGCTGGCCGACCTTCTTCTGCTGGTCGGCCCCGCGGAAATTGAACGAACCGCAATAGGCGCGGCTCGGCACCTCGCGCTTGCCGAGCGTGATCACGTCGCGCCCGTCGGAGATTTCCTCCCAGACCGTACGGTTGGCATCGAGCGCATCCCGCGACTGGTCGACATAGCCGAGCTTCACCGTCTCGCCGATGCGCAGGCTGCCGCTGTCGGGCTTCTCCTGGCCGGTGATCATGCGGAACAGCGTGGTCTTGCCGGCGCCGTTCGGTCCGATCACGCCGACGATCCCGCCCGGCGGCAAACGGAATGAAAGGTCGTCGATCAGCAGCCGGTCGCCATAGCCCTTGCCGAGATGCTCGGCCGTGACCACGAGATCGCCGAGACGCGGGCCGTTCGGAATGACGATCTGCGCCGCTTCCTGGCGCTTCTCGTTGTTTTCGGCGAGCAGCGCCTCGTAGGCATTGATGCGGGCCTTCGACTTGGCCTGGCGGGCGCGCGGGCTGGCCTGGATCCATTCGAGTTCGTTGCGCAGCGTGCGCCGCCTGGCATCCTCGGCCTTGCCTTCCTGCTCCAGGCGCTTTTCCTTCTGGTCGAGCCAGGAAGAGTAGTTGCCCTCCCAGGGAATGCCCTGCCCGCGATCGAGCTCGAGGATCCAGCCGGCGACATTGTCGAGGAAGTAGCGGTCGTGCGTGACCGCGACCACGGTGCCGGGATATTCGTGCAGGAACCGTTCCAGCCATGCGACCGATTCGGCATCGAGATGGTTGGTCGGCTCGTCGAGCAGCAGCATGTCCGGCTTCTCGAGCAGCAGCCGGCAGAGCGCGACGCGCCGCCGCTCGCCGCCGGAAAGCGTGGCGACGTCCGCATCGCCCGGCGGGCAGCGCAGCGCGTCCATGGCGATCTCCACATGGCGCTGCAGGTCCCAGGCGCCGGCGGCGTCGATCTGTTCCTGCAGCCGGCCCTGCTCCTCGATCAGGGCGTTCATCTGCTCGTCATCCATCGGCTCGGCGAAGCGGGCGGAGATTTCCTCGAAGCGGTCGAGCAGCGCCTTGGTCTCGCGCACGCCGTCCATGACGTTGCCGAGCACGTCCTTGGCCGGGTCGAGCGCGGGCTCCTGCGCGAGGTAGCCGACGCGCACGCCTTCCGCCGCCCAGGCCTCGCCCTGGAACTCCCGCTCGAGGCCCGCCATGATCTTGAGCAGGGTCGACTTGCCGGCGCCGTTCAGACCGAGCACGCCGATCTTCGCCCCCGGAAAGAACGAGAGCCAGATGTCCTTCAGGACCGTCTTGCCGCCGGGATAGGTCTTGGAAAGACCTTTCATTACATAGACGTACTGGTAGCTGGCCATGATCTCCGCTTCTCTCGTCAGGCTGATGGGCGCCGGCCCCGGACGCGCCGGGGCCAAGGCTGGCGCGTCATAGCAGATGTCGCGAGGCTTGGCATCACCCGCGCGGCCTGGCCCGCTGCGAACCGCACCCCCGGGGGCCGGCGCAAGCCGGCCGCTCAGGGCTCCGGCCAGGGGGCAAGCGGGCCGCGCAGCCGCTCGTAGGCGCGCGCCAGCCGCAACACGCCGAGATCGTCGAAGCGCTGCCCGACGATCTGCAGCCCGATCGGCAGGCCATCGGCGCTCATGCCGCAGCCGATGGAAGCGGCCGGCTGCTCCGACTGATTGAAGGGTGCGGTGAAGCAGATATGCTCGAAAGGCCGCGCAGGATCGTTGCCCGGACAGGCCTCCTCCGCTGCGTAGGCGACGATGGGCGAGGTCGGCGAAAGCACGAAATCGAAGGCGCCGGTCGCGGCGATGGTGCGCTCGCGCATCTGGAAGATGCCGGCGATGGCGCGAAACGCATCCGCCGCGCTGTAGCCCGCGGCCGGCCGGCACCAGTCGCGGATGAAGGGCAGGACCTTCTCCTGACGCTCTGCCGGCATGGCGGAGAGATCGGTCCATGCGCGTGCCTGGAAGAAGCGGTTGAGGCATTCCATCAGGTCATCGTCGAGGAAGGGTGCCAGCGGCTCGATGGTGGCGCCATGCGCTTCCAGCAGGCGCGCGGCGGCGCTCACCGCTTGGCCTACCTCCTGCGTGGGCCGCGTGCCCGAACCGATATCGAGCAGCAGGCCGATGCGCAGGCCCTTGACGTCCCGCTCGAGCGATGCGGCATAGTCGACCGGATCGTGCGGCAGGTTCATGAAGTCGCGCCGGTCCGGCTGCGTCAGCAGGTTCATCAGCAGCGCCGCATCCTCCACGGTGCGCGTCATGGGTCCCGTCACCCGGCCCCAGTAGGGCGGATAGATCGGCACGCGGCCGAGGCTCGGCTTCAACGCGAAGATGCCGCAATAGGCTGCCGGCAGGCGGACGGAGCCGCCGATATCGGTGCCGAGCGCCAGCGGGCCATAGCCGGCGGCAATCGCCGCGCCCGCGCCGGAGGAAGAGCCGGCGGTGTTGCGCGCGATGTTCCACGGGTTGCGCGTGATGCCGTGCAGGCTGGAGACGCCCGAAGCCAGCATGCCGAAATCGGGCATCGTGGTCTTGCCGAGGATCAGCGCATGATGCTCGCGCACGCGCTGGGCGGGCGGGGAATCCACCTCCGAGGCGAGGCCCGCCGCGGCCGCCGTGCCGACCGGCGAGGGCATGCCGCGCGTGAGGATATTGTCCTTGATGGTGATCGGCACGCCATCCACCAGCCCGGCCGGCTCGCCGCGGAACCAGCGCGTTTCGGAGGCGCGCGCCTGCGCCATCGCGCCATCGCGGTCGATGACGAACATGGCGTTGAGCCGCTCCTCCAGCCGATCCATGCGCGCGAGCGCCGCCTTGCAGGCTTCGACCGGCGAGAGCTTGCGCGAGCGATAGAGCGCCAGGAGTTCCATCGCGGACAGATCGTGTATCGGCTTGTTCATGGCCCCTCCCCTGCCTGGCCCATTGTTTCCGCCCCAGCCGCCGACCGCAACCCAAACCAACCCGGCGGTTTCCTTCGCCGCGCCGATGCTCTAAGCAGGAGCCGGACATCCCGCCCGAGAGAGTGCCCGTGCCCGTCATCGCCATGCTGCTGGCTACGCTGTTCTGGTCCTCGACCCTGATCGGCAACAAGATCCTGGTCGACCACCTGGCAATCAGCGAGGTGGTACTGACACGCTTCGGCCTGGCGGCGCTGCTGCTCTGGCTGCTGGTGGCCCTGAGCGGGGAAATGCTTCACCTGCGCCGGGCCGGGTCGCGACCGGTGCTGATGGGCCTGCTCGAGCCCGGCCTCACCAGCGTCCTGTTCATCTGGGGCCAGTCCTACACCTCGGCCGCGCATGCCACCGTCTTCTGGGCCCTGATGCCGGTCATGATGCCGGTTCTGGGCCGCGTGGTGCTGGGCGAGGCGCTGCGACCGGTGCTGATGGTCGCCGCGTTCATCGCGCTCGGCGGCACGCTGATCCTGCTGTTCGGCGGCACGAACGACGGCGGCTCGCTCAAGGGCGACCTGCTCTGCATGCTGGGCGTCCTGTGTGGCTGCGCCAACCAGCTCCTCGCCCGGCGCGTGGCGCAGAGCCAGGGCAGGCCGATGCTGACCACGGCGCTGCAGCTCACTTCCGGCGCGCTGCTGGCGCTCGCCATCCTGCTGCTGATCGAGCGGCCCGAGGCGATCCGCGCCATCGACCAGCGCGGCGGGCTGCTGGCGCTCATGCTCTATCTCGGCTTCGTCGCCTCGGCGCTGCCGTTCTTCCTCTACAATTACGCGCTGCGCCACATCCCGGTCGGGCGTATCAGCCTGTTCCCGCCGCTGGTGGCGCCGATGGGCGCCGCCATGGCGGCGATCTTTCTTGGCGAGCCGCTCACCGCCAACATCCTGCTCGCCATCGCAATCATCCTGTTCGCGGTTTTCCTGCCCTACCTGCCCTGGTTCCGGCGCTGACCTCAGGCGGTCAGCGCATCGCGCACCAGCAGGCGGAGCCGGCCCATCTCCTCCAGCGCCTCCTTCAGCTCGCGCCTTGTCAATGGCGAGAGGCCGCGCGTCTCGACCCGGGTCGAGGGCGCGATGCCGGCGGCAAGGTCGGCAAGCTGCTGGTCCAGGATGAGCCGGGTGAAGAGCGCCTGCGCCCGCTCCATCCGCTCCACATCCTCGAGCGCCAGGCGCGCCGGGCCTGCTATGGCGCGCAGCCGGCCGGCGGTCGAGGTCTCGCCGACGCGATGCCTGAGCGCCATGACGCGCGCCGCACCGGTCAGCATCAGCAGCCCGCCCTTCTTCAGATCGACCCGCCCGCCCTCGGTGCGGATGCGCCCGAGAAAGCCGAGCGGCGGGTTGAGCGAATCCATGGCCGAAGCCAGCAGGGCGAGGAAGCCCGGGCTGCCCGCGGCGCGCGCGAGCGCCAGTTCGCGCAGCTCCCGCGCCAGGTCCCGATCGCCATGCACAGCGCGGAAGTCGTAAAAGATATCCACGTTGAGCAGGCCGGCGCCGCTGCCCGAGCCGATCCAGCCATCGATGCGCCCGGCCCATTCATCGAGACTGCCGCGCCAGGGCGCGTTGGCCGCCATGATGCCGCCCTTGCAATAGGGCACGCCGGCGCCGTCGAGCAGCGCGGCGATGCGCGCGCCCAGTGCCGCGAACCAGCCATCCTCGCCCCCGCCATGCACCAGGGCATTGTCCTGGTCGGCGGCGAGCAGGCTTTCGCCGCGTCCGCCCGAACCCAGCACCAGCAGGCACCATGGCGAAGGCGCAGGTCCGCGCGCGGCGCTCACCTCGCGCGCGGCGATGATACCGGCGCGCTCGGTCAGATCGCAGAGCACGCCGCTGATCACGCCCGCGATCTCCAGCGCCGGCACGCCCTCGTCCAGTAGCAGCCGCGCCAGCCCCGGCAGGGCATCATGCGGCCGGCGCAGGCCGTCCACATCCTCCGCCGCGTCGATCTCGTCGCCCAAAGCCAGCAGTCCGGCGGAGCGCTGGCGCAGCAGCCCGCGCGCGGTGATGACGCCGCTGACCCGCCCGGTGGCGTCGGTGACGCCCAGATGACGGATGCCGAGACGGTCCATGCGGCCGATGGCGCGGTAGACGAAGGCGCTTTCGGGCAGCGAGACGAGCGGGTGCGACATGATCTCGCCCAGGGTGCGGCCGGCCACCGCATCGGGGGCGCGCGCCACCGCGCGCAGGATGTCGCGCTCGGTGACGATGCCCTTGATGCCGCCCTCGCCGTCCTCGACCAGGAGCGAACTGATGCCCGACGCGCTCATGCGCGCCGCCGCCGAAGCGAGATCGAGGCTGGCGGGCGCGCTCTCCGGTGGCCGGCTCATCAGCTCGCCCAGCCGGTGGCGATAGGGAAAGCTGTCGAGGCGCTCGCCGGGGGTCACGGCTCGCCCGCCTGCGCTCAGGCGGGCGCCGGATCGGCCGGGACGCGGCAGAGGTCGCGAGCGAGTTCGGGCCAGCGGATGCGCCAGCTCATCTCGTCCCAGATGGCCGTCATGCGGAAGCGCACCGCGCCATGGATGAATTCCTGGTCCTCCTCGGTGCGCAGGGATTCATGGATCGGGATGGTTTCATGCAGGCGGCGGGCGGTGTGGGCGGCGATCTGCGCCGGGGTCAGGGGCGGCGCCAGGCGGGCCGCCTGAAGGCGCGGCGGAAAGGCCGCGAATTCGTCCCCCCAGCCCTGCGGGCGGTGCCCGGGTACCGGATAGGCTTCCAGGATCTGCCGGAAGATCGCCTCGAGCCGGTCATAAGCCTGGGTGGCATCGGCGCCGAGATGGGGGCGCAGCGCCGCCTCGGTGACGAGCAGGAGATCGGCGGCGGCGGCGGCGTAGGATTCCCAGCGGCAGACCGCGAGCGCCTCCTGGAAGGGCGCCTCCCGGAACAGCTTCTCGCCGAAATTCCCGGCCTTGGCCCGGCAATAATCCACGGCACATTTCTGCGCCAGATAGGCGGCTTTCTCCTCGAGGAAACGGGCCAGGTCGCCGGCCCCCGAAATGGCGGGCGGCGAGACCGCATCACGCAGCGAGGCGAAGAGCCGGCCGATCAATCTTTCCTCCCCTCCCCGATCCGCACGCCATGGTCGCGGGCGGCGTGCCCCGGGGCAATAGTAATATTGTCTAGCAAGCTTTTCTCATGGTATCAAATACGCGAATCGATAAGGAAGCCGCTGAAGCGGCAAGTAGAACGGGAATGAGGAAGCGCGCGGAGACAAGGGCACACGAATCCTGAAATCCGTGCATTCCTGAGAGGCGAGACCGGCGGCCAGTCGTTTCCGCCGGGAAGATTTGCAGTTACGCTCGCCCGCTTTGGCGACCACTTGCCGGCCGTTCGGGGCAGATCGCCCCGGACTGGCCGGTTCCGGCTTGCATCTTCGTGATTTTCGTGTGGGGGAAGGAGATCAGGTAATGGCACAAGAGAAATCTCTCAGCAAGGAACAGCAGGCCGCATATTGGCGGCGAACCTCCACACTCATGTGGACCGTGCTCGCGCTGTGGTTCTTCTTCGGCTTCGTCATCCACATCTTCGCGCCGCAGCTCAACAACATCAACATCATCGGCTTCCCGATCGGCTTCTGGTTCGCGGCCCAGGGCTCGCTGGTCGTCTTCGTCGTGCTCTGCTTCTGGAGCTCCTCGGCCCAGAACAAGATCGACGAGGAATTCGGCGTCACGGAAGACTGATCAACTCGGGTCCGGAGGGGGATTAATCATGGCTGGCAGCGGCGCGAGCCCATCTTTCATCAACAATCTCGGCAAGATCTACGGCCTCTATACCGGCGCTTTCGTCGGCGTCACGATCGTGCTCGGCATCATGGAGCAGCTCGGCGTCCCGAACGAGACGATCGGCATCCTGTTCGTCGCGCTCACGATCGGCGTCTACGCGCTGATCGGCTATATCTCGCGAACGGCGCAGGTGGCCGAATATTACGTGGCGGGGCGCGTGGTGCCCGCCTTCTACAACGGCATGGCGACCGGCTCGGACTGGATGAGCGCGGCCTCCTTCATCTCGATGGCGGGCTCGCTCTACCTGCTGGGCTACGGCGGTCTCGGCTTCGTGCTCGGCTGGACCGGCGGCTACGTGCTGGTGGCGACCCTGCTCGCGCCCTACCTGCGCAAGTTCGGCCAGTTCACGGTGCCGGACTTCCTCGGCGCCCGCTATGGCGGTCACGTGCCGCGCGTGCTCGGCATCATCGTGCTGATGAGCGCCTCCTTCACCTATGTGGTGGCGCAGGTGTTCGGCGTCGGCCTGATCGCCTCGCGCCTGATCGGCATTCCCTTCGACATCGCGGTCTATGTGGGCCTGCTCGGCATTCTCGTCTGCTCGATGCTGGGCGGCATGCGGGCGGTCACCTGGACGCAGGTGGCGCAGTACATCATCCTGATCATCGCCTACCTGATCCCGGTCGTCATTCTCTCGGCGCAGAAGACCGGCATCCCGCTGCCGCAGCTCATGTATGGCCGCGCGTTGCAGGAAATCGCCGCCCTCGAAGGCAAGCTCGGCATCGCCCGGGCCCATTCGGCCGCCTTCGTGGACGCGACGGGCAAGTTCTCGATGAACGAGATGATCAACTTCCTGGCGCTGGTCTTCTGCCTGATGATCGGCACGGCCTCGCTGCCCCACATTCTGATGCGCTACTTCACCACGCCCAGCGTGCGCGAGGCGCGGAAGTCGGTGGGCTGGAGCATCTTCTTCATCTTCCTGCTCTACTTCACCGCTCCGGCCTATGCCGCCTTCGCCAAGTGGGAAGTCTATTCCAACGTGATCGGGCAGCCGATCGCGCAGCTTCCCGCCTGGGTGGCGAAATGGAGCGAGGTCGCCGGCCTGCTGACGGTCAAGGACCTGAACGGGGACGGCATCCTGCAGGTGGGCGAGATCACGCTCAACAACGACATCATCGTGCTGGCCACGCCGGAGATCGCCGGCCTGCCCTACGTGGTGTCCGGCCTGGTGGCGGCCGGCGGCCTGGCCGCCGCGCTCTCCACCGCCGACGGCCTGCTGCTCGCCATCGCCAATGCGCTCAGCCACGACGTCTACTACAAGATGATCAACCCGCAGGCCTCGACCAAGGTGCGCCTGATCGTCGCCCGCGTGATCCTGATCGGCGTGGCGGTCGCGGCGGCGGAGGTCGCCAAGACCAAGCCCGCGGTGATCGTCTCGATGGTGGCCTGGGCCTTCTCGCTGGCGGCGGCGGGATTGTTCGTGCCGCTCGTGCTCGGGGTCTGGTGGAAGCGAACGACTTCCGCCGGCGCCTGCGCGGGCATGATCGCGGGCTTCGGCATCTGCCTCTTCTACCTGATCGGCACGCAGTTCTATGGCATGCCGCTCTGGTGGGGCATCCGCAACATCTCCTGCGGACTGTTCGGGCTGCCGGTCGCCTTCATCGTCACCGTCGTGGTCAGCCTGATGACGCCTGCGCCATCCAAGGAGATGCAGGACTTCATCGACTCGATCCGCGTCCCGGGCGGCAAGGTCAAGCATGTGGAGGCGGTAAAGGTCGAGTAGCCGACCGACCGGACACTCTGCTAACTTCGCGGGGCCCGGCTTGCCGGGCCCCATTTCTTTGAGACAGCGCCCCTGCCGGCGGCGCGCGGCGACGGGAGAGACATGGAACAGGGCGATCTCGGTCTCGGCTTCTGGTCGAACGCTGTCTTCAACGTGCCGAATTTCATCCTCGGCCTGTTGATGTGGGTCTGCCTCGGCCGGTTCCTGCTCAGCTTCTTCGTGCGGCCGGACTCGACCAACTACATCTGGCGCAACTTCCGCTGGCTGACCGATCCGGTGATCCGCGCCGCCTGGCTGATCACGCCACGCTTCATGGTCGACCAGCTCATGCCGCTGGTGGCAGCCTTCTGGCTCATGGTGCTGCGTTATGTCTTCTACGTGGTGATGCGGGGCCTCGGCTTCGCGCCGACGCTCGGCAACCTGCCGCCCGCCTGAAGGGCGGCCGCTTCCCTCGCCGCCGTCTTGCGCTAAGATTGCCGGGCCCGGCGGTCCGCAGAGAACGGCCGGGCAACTGCCCGGAGGCGTTCCATGGAGCGCATCGCCTTCTATGCGGACATTTCGGTGCGGCGCGGCTGCGGCTTCGCCGCGCTGGCCATCGGCGCCACCATGATGGGCCTCTCGGGCGATCTGCTGCTGGCGCTGAAGAGTGGCGCCGTTCTCACCACCCTGATGGATGCTGTCCTCATGCTGATGGCCGCCAATGCGCTGCGCCGGGATCTGCGCGGCACGGAGCTCTGGGCGCTGCTCGGCCGCCGGCATGGCCTTGCCATGTCGGAGGAGCGCGCGCTCGGCATCGTGCGCATGGTGCTGCATGACACCTTGCTGCGCTACAGCCGCTGGACCCTGCTCTCGGCCGGGCTGCTCTGGGTGCTGGCGCTCACGGTCTGGGCAAGCCGCACTGTCTGACCTCTCGCCGCAATGTGAACAAGCGTGACATGCGGAGCCGACGGCGCCGGGCCTAGCATCCGGCTGCATGTTTCTTCGTATCGTTCCGCTGCTGCTCTGTCTGCTGATGGCGTCACCGCCCGCCCGCTCCGCTGCGGAGAGCGATGGCATCAGCCGCGACGGCGACATCATCCGCATCGAAGGCCGAATCCGCTTCGTCACCGAGAAGCGTTTCGCCGCCCTGCTGGCGGCTCCGGGCGCCGATGCGCCGGCGCGGCGGATCGAACTCCACCTCGATTCCGAAGGCGGCAACCTGGACGCCACGTTCGGCATGCTGCGCGAGATGGCGGCGGCGCGGCGCGCCGGCATGCGCTTCCTCACCAGGGTGCCGGCCGGCGCCATCTGCTATTCCGCCTGCACCCTGCTGTTCGCGGCCGGCGAGGAACGGGTCGCCGGCGACGATGCGAGCTTTCTGTTTCACGGCATCGTCCATCGCGGCCCCGATGGCGGGCGCACGCGCCCCGACCGCGCCGCGCTGGTGGCCGCCGCCCGGGAGAAGTATCTCGCCGGCATCGGCGAGGCCGATCCGGGCCTGGCCCGCTGGTTGCGCGAGCGCGAGATCGTTGCCCGCAATCTGGAAGTGACGTTTGCGGCGGGCGAGCTGAGCCGGATCTTTCCCGCCTATGTCACCCGCATCGAGGCGGCGGCGAACTGACGGGATTTCCGCCGGCCCGCAACAGCCCCTACCATTTCCCCGGCCCTACCATTTCTCGATCCAGGGCCTGAGGTCGAGTTCGTGCGTCCAGGCGCTGCGCGGCTAGCAATGCAGGTGCCAGTAATTCTCCGCGATGGCGTCCGGATCGAGGATGCCGTCGCGGTCCTTGAGCGCCGCGCGTTCCGGAAAATTCTCGCGCAGCCAGGCCGTGTCGATGGCCCCGTCGATCACCATATGGGCGACATGGATTCCTTCCGGCCCCAGCTCCCGCGCCATGCTCTGCGCCAGTGCGCGCAAGCCGTGCTTGGCGCCGGCGAAGGCGGCGAAGCCGTTGCCGCCGCGCATGCTGGCGGTGGCGCCGGTGAAGAAGATCGAGCCGCGACCGCGCGGCACCATGACCCGCGCCGCCTCGCGTCCGGTGAGGAAACCGGCGAAGCAGGCCATTTCCCAGGTCTTGCGATAGACGCGCGCCGTCATCTCGCGGATCGGGAAACGCACGTTGCCGCCGACATTGAAGACCGCCACTTCCAGCTCGCCGGCCTCGCGCTCGATACGCTCGACGAGCTTCGCCACCTGCTCCTCCTCGCGCGCATCGCAGCCCAGCGCCAGCACCTTGCCGCCTTCCTTCTCGATGCGGCGTGCCAGCGGCGCGAGCTTTTCCGCGTTGCGCCGGACGATGCAGGCGAGGTAACCCTCGCGCGCGAAGCGCCGCGCGATGGCGCCGCCCGTGGCATCGCCGGCGCCGACCACCAGTATGACCTTCTCCCGCGCCATTCCCTGTACTCCCGTATTTCGCCCCCGCCTCAGCCGAGCGGCTTGACCATTTCCCAGACCCGGGTCGGCACCGGGCCATGCGCCGTTTCCGCCGTGCGGCCGAGGATCTGGCGCACCCGCCATTGGCGGCGTTCGTAGAAGGCGCGCGCCGCGTCGTTGCCGAGCAGGCAATAGAGGCGGATCAGCGGCAGCCCCGCCTCCTTCACCGATGCTTCCGCCATGGCGAGCAGGCGGTGTCCGATGCCGCTCCCGCGCAGGCGCCGGCCGATATAGAGCTGGCCCAGCAGATCGCCCGACCAATGGGCGAAGCCGGCGACGCCTGCGGCATCGCTCGCGACCAGCATGGTCCCGCCGAGGCCGGCGACGCGCCGCCGGAAGAACTCGATATCGCGGAAGGCCGCCACTTCCGGCGGCTGCAAGGGCGCATGCGTCTCCATCCAGACCTCGCGATAGAGCGCGGCCACCGCCGCGTGGTCGGCGGCGGCTGCGGCGCGGATGGAGATGGGAGGTGCTTCGCCTGCGATTTCCGACATGCCACTATCGTCCGTCAGCGCGACGATAGACGATCCGGCGGCGAGGTCAACGCGCCGTCGAACGCTGCGGCGCCTTGATGGTGGCGAAGGTGATGCGCAGGCGCGTTCCGGTCGCCGCCGCCACGCGTTCCAGGGTGCGGGTGGAGGGCTTGGCGCGTCCGCTTTCCAGACGGGCGATCGCCGCCTGCGTCGTCTTCATGCGACGTGCCAGTTGCTGTTGCGTCAGGCCGGCCTGCTTCCGCGCCTCGATCATCGCGCCCGCCAGCGCGAACTCGTCCTCGAGCGCCGCGTACTCCCGGGCGTATTCGGGATCGCTTTTCAGCCACTTCCGATGCAGATCCGCCGCGCGAATTTCCTTCTTCCGGCTCATTCGACCTCCCCGGCCCGCCTGCGGGCCAACGCCATTGCCGAACGCGGCGTCTTCTGCGTCTTCTTGGCGAAGACATGCACGATCACCACCCGTTGCCCGGAGGCGGTGACGTAGATCGCGCGCGCAATTCCATCCCGCCCGATCATCCGCATTTCCCAGAGCCGGCCTTCCAGATGCTTCACATGCGGCGCGCGGACCTGCTCCAGGCCATAAGTCTCGAACAGCGAACGGATGCGCTGGAATCTCGCCCGGATATCGGCGGGCTGGCTGGTCAACTCGTCCGCGACGGCCTGCGACAGGAACGTGACGACCCAACTCATGTCTTATACCATAAATGCGATATATCAGAAATGCAATACCGGCACGAGCAGGCGGTGTCCGATGCCGCTCCCGCGCAGGCGCCGGCCAATATAGAGCTGGCCCAACAGATCGCCCGACCAATGGGCGAAGCCGGCGACGCCTGCGGCATCGTTCGCGACCAGCATGGTCCCGCCGCCTCGGCGAACAGCCGCGCGCGCAGTGGATTGATCACGCCGACCGCGAAGCCTGCGGCATGCAGCCCGCGATGCACCTGCCGATGGAACTTGCCGGTCGCTTCCAGGACGATCAGGGCGACTGGTAGGCCAGCCAGCCGGCGCCGCAGGCCGCGCAGTCCCTGCGGCGTGTTGGCGATCCGCCAGCGATCGCCAAGCGGATCGACATAGACGTCGAGCCAGTCTTTGCAGACGTCGATTCCGACGTACACTGCCTTCGTTGCGCTTCCAACGAGCAATACCTTGCCTTGCATGCGGGACTTGCTCCCTTTCATCTGTTCAGGCCAAGCGCAATGGATGAACGGACCAAACTCTCCCACGGCGCGCAGCCAAGGGCCGGACGGTCCCGCCCATCCGATCCTCGGGGGGCGGCCGCCCCCCGAGGATCAAACCGAATCATCCCCGATTCGGCGCAGATGCAAACATGCAAGGGGCGGGGTGAGGGCGGCGCGGTCCGAAATGCGTGGAGAATTTTGCGCGATGGTGGGCCCGGCAGGATTCGAACCTGCGACAACGCCGTTATGAGCGGCGGGTTCTAACCGCTGAACTACAGGCCCACGCCGGAACGGCTATAGCAAGAAACGGCGCCGCGCGGAAGGCGGCGCCGGCATGGCGTCAATTATCCAGGAAGCTGCGCAGCTTGCGCGAGCGGCTGGGATGCTTGAGCTTGCGCAAGGCCTTGGCCTCGATCTGGCGGATGCGCTCGCGCGTCACCGAGAATTGCTGGCCGACTTCCTCCAGCGTGTGGTCGGTGTTCATGCCGATGCCGAAACGCATGCGCAGCACGCGCTCCTCGCGCGGCGTCAGGCTGGCCAGCACGCGCGTCGTCGTCTCGCGCAGGTTCGACTGGATGGCGGCATCGAGGGGCAAGACCGCGTTCTTGTCCTCGATGAAATCGCCGAGATGGCTGTCCTCCTCGTCGCCGATCGGCGTCTCCAGGCTGATCGGCTCCTTGGCGATCTTCAGCACCTTGCGCACCTTCTCGAGCGGCATGCCGAGTTTTTCCGCCAGCTCCTCCGGCGTC
>JAHCJR010000064.1 GCA_026126165.1 Alphaproteobacteria bacterium
CGCGGAGCTGCGCGAAGCGTGGCGGGATGCCCCATAATGCCGATCACCGCTGAGAACCGGGACGCGAGGCAGAAGGAGATGTTCGGATGAGGCCCATCATTTTCTCCGCACCGATGGTCCGTGCCCTGCTCGAAGGCCGCAAGACGCAGACGCGGCGGCTGGCGTGGCGTCTGAAAGAAGATCCTGCCATCCCCGGCACCCTTGAGGCCATTCCGGTGCCATCGCCATGGCAGAAGGCGAAGCCGGGCGATCTGCTGTGGGTGCGGGAGACGTGGGCGCTGGGGCGTAGCATTGGTGACGATCTCGACGTGTGGCGCGGGCCGATTCCGAAGCAGCCGAGCGGCTTCCTGTTCTATCGGGAGAACGCCACGCATGCGGAATTGTGGGATGACAGCCCGTGGCGCTCGCCTCTGCACATGCCGCGCTGGGCATCGCGGATCACGCTGGAGGTCACCGCGACCAGGATCGAGCGGCTGCAGGATATCAGCGAGGCGGACGCAGAGGCCGAGGGCGCGGAACGCATGACAATGGATGACGACGCCAAATTCTATCTGAATAGAGAGCGCGGAACCTACCGAACCGGGTTCGCTGGACTTTGGAGCCATCTGCATGGCCCAGGCTCATGGGACGCCAATCCGGAGGTTGTCGCGCTCACGTTCCGCGTCCATCTGGCGAACGTTGACGCGCTGATGAAGGAGAGAGCGGCATGACCGACGACATCGTGGAGAAGGTCGCGAGGGCGCTGTGCTTCGAGGAATACGCGGAGGAGCCGGATCGGCAACAGGAGTGGGAGTTCGCCCGCAAAAGGGAACTATGGCGCTCACTGGCCCGCGCCGCCATCGCCGCCATGGAAGAGGCAGGCTACAGGAGGGAGGAGTAGCATGGTCCAACTGAACGTATCGGAGGCTGATTTCGTGGCAGGCAGGCGCAAGGTCCGCGAGCGCAAGGATACGCTGAGCGAGTTCGACCGGACCATTGTCCGCGAGGTGGTGCGGCTGGATATCCCCCTCCCCGACCCCGTTGCCATGCGCGAGATAGCCGACAAGCTCAAAGGGCTGGCGAACACGATAGATGCCCTCTCCCACCGTCACGAAGTCGGTGTGCGGCATCAATTGTTGCTGATGCGCCTGGAGGTCGAGAACGTGCAGCGGTGGATGCGCGGGATCCGCAAATCCATGCGGGAGGAAGAAAGCGAATGACAGAAGAAAATTTCCCGGCTAGTCTGAATCATTACTTTTGGCAAGCCACCAAATATTGTGTCGCGACTTCAACTTTCCATATTATATATTATGCGATCTATCGATTGATCGGGGGGCGCGGGAGGCTCGCCGGGTCCGCCTCTCTCCCTGCGGCTCAGATCGCCTTGTACATGATCGTGGTCGAATCCACCTTGGCCGGGTCCAGCGGGTCGCGGCAATAGCCCGGAATGACCCCGGCCACCTGGTAGCCAAGGGAGCGGTAGAGCGGCTCGGCGAAGTCGCCGGTGCGGGTATCGAGCGTGATCAGGCTGCGCCCCAGTTCCCGGGCCCGATCCTCGATCCCCTCCATCAGCGCGCGGGCCAGGCCCCGCCGGCGAAATTCGGGATGCACGAGCAGCTTTCTCACCTCCCCCCGATGCGGCTGGTTCGGCGGCGTGTCGTGGTCGAGTTGCACCGCGCCGGCAATTCGCCCCTCGCCCGTCCGCGCCGCGAGCAGGACCAGGCATCCGCCAACCAGGGCCGGCCGCACCCTGGAAAGCCAGAAAGCCACCGCCTCGGCCTCGCCGAAAGGCAGCACGAAACTGATGCTGGCCCCGGCATGGACGCAGGCATGCAGCAATTCCCCGAAGGCGGCGGCGTCGCGTTCCAGTTCGGCCGCGCCAATATCGACGATATCCATCATCGGCAGCGCCTGCCCCGCATCGGCTCAGACCACGAACAGCAGGTAGCGCGCAGCGGCATCCTCCGCCGTGGCGAAGGAACTCGGCCCATGCAAGCGGTAACGCAGGCAGTCCCCGCTCCCCAGATCATGCACGCGACCTTCGACCTCGATCCGCAGGCGGCCTTCCAGCAGCACGAGATGATGCTCGAGGCCCCTGCGCGGTGGCATGGGATAATCAATCGTTACCCCTGGCCCCAGCGCACATTCCAGCACCTCGCCCGATAGCGCCTCGGCCGGCGGCGAAACCGAGCGGCGACGGAAGGCCACTTCGGGGTCCTGCCACTGCTGCTGGTGCGTGCGGCGCACGAGCGGCTCGAAATCGCCTTCGGCCAGATAGAGCAGACGCGAGATCGTCAGTCCGAATGCGGCTGCCAGCCGCCCCAGAACGGCGGCGGTGGCGCTTACTTCCGCATTCTCCAGCCGCGAAAGCGTGGCGCGGCTCACGCCACTCTGCCTTGCCAGTTCGTCCAGCGACCAGCCGCGACCGGCCCGCAAAAGCTTGATCTGCTCGGCAAGACGCTGCTCGAGCCTGGTTTCCGGCAGATCGACGTTGATTTC
Organism: Alphaproteobacteria bacterium; assembly: GCA_026126165.1. Taxonomy (GTDB): domain Bacteria; phylum Pseudomonadota; class Alphaproteobacteria; order Ferrovibrionales; family Ferrovibrionaceae; genus JAHCJQ01. The sequence goes on from JAHCJR010000064.1 coordinate 2,479, forward strand.
CATAAATGGGAAAATCTCTCTATTTCGGAACAATGTCAAGCCTGTCCATTGATCCGCAAGCGCCTTCTTGCAGATGCCCGGCCGGTGCCTAGACTGCGCGTCTGCCCGACCCGATAGAGCGAGTCCAGCCATGCCCCCAAATGCTTCCGATTCTGCCAATGGCACCATCGGCCGCCTGCTGGCGGTCATGGCGACCCTACGCCACCCGACCGCGGGCTGCCCCTGGGATCGAGAGCAGGATTTCGGCAGTATCGCCCCCTACACGATCGAGGAAGCCTACGAGGTGGCGGAAGCCATTCGCGCCGGCGACATGGGGCAACTCAAGGACGAACTTGGCGACTTGCTGTTCCAGGTGGTCTTCCATGCCCGGATGGCGGAGGAGGCAGGCGCCTTCGGCTTCGCCGACGTGGTGGCGGCCATCTGCGACAAGATGGAACGTCGCCATCCCCATGTATTCGGCGCGGCGACGATCGGGAGTGCCGCCGAGCAGACCCTGGCCTGGGAGGAGCAGAAGGCGGCAGAGCGTGCCGCCGCCGGCGCCCGCGAGGGGCGCAAGGCAAGCCTTCTCGACGGGGTCACGCAGGGGCTGCCCGGTCTGACGAGAGCGGTCAAGTTGCAGAACCGGGCGGCGCGCGTGGGCTTCGACTGGCCGTCGCTGGCGCCGGTGCTGGCCAAGATCGACGAGGAGTTCGCCGAACTGCGAACCGAAATCGCCGAGGGTGCGCCGAAGGAGCGGATCGAGGATGAATTCGGCGACCTGCTTTTCGTCGTGGCCAATCTCGCCCGCCATCTCGATCTCGATCCGGAAGCGGCCCTGCGGCGCACCAACGCCAAGTTCGAGCGCCGCTTCCGCCGTGTCGAGGCGCTCCTGGCCGAACGCGGCCGGCGCCCCGATCAGTCGGACCTGGCGGAGATGGATGCGCTGTGGGATCAGGCCAAGGCCGAGGAGCGCGCGTGAGCCAACCGACCAGCCCGCAGGATCCCTCTCCGGCGCGGTATTTCTTCTACGGGACCTTGATGGACCCGGACGTGCTTGCTCGGGTTCTCGGCCGGGCCGTCGGCCGCGAGCGGCTTCTGCCCGCGCAGTTACCGGGATTCCGGAGGTTTCGCGCCCGTCAGGGTAGTTATCCGATCCTCGTTCCCGGCGCCCCGGAAGATGTCGTCGACGGACTTCTGGCGAGCGGGCTCGACGAGGCCGACGGCGCGCGCCTCCTCGCCTATGAGGGGCCGGGTTACGACCTGCTGGCGAAGGAAGTGACTCTGAAAGCGGATGGCCGCCGGGTGGAAGCGCTGGTATTCCTGCCCAATGAACGGCTCGCGCCGAGCGAGCAGGACTGGGACCTCGCCCGCTGGCAGGCACTGGACAAGGCGGACTTCTGGGACAGCCATTTCGCGATGGATAACGGCCGCGACATCCAGCTTGTCTCCCGCGAGGTTCCCTTCCAGGGCTACTTCCGGGTTGCCCGCTACCGTCTGCGTCACCGCCTCTATGCCGGCGCCATGGGCGGCGTGATCCAGCGCGAGGTGTTCGAGCGCGGCCATGCCGTGGCGGTGCTGCCCTACGACCCGGTGCGGGATGCCGTGGTGCTGATCGAGCAGTTCCGTTCCGGCGCCTATGCCGCCGGCCGCCCGGCCTGGCTGGTGGAGGCCATCGCGGGCATGATCAAGCCGGGCGAGAATGGCGAGGAGGTGGCGCGGCGGGAGGCGGTCGAGGAAGCAAACTGTCATCTTCTTGGTCCGCTGGAGCATCTCGCCGGTTATTTCGCCAGCCCCGGCGGATCGGACGAGCATGTCGATGTCTACGCCGGTTGCTGCGACTGCACGGGACTTGGCGGCGTGCACGGCCTGCCGGAGGAAGGCGAGGATATCCGCGTCCTCGTCCTCGGCTTCGATGCGGCGATGGCCCGTCTGGCGGCGGGACGCATCCATGCCAGCCCGCCGATCATCGCCCTGTTCTGGCTGGCGCGCGAGAGGGAGCGACTGCGCCGCGAATGGACGGGGCGACTGGCGATCTCACAACAACGGACGTGAAATTCAGCAATTCCCCCGCGTCACTTGCCCTGCCCCCGGGCGGGCGATATAGCTGACCCGGACGGTTGAAGCAGAAGGCAGAACGACATGGATGTCCGCGAGGGTTTCATCGGCGCCATCGGCAATACGCCACTGATAAGGCTCAAGCGCGCCTCGGAGCTGACCGGTTGCACAATTCTCGGCAAGGCCGAGTTCCTCAATCCGGGCGGATCGGTCAAGGACCGGGCGGCGCTCTATATCGTGCGCGACGCAGAACGGCGCGGCGCGCTCCGTCCCGGCGGCGTGATCGTCGAAGGGACTGCCGGCAATACCGGCATCGGCCTGGCGCTGGTCGGCAACGCACTCGGCTACCGGACGGTCATCGTGATGCCCGAGACCCAAAGCCAGGAGAAAAAGGACATGCTGCGGCTCTGTGGCGCCGATCTTCGCCTGGTGCCCGCCGCACCTTATGCCAACCCCAACAACTATGTCCGCTATTCCGGCCGCCTGGCCGAAGAGATGGCGAAGAGCGAGCCGAACGGCGCCATATGGGCCAACCAGTTCGACAATGTGGCCAACCGGGAGGCGCATGTTGCGACGACCGGGCCGGAGATCTGGCGGCAGACCGATGGCAAGGTGGATGGTTTCGTGTCCGCGGTCGGCTCGGGCGGCACGCTTGCCGGCGTCGCCATCGCCTTGCGCGAATGCAATCCTGATGTGAAGATCGCCCTCGCCGATCCGATGGGTGCCGCGCTCTATCATTATTACCGCCATGGCTCGCTCAAGTCCGAGGGCGGGTCGATCACCGAGGGGATCGGACAGGGGCGCATCACGGCCAACCTGGAGAACTTCACCCCCGACATGGCCTACCAGATTCCGGACGAGGAAGCCCTCCCGGTCGTCTTCGACCTGCTCCAGCATGAAGGTCTTTGCGTCGGCGGCTCCACCGGCATCAACGTGGCTGGCGCGATCCGCCTGGCGCGGGAGCTGGGGCCCGGCCATACGATCGTGACCATTCTTTGCGATGGTGGCGCCCGCTACCAGAGCAAGCTGTTCAATCCGGAATTCCTGCGTTCGAAGAACCTGCCGGTGCCCGGCTGGCTCGACGACCAGAAGGCCGCCTGAAGGACGCGTCATGACCGAACTTCTCTTCCGCGACGACGCCTATCTCAAAAGCTGCGAGGCACGGGTGACGGCGGCCGGCGAAGCCGGCATCGAGACCGACCGCACTGTCTTCTATCCGATGGGAGGCGGCCAGCCTGGCGATAGCGGCCGGATGCGCCTCGCCGACGGCCGAACCCTCGCCATCGTCGATACGCGCAAGGGAACGGAACCCGATAGCGTGCTGCATGTTCTTGCCCAGGGCGAGTTGGCCCCCGCGCCGGGCGAAAGCGTCACGCTTGAGCTGGACTGGGAGCGGCGCTACCGGCTGATGCGGATGCATAGCGGGCTGCACCTGCTCTCCGCCGTCCTGCCCTACCCCGTCACCGGCGGCCAGATCGGCGATGGCAAGGGCCGCCTCGACTTCGACATGCAGGACCGCGGCGATATCCTGGACAAGGAAGCGATCGGCCGCCGCCTCAACGAGCTGGTGGAGGCCGATCATCCGCTGAAGGCACGCTGGATCAGCGAGGATGAGTTGCGTGAGAATCCTGAGTTGGTCAAGACCATGTCGGTCAAGCCGCCGATGGGCGCCGGGCGCGTGCGGCTGATCGATATCGAAGGGCTCGACCTTCAGGCCTGCGGCGGGACACATGTCCGCCGTACCGGCGAGATCGGTCGCATCCTGGTGCGCAAGATCGAAAGCAAGGGACGCCAGAACCGCCGCGTCGGAATCGAATTCGCCTGAACGCGCCCTCGACGGGATGCAATCGGAGAAAATCATGGGCTACGCAAACCCCGATGCGCTGGTTTCCACCGCCTGGCTCGCGGAGCGGCTGAACGCGCCGGATGTGCGTGTCGTCGACGCATCCTGGTATCTGCCGCAGATGGGCCGCGATGCGAAGGCGGAGTATCGGGCACAGCATATTCCCGGCGCGGTGTTCTTCGATATCGATGAAATCTGCGACACAGGTTCGCCCCTTCCGCACATGCTGCCCAGCCCGGAAAAGTTCTCGAGCCGCGTGCGCCGTCTCGGACTAGGCGATGGCAGCCGCATCGTCGTCTATGACGGCTCGGGCAACAATCTTTCTGCCGGCCGCGTCTGGTGGATGTTCCGGGCCTTCGGACACAAGGATGTCTCGGTGCTGGATGGCGGCCTGAAGAAATGGCTCGCCGAAGGCAGGCCGGTCGACGATTTCCCCCCTGCCCCACGCGACCGGCATTTCACGGCGCGCCTTGATGCCACTCTGGTGCGCGACAGGGATCAGCTCCGCGCCAACATCGGCTCCCGCCGGGAGCAGATCGTCGATGCCCGCGCGCCGGGCCGCTTCGCCGGCCGCGATCCGGAACCGCGTCCGGGATTGCGGTCTGGCCACATTCCGGGCAGCGCGAACCTGCCCTATGCGGAACTGGTGCGCGAGGACGGCACGCTGCTGCCCGAGCCGGAACTGCGCCAGCGCGTGCGCGCGGCAGGTATCGATCCCGAGCGGCCGATCGTCTGCTCCTGCGGCTCCGGCGTCAGTGCGGGTGCCCTTGCCCTCGCCTTCCATCTTCTTGGCAACCGCCAGGTCGCGATCTATGACGGCTCCTGGGCGGAATGGGGCGCCGCTGCCGACCTGCCGGTGGAAACCGGGCCGTGAGCAGAGCCGACGCGCGCCGGTCCCACATGTCCAGTCAACCCGCCGGAGCAACGCCGGTCACCGTCACCTATCTCGCCATGCGCGAGGCCGGCGCCCTGCCTGCCGCGCGCCCCGTCACACCTGCCGGTGCCACGACGGAATGTCTGCGGCCCTGCCCGCTTGCCCTCTATCGCGAGCTTTATGACAGGGTCGGCAGGCCCTGGCACTGGCTCGACCGGAAACGGACGGGCGATGCGGAACTATCCGCGATCCTGCAAGACCCCGGGGTCGAAGTGCACCTGCTGAAGGTGGATGGCGAACCGGCGGGCTATGCGGAACTTGATCGGCGCAAGGGCTGCATCGTCGATATCGCCTATTTCGGCCTGATGCCGGAATTCATCGGCCGCGGCCTCGGTCCGTGGCTGCTCTATCGCGCCATCGAACTGGCCTGGCAGAGCCGGCCCATCGTGGTGACGGTCAATACCTGCACGCTCGATCACCCCTCCGCGCTTGGCCTCTACCTGGCCATGGGATTTCGCGCGATCGGCGAGCGTCGCACCATGTTCGATCTCACCCCCTGACGCGACCCTTCGCCGGTCAGTGCAGGATCTGGCTCAGGAAGAGCTTGGTACGTTCGTTCTGCGGATTGCGGAAAAACTCTTCGGGCGTGTTCTGCTCGATGATCTCGCCATAATCCATGAAGATGACGCGGTTCGCCACCTGCCGGGCGAAGCCCATCTCGTGCGTCACGCACAGCATGGTCATGCCGGTCTCCGCCAATGAGATCATGACGTCTAGGACTTCCTTCACCATTTCCGGATCGAGTGCCGAGGTCGGCTCGTCGAAAAGCATGATCTTCGGATTCATGCAGAGCGAGCGCGCGATGGCAACGCGCTGTTGCTGCCCGCCGGAGAGCTGGCCGGGATACTTGTTGGCCTGCTCGGGGATGCGCACACGCTCGAGATAGGTCATCGCCGCGGCCTCTGCCTCCGCCTTGGGCACTTTGCGCACCCAGATCGGCGCCAAGGTCAGGTTCTCCAGCACCGTCAGATGCGGAAACAGGTTGAAATGCTGGAACACCATGCCCACCTCGCGGCGGATCTTCTCGATGTTCTTCAGGTCGTTGGTGAGCTGGATCCCGTCGACGACGATGTCGCCCGCCTGATGTTCCTCCAGCCGGTTCAGGCAGCGGATCATGGTCGACTTTCCCGATCCGGACGGTCCGCAGACGACGATCCGTTCACCCTTGCCGACCTGCAGGTTGATGTTCTTCAACACGTGGAACTGGCCGTACCACTTGTTGACGTTACGCATCTGGATGACTGGTCCGGCGCCGTCACTGGCCATGGCAGCGTCTCCCTCTTTCCTAACGTTTGTGTCCGGTGGCGAGGCGCGCTTCGAGCGCCTGGGAATATTTCGACATGAAGTAGCAGAGCGCGAAGTAGATCAGCGACACCGCGATATATCCCTCCGCCGAGAATCCGGGCCATGCCGGATCGACCAGCGATGCCTTCAGCGAATTCAGCAGGTCGAACAGGCCGATGATGACCACCAGGGATGTATCCTTGAAGATGCCGATGAAGGTGTTGACCAGCGGCGGGATCACCAGCTTCAGTGCCTGGGGCAGGATGATGAGGCCGGTTTTCTGCCAGTAGGCGAGGCCGAGCGCGTCCGCCGCCTCGTACTGGCCTTTCGGCAGTGCCTGCAGGCCACCGCGCACCACTTCGGCGAGATAGGCGGCGGCGAACAGGATGATGGCGATCTGCGCCCGCAGCAGCTTGTCGAAGTTGACGCCCGTCGGCAGGAAGAGCGGCAGCATGACGGACGCCATGAACAGCAGGCTGATCAGCGGCACGCCTCGGATCAGCTCGATATAGATGACGCAAAGCGCCTTGATGGCCGGCATGTTGGAGCGGCGGCCGAGGGCCAGCAGGATGCTGAGCGGGAAGGCGAAGGCAATGCCGAACACCGAGAGAATAAGGGTCAGCGGCAGCCCGCCCCACTTCTCGTTCTCGACATAGGTGAGACCCAGCACGCCGCCCCACATCAGGATGCCGACCGCGGTCAGGGCGACGATCCAGTACAGCGCGAGCCAGACGGTCCAGAAGCGCCGCAGGCAGCTCAGGCCGATCATGGCGAGGAAGATCACCACGACCAGCATCGGCCGCCAGTGTTCCTCGAACGGATAAAGACCGAACAGGATCAGCCTGTGCTTCTCGTAGACGAAGGCCCAGCAGGCCCCGCCCGCCGCTTCGCGGCAGACGCTGGCGGTCGGCGCCGACCATACCGCCTTGAGCAGGGCCCAGTCGATGAAGGCCGGCACCGTCGCCAGCAGGAGCCACACGGTCAGTATGGTGAGGAGCGTGTTGAACGGACCGGCGAACAGGTTCTCCCGGATCCAGCCAAGCCAGCCCTGGCTCAGGGCCGGCGGTTTCAGTTCGGTGGTGGCCGTCGGAGCGGTCATGGCATCACCTCTCCACCAGCGCGATATGCTTGTTGTACCAGTTCATGAACAGCGAGATGCCGAGCGAGATACTGAGATAGACCGCCATGATCAGGGCGATTCCCTCGATTGCCTGTCCGGTCTGGTTGATCGCCGTGTTGGCGATGCTCACCACGTCCGGGTAGCCGATGGCGACAGCAAGCGAGCTGTTCTTGGTGATATTGAGGTACTGGCTGGTCATCGGCGGCACGATCACCCGCAGCGCCTGCGGCAGCACCACGAGCCGCAGCGTCTGTCCGCGCGTCAGCCCGAGCGCCAATGCCGCCTCGGTCTGGCCGTGGGTCACGGCGAGGATGCCGCTGCGCACGATCTCGGCGATGAAGGCCGCCGTGTAGGCAATGAGGCCGATCAACAGCGCGGCGAACTCGGGCGAGAGGCTGGCGCCGCCGCGGAAATTGAAGCCGCGCAGCTCCGGCACGCTCATTTCGGTTGGCGCGCCACCCAACAGCCAGCCGAGCAGCGGCATGCCGAAAATGAGGCCGGCCGCCACCAACAGCACCGGCGATTGCTGGCCGGTGCGGTCCTGGCGCTTCTGCGCCCAGATGCGGAAGGCGACCGCGCCAATGAGACCGAGAGCCACGCCGATCAGGATCAGGTCGAAGGCGATGCCGAAGGCCGGTACGGGGAAATTGATGCCGCGCTGGCTGAGAAAGATGCCTGGGAGCGGGTTGAGAGCCTGACGCGCGGAGGGCAGCGTCTCGGTGATGATCGCATACCAGAAGAAAAGCTGGAGCAGCAGCGGCAGGTTGCGCAGGGTCTCGACATAGGCCGAACACACTTTCGAGATGAGCCAGTTCTTCGAGAGCCGAAGCACGCCGATGATGGTGCCAAGAATGGTGGCCAGGATGATGCCGATGACCGCGACGCGCAGGGTGTTGAGGATGCCGACGAAGACCGCTCGGCCATATGTGCTGGCGGGCGAATACTCGATCAGGCTTTCGCTGATGCCAAAGCCCGCTTCAAGGCCGAGAAACCCGAATCCGGTCGCGATGTTGCGCGATTTCAGGTTCGCCTGGAGATTGCTGACGAGATACCAGACCGTGAGGGCGACGAGCCCCAGCACGATGATCTGATAGAGAATGGCCCGGAAGCTCGGATCGTTCCAGTTCAGCCGGCTCGCAACGGATCGCTGCGGCGGGCCGAGATCACCCGTGCCTGTCGCCATGTCGTCCCCCCTCCGGGATAGCCAGGGCCACCGATCGGCCGGACCCGCCCCCAGGTCCGGAATCGAAACCGCCTCCCGAAGCAGCGACTGCTCGCGGGAGGCGGCTCATTGTCGAGATCGCCGTTACGCGATCAGCGGATCGGCAGGGCGTACATCAGTCCGCCGTTGGTCCAGAGCGCGTTCTTGCCGCGCTCCAGCTTGATCGGCGTGCTCCGGCCGAGGTTGCGCTCGAAGGACTCGCCGTAGTTGCCCACCTGCTTGACGATGTTGTAGGCCCACTTCTCGTCCACGCCGAGCGCCTTGCCCATGCCGGGCGTCACGCCGAGGAAGCGCTGGATGTTGGGGTTGGTGCTCTTCGCCATCTCGTCCACGTTCTTGGACGTGATGCCAAGTTCTTCCGCCTCGATCATGGCGATGAGCGACCACTTGACGACGTCGAACCACTGGTCGTCGCCATGGCGAACCACCGGACCGAGCGGCTCCTTGGAGATCAGCTCCGGAAGGATCACGTAGTCATCCGGGTTCTGGGTGCGCGTGGCGCGCACGGAGGCGAGCTGCGAGGCATCGGTGGTGAACACGTCGCAACGGCCGGAGAAGAAGGCGGCGATGACTTCGTCGAGCTTCTCGATGACGACCGGCTTGAACTCCATCCGGTTGGCGCGGAAATAGTCGGCGAGGTTAAGTTCCGTCGTCGTTCCGGGCTGCACGCAGACCGTGGCGCCCGCCAGCTCCTTGGCGCTCTTCACGCCAAGCTTCTTGGGCACCATAAAGCCCTGGCCGTCATAGAAGTTCACGCCGGCGGCATTGAAGCCGAGCGCGGTGTCGCGCTGCAGCGTCTGGGTGGTGTTGCGGGTGAGCACGTCCACCTCGCCCGATTGCAGGGCGGTGAAACGCTGCTGCGCCGTGGTCGGCACCAGCTTCACCTTCTCGGCGTCGCCGAAGAGGGCGGCCGCGATCGCCCGGCAATTGTCGACGTCGATGCCCGTCCACTTGCCGGCGCTGTCCGGATTGGAGAAGCCCGCCACACCCGTGGATACGCCGCAGGTCACGAAGCCCCGCTGCTTCACCGCATCGAGCGTGGCGCCGGCGAAAGCCGGCGCGGAAACGGCGAGGGCGGCGGCCACCATGGCCGCGATGCGAATTTCTTTCATTTTGTTGCCTTCCCTGTATGCGTGTTGCAGACAAATCCGATGCAATTCCACCAACCGGCGAGAGGCAATCGCCCCAGCCGCACTGGCCAGCGGAAAAATCACGCAAACGTAACATGGACCGTGGCAGCCCGACAAGCCTAGGAGAATCCTGCCATTTCCGCGCATGGCGATGGAATTTCCATCGCGCCGGTGCAAATATCGCGGGCCTGTCGCACGACGCCCTACCGAGCCAGAGAACGATGAAAGAAGATACCAAGCTTATCCATGCCGGCCGCTCGCAGCAGCATCGCCACCAGATTGTCAATCCGCCCGTCTATCACGCATCGACCGTGTTGTTCCCGACCATGGACGCGATCGAGGAGGCACAGGCGGCGCGCGCGCGCGATGAGCGCCCCATGGTCTATGGCCTGAGCGGCACGCCGACCACGTTCGCGCTCGAGGATGCGGTCGTCGCCGCCGAGGGCGGACACCGCGCCGCGCTGTTTCCCTCCGGCCTCGCCGCCATCATGGCAGCACTTCTCGCCACGGTCAGGGCCGGCTGCCACATCCTCGTCACCGACAGCGTCTATGCCCCTACCCGCAATCTGTGCGACCACTTGCTCAAGCGCCTCGGCGTCGAGACCACGTACTACGATCCTCTTATCGGCAGCGGCATCGCCGGGCTGATACGGCCGAACACCGCCGTCGTCTTCGTCGAGGCGCCCGGTTCCCTCACTTTCGAGATGCAGGACATTCCCGCCATCGCCGAGGTGGCGCACCGCCATGGCGCGCTGGTGCTGATGGACAACACCTGGGCCTCGCCGCTTTTCTTCAAACCGTTCGAGAAAGGCGTCGACATGTCCATCCAGGCGGCCACCAAGTATATGGGAGGCCACTCCGACGTCCTGCTCGGCACGGTCGCCGCCAACCGCGAGACCTGGCCCCTGCTGCGCGACGCCCAGCGCCAGCTCGGCCAGAACGCCGCACCCGACGACTGCTTTCTCGTGCTTCGTGGCATGCGCACCCTGCGCGTGCGTCTCGAACGACACCAGGCGAACGGCATCCGTCTCGCCGAATGGCTCCGTGGCCGCCCCGAGGTGGCCCGGGTGCTGCATCCGGCACTGCCCGACGATCCGGGCCATGCCATCTGGAAGCGCGATTTTCTCGGCGCCACCGGCCTGTTCGGTTTCGAACTGAAGCCCGGCTATCCGCGCCGCGCGGTGGCCGCCATGCTCGACGGGCTCGAGCATTTCGGGATGGGCTATTCCTGGGGCGGCTTCGAGAGCCTGATCGTGCCCTGCGAGCCGGCGCGCATCCGCACAGCGACCCCATGGCGAAGCGAAGGGCAGCTCCTGCGCGTGCATGCCGGGCTCGAAGACGTGGACGACCTGATTGCCGATCTGGCCCGCGGCTTCGAGCGGCTCAGCGCGACAGGCTGAGCCGGGCGGGCGCGAGGCGGCTCAGCAGAAACAGCAGGCTCGCCGTTACGACCACGCTCGGCCCGGTCGGCGTGTCCCATATGAGCGACGCCCCGAGGCCGCCTGCCACGGCGACGCAGCCGAGCGCCGCGCCGGCCAGCGCCATCTGCTCCGGCGAGCCGGCAAGCCGCCGCGCCGCAGCGGCCGGGATGATGAGCAGCGACGTCACCAGCACGATGCCGACCACCTTGAGCGCCAGCGACACCGCGATGGCGAGCAGCAGCATGAACGCAATACGCACCTGCGTCACCGGCACGCCTTCCACCTCGGCCAGTTCCGCGTGCACGGTAAGCGCCAGCAGCGGGCGCCAGAGCGCGAGCAGGGCCAGGCCCGCGAGCGCGCCGCCGCCCCAGATCCAGAGCAGGTCCGTCCGGGTCACCGCCAGGATGTCGCCGAAGAGAAAGGACATCAGGTCGACGCGGAGGTCGGGCACGAAGGTGGTGAGCACGATGCCGAGCGCCAGCGCGGAATGCGAAACGATTCCAAGCAGCGTGTCGGTGCCGAGCGTCTGGCTGCGGCCGGCCGTGACCAGCAGAACCGCCACCGCAAGGCTCGTGGCGACGATCCCGAGATTGAGGTCGAGGTCGAGCAGATAGCCGAGTGTCACGCCAAGCAGCGCCGAATGCGCCAGGGTGTCGCCGAAATAGGCCATGCGCCGCCAGACGATGAAACAGCCGAACGGCCCCGCGATCAGCGCGACCCCGAGCCCGCCGGCGAGCGCCCGCCAGATGAACTCATCCATGATCGTGCCGTGCCTCCGTCCCCGCCGGCGCGGCGTCGCCACCGATCGGCAGGACCTCGCCGCCCGCGCCATGGACATGGTCGTGCCGATGGGCGTAATGCGCGAGCTTGTCGGCCAGTCCCGGGCCGAACAGCGCCACGTATTCGGGGTGACGGCTCACCGTCTCCGGATGGCCGGCGCAGCAGAGATGGCGGTTGATGCATACCACCCGGTCGGTGGCGGCCATGACCAGATGCAGGTCATGGCTGACCAGCAGGACCGCGCAGCCGCGCCGCTCCCGGATGCGCGCGATCATCTCGTAGATCTCTGCCTGACCGGTAACATCGACACCCTGCACCGGCTCGTCCAGCACCAGCAGGTCGGGCCGGCGCAGAAGCGCCCGTGCCAGCAGCAGCCGCTGGAACTCCCCGCCGGAGATGCGCTGCACGGGCCGATCGAGAAGGTGAGCGACGCCGACCTCGGCCAGCACCTCCACGCGCAGCGATGCCGGCGCCTGTCCGCCGAGCCCGAGGAAGCGCCGTGCCGTGAGCGGCAGGACCGGGTCGATCACCAGCCGCTGGGGCACGTAGCCCACCACCAGCCCGTCGCGGCGCCAGACGCTCCCGGCGTCGGGCCGCGCCAGGCCGAGAACCAGCCGCACCAGGCTTGTCTTGCCCGCGCCATTGGGTCCGATCAGGCTGACGATCTCGCCCCGGTCCACGGTGATGTCGATGCCATCGAGGACTGCCTGGCCGCCGGGACGAAAGACGAGCCCCCGCCCCTCCACCAGGCGTTCGCGGTCAGGCATGGGCGGGGCGCGCCTGGCAATGACCGCACCGGCCGGCGATCTCGATCGTCTGCCGCTCGATCCTGAACCCGATCTCCGCCGCCACCGCCCGCACCGCGCGGTCGATGCGCTGATCGTCGATCTCCGCCGCCCGCCCGCAATCGGTGCACAGCATGATCTCGACCACATGCTCGGTCCCGGGATGGCTGCAGCCGATGAAGGCATTGCGGGATTCGACCCGGTGGATCAGGCCATGCTCCAGCAGGAAATCGAGGGCCCGATAGACCGTCGGCGGTGCGGCGCGCCGGCCGCTCCCGTCGGTGAGCTGGTCGAGTATCTCATAGGCGCCGATCGGGCGGTGCGACTGCCAGACCAGTTCCAGGACGCGCCGGCGCTGCTCGGTCAGCCGTACGCCCTGCGCGGCGCAGACCGTGCCGGCGGATTGCAGCGCATCGGCGATGCAGCGCGCGTGATCGTGCTGTGGCCGGTCGAAGCTGCCCTTTCGGGTCCCGCGGGTGGCGGCGCGTTTCATGTTGCGATCCTGCATCGAAAGTGTATTGTTATACTATATCAAGAACAACCCGTCCATCGGCCCGTAACCCCGTACCGGGAGTGATCAATGCCGCGCCTCCCCGCCTTCCTCGCGACCCTCCTGCTCATCTGGACCGCTCAGGCCCAGGCCGAGGCGCCCCATGTGGTGGCCAGCATCAAGCCGGTCCATTCCCTGGTCGCCGGCGTGATGGGTGAGATCGGGCGGCCCGACCTGCTGGTCGAAGGCGGCGCCTCGCCGCATACCTATGCGCTCAAGCCATCGGATGCCGCAAGCCTCGGCCGCGCCAGACTGGTCTTCTGGGTAGGCCCGTCCCTCGAAGGGTTCCTGGTCAAGCCGCTCGAGGCACAGGCCCGACAGGCGAAACGGGTCGCGCTGATGGAGGCGCCTGCGCTCGTCCTCCATGGGTTGCGCGATGGCGGCGTCTGGGAGGGCCACGATCACGCGCACGACCATGCCCACCCATCCTCGACCGCGCACCGGCATGAATCGAATTCGCGACTACGCCGCAACACCGGACGCCACGATCATTCCCACGGGCATGCACCGGCGGGCGAGCGGGATGCGCATGTCTGGCTCGATCCGCTGAACGCCATTGCCATGGTGAAAACGATCGCCGCCGCCTTGGGCGAGGTCGATCCGGCCAATGCCGAAACCTATCGCCGCAACGAACGGGCATCGATCGCGCGCCTCGATCAACTCCATGTCGAACTGCGCGAGCGCCTCGGGCTCGTGCAGGCCGCGCCCTTCATCGTCTTCCACGATGCTTATCAGTATTTCGAGAAGCGCTATGGATTGAACGCGGTCGGCTCGATCACCCTCAGCCCCGAACGCCAGCCCGGCGCCCGGCGCGTCCAGGAGGTCCGGCGCAAGATTGCCGATCTTCGGCCGCGCTGCGTGTTCAGCGAGCCACAGTTCGAATCCGCGATCGTGCGCACCGTGATCGAGGGCAGCAGCCTGCGAAGCGGCGTGCTCGATCCGCTGGGCGTGGACCTGCCGGCCGGACCGGAAGCTTATCCGGCGCTGATGCGCGGCCTGGCGGCCAGCCTCGTCGCCTGCCTCGCCGGCACGAGCTAGCGATAAGGGCGGACGGCGACGGTGCGGCCGTCCGTCGTGGCGATGGAACCCGCCATGAACATGCCGCTGCCGAACTGGTCGAGCTGGCCGACAACCCGGGCGCGGTCGCCCTCGGCCAGATTCGTCATCGCCTGCCAGCCCGGACCGGAACTGACCACGATCGACGCCCCGCCGTCGTTGAGAACGAAATAGTTCGGCCCGGCCGAGGTCACGATCCCCATGATCATGACCGGCCGGCCGGATGGAATCTCGCCCACCGGGGTCGCCGGCATCGGAATGTCCTGGGCGAGCGCCGGCAGGGTCAGGAAACCGAGAATCAGGGATACGAGGCGCATGGCCGCCAGTCTCCGGCATCGCGGTAAAGAGCCGATTAACGCTTGCCCGGGCCCGCCCGCTGCGGCAGAAAGCGGCAAACACCAGGAGCCACCTGCAATGACCGCCATTGACGAGATGCTGCAGCGCATCGCCTTCGACGCGAACGGCCTGGTGCCGGCCATCGCCCAGCAGCACGATACGGGCGAGGTCCTCATGATGGCCTGGATGAACCGCGAGGCCGTGCGGGAAACGCTGGAGAGCGGGAGGGTCTGTTACTGGTCGCGTTCGCGCCGTGCGCTCTGGCGCAAGGGCGAGACTTCGGGTCATGTGCAGCGGCTGGTCGAAATGCGCGTCGACTGCGACGGCGACACCCTGCTCCTGCTGGTCGAGCAGACCGGCGTCGCCTGCCACACAGGCCGGCACAACTGCTTCTTCACGGCCCTGCGCGATGCGGAGATCCGCACCATCGCCGAAGTCGAGGTCGATCCCGGCCTGATCTACAAGCCCTGACCGGCCGGATCACATTCGGTTGAATTTGCGCGCCGCGACGGGCCGCGGCGCCGGAGTGGCTTTATCCTGCCTCGTCATCGTTCCCGGACCGACGAGTGCCAGGCATGAAATCCGCCCCCCGATATCTCGCCTTCGCCGCATCCCTTTTCCTCGCCGCGCCGGCGCCGCTCGCCGCCCTTGCCGCCGACGCGCCGCGGCCCTGCCGGCCGCCGCAGGCGGTGACGACCTGCGAGCATCCCTGGGGGGCGGCGAACGGGGGTTGCGCCTCGGCCTGGGTGCTTCCGTCGGGACTGGAGACGGATCTCGCGCGCATCCGCGACGGCGGGCGGGTGCATTTCCTCGAACCCGAGCGCGCAGGCTGTCCGGCCGCAGGAGAAGCGGCCTGCGCCACGAAAGCCTACCTCCTGCCGGGCGATAGCGTGATCGTCACCGGCACAGACGTCAGCCACGCTTGCGCCATATTCATTTCCGACCGCGGCCGCGCCACGACGGGCTGGCTGCCACTCTCGGCCATCGAGCGATACGACAGCCGGACCGGCGAGGGTTGGCCATGGGCCGGACACTGGACCGGACCGGCCGGGCGGCTGTTCATCCGGCCCCTGCCGCCACCGGCCGATCTGCTTGACGCCGAACTCTCCGGCCGGGCGGCCGATGGCCGTCCGCTCGATCCGCTCCATGCGAGCCTCGATGGATGGATCGCCGAATTCAGGGAGCCGGAGGAGGAAATCTGCCGCATCCGCTCCCGTCTCCTCGACCCCTATCTGGTCGTCGAAGCGGAGGACAGTGCCTGCGGCCCGCCCATGGTGGGCATCTATCGACGCGCCAGGGTGGTGCCCTGAGAAGCGGCGGCGGGCTGCCTTCGCCGCCTCTCCTACCGCCGCGCCGCGCCGCCCAGTTGCCGAAGCTTGCCCACGATGCCGACGGGAAAGCTGTAGACGCTCAGCACGAACAGCACGCCAAGCCAGAGCAGCCAGCGGTCCGGATGAAGCAGATCGGGCAGCAGCGGCAGGCCCTGCAGGCTCTGGCTCGCCGCGCCCATGAGATCCTGGAGATAGTTCTGCGCGATGATAAATAGCGTCGCGCCAACCACCGCGCCATAAAGCGTGCCCATGCCGCCGATCACGACCATCAGCAGGATATCCATCATGATGTTGAAGCTCAGCGTCGTGTCGGGACCGTTGTAGCGCAACCAGAGGGCATACAGGACCCCGGCCATGGTGGCAAAGGCCGCGCCAAGGCAGCTTGCGACCGTGCGATAGACGACGGTGCGATAGCCGAGCGCCTCGGCCCGGAAATCATTCTCGCGGATTGCCTGGAGCACCTTGCCGAAAGGCGAGTTCACGATCCGCAGCATGGCGAGGAACATCGCCGCGCCGACGCAGAAGATCAGGTAATAGGTGATGATCCGGCCATTGATGTTCACCCCCAGCACCCTGTCCTCGAACGGACTGAAGGATGGTCGCAGGATCTCCGGCACGCGGAAGTTCAGTCCGTCTTCGCCGCCGGTCAGCCAGGAGAGCTGCGAGGCGAGGATGGCGAAAGCCGTCGCCACCGCGAGTGTGATCATGGCGAAGAAGATCGCCTTGACCCTCAGCGAGAACAGGCCGATCGCGAAAGCCAGCACGACCGAGATCACGAGAGCCACCGCCGTCCCCAAGCCGACGCTGGTCCAGTCGGCGCCGCTCTTGGCCAGCAGGATCGCAATGCCGTAGCCGCCGATCCCGAAGAACATCGTGTGGGCGAACGAGACGATGCCCGTGTAACCGAGCAGCAGGTCGTAGCTCGCAACGAGCACGATGAAAACGCAGACTTTCGCCGCCACGTTCAGGGAGCGGGTGCCCGGAAAAAGGAATGGCGCGAAGGCGAGCCCGATCAGGATAAGCAGAAGGACGATGGCGAGGATCCGGTTTCCCGGCAGGTCGTCGGAGAGCAGTGAACGCAGCATTTCAGAACTCCCGACTAGCGCCTGGCGACCGGATAGAGGCCCTGCGGCCGCCAGAGCAGGATCAGCACCATGAGCAGGATGTTGGAGCCCAGCGCCAGTTTCGGCGCCAGGAAGCCTGTGTAATTGGCAACCAGGCCGACCAGCATCGCGCCGATGAAGCAGCCTCCGACCGAGCCCAGTCCGCCGATGATGATGACGATGAAGATCAGCACCATCACCTGCATGCCCATCGCCGCCGTGACCGTCTCCTGATACAGCGCCCACATGACGCCGCCGAGGCCCGCGAGGGCCGAGCCGGCGACGAAGACACCCACGAACAGCCTGCGGATGCGGTAGCCCAGCGCCTCCACCATTTCGCCATTCTCCACCCCGGCCCGGATCAGAAGGCCGACCCGGGTGCGGTTCAGCACCATGTACATGGCCACGAACACCAGCAGCCCGATGGCAACGGCGATCAGGCGGAACTTCTCGATGGCCACATCGCCGAAGATGAAGGCGCCGCGAAAGGTGGTCGGGCGTGTCAGCGGGATCTGGTCCGGTCCCCAGATGACATGGATGAGCTGTTCGGCCACGATCAGCCCGCCCATGGTGATCAGGATCTGCTTGAGATGCTGGCCGTAGACCGGCGTGATGATCACCCGTTCGAAGGCGTAGCCGACCGCGCCGGAAACGGCCATCGCCACCAGGATGGCCGGCACGACCGCCGCCATGTTCAGCCAGAAACTGTCCGCGGTCGTCCAACCCGAGAGCGGCAGCAGGATCACGGTGCCGACGAAGGCGCCCAGAGAAATGAAGGCGCCGTGACCGAAATTCAGCACATCCATCAGGCCGAAGACCAGGGTCAGGCCGGAGGCCATGATGAAGATCATCAGGCCCATGGCCAGGCCGGCCACGGTCAGCGTGATCCAGGCCGGCAGATCGAAGACCAATGGCAGCGCCACCAATGCCAGGGCCGGGACCAGCAGGGCGGGCAGAAAGTCCGCCTTCGGCCGGCCGAGTGCCGCGCCATCCTCGTTCTTCGCGGTGTCCGCCATGCTCGCCATCCGCCCCCTCCTTACTGATGCGCGTCGAGACTGAGGCCAAGCAGGCGCGTCTGCAGCTCCTCGTCCGCGGCCAGATCGGCCATGGCGCCGGCATGGACGATCCGCCCGTCATCCATCACCGCGACCCGGTCGCCCAGCGCGCGCGCAAAATGGAAATTCTGCTCGACCAGCAGAATGGTGGTGTCGGTCTCCTTCAGTTCCCGGAACGCGGCGACCATGTTCATGATGATGGCCGGCGCCAGGCCTTTGGTGGGCTCGTCGATCAGCAGCAGCTTGCGCGGTTCGATCACGGCGCGCGAGATGGCAAGCATCTGTTTCTGACCGCCGGAGAGCGAGCCGGCCGGCAGCGACCAGAATTTCCGCATCGCCGGAAAGACCCGGAAGACCCAATCGAGGCGCCTTTCGTCGATGGACCCCTCGCGTGCGGCGAGGATCATGTTTTCCCGCACGGTGAGGTCGGAAAAGATGCCCATATTCTCCGGGACGTAGGCAATGCCAAGTCGCGCGATGTCCGGCGTCGACAGCGCGCCGACTTCGCGGCCGTCGAATGTCAAGGTGCCGCGCGATGTCCGCCAAAGGCCCATGATGGTCCGGAGCGTCGTCGTCTTGCCGGCCCCGTTGCGACCAAGCAGCATGGTCAGCTGGCCCCGTGGCACTTCGAGATCGACGCCCTGCAGGATGTGATACTGGCCGATATGGGTATGGATGCCCGACAGGCGAAGCAGGATCTCAGACATGGCCCGATGCCCCCATGCCGAGATAGGCCTCCTGCACGATCGGCGAAGCGATCAC
>JAHCJR010000065.1 GCA_026126165.1 Alphaproteobacteria bacterium
CATAGAGCAGGCAATTGTGACGCGCGAGGTCCGCCGGCTCCGCGGGCACGCCGTGGCGGGCGAAATAGTCCGGTGTCCCGCAGACGACGCGGCGCGCCGGGGCGATGCGGCGGGCGATCAGGCTCGAATCCTCCAGCCGGCCGATGCGGATTGCCAGATCGAAACCCTCCGCCACGAGGTCCACGTAGCGGTCGGCCAGATCCATATCGACCCGCAGGCCCGGATAGCGGGCCAGGAAGTCCGGGATGGCCGGCGCCAGGTGCAGGATGCCGAAGCTCATCGGCGCGTTGACGCGAAGCAGGCCGCGCGGTTCCGCCTGCAGGCTCTGCACCGCTTCTTCCGCCGCCTGCGCCTCCGCCAGAATGCGCGCGCAATGCTCGTGGAAGGCGAGGCCCGCCTGGCTCAGGCTCAGCCGGCGCGTGGTCCGGTTGAGCAGGCGCGTCCCCAGCGCCTCCTCGAGCCGGCTGACCTGCTTGGAAACAGCGCTTTTCGACATGCCGAGCCGGCGCGCCGCCGCCGTGAACGAACCAGCCTCGACGATACGGGCGAAGACGGCCATGGCCATCAGGTTTTCCATTATTGTTTCCTATAAGGAAACAATATTATGATCAAGAAAGGAATTATCGACTCGATGATAAATCCCGATATTCCCGGTATCCGGCATTGGGCCGAGGGTTGAAATCGTATCCGGGAGCATGGGATGGCAAAGGTACTGGTGGTTTATTATTCGATGTACGGGCATATCGAGACGATGGCGGAAGCCATCGCGGAGGGCGCCCGGGCGGTCAAGGGGGCACAGGTCACTGTGAAGCGCGTCGCCGACCTGGTGCCCGAGGAAGCCGCGCGCAGGGCCGGCGCCAAGCTGGATCAGGCAGCTCCCTTTGCCTCGCCGCAGGAACTCGCCGACTATGACGCCATCATTTTCGGCACACCGACCCGTTTCGGCAACATGGCGGCGCAGATGCGCAACTTCCTCGACCAGACCGGCGGCCTGTGGGCCAAGGGCGCGCTGATCGGCAAGGTGGGCAGCGTCTTCGTGTCTACCGCCACCCAGCATGGCGGCCAGGAAACCACCATCACGTCCTTCCACACGACCTTGCTGCACCATGGCATGGTGATCGTCGGCCTGCCCTATTCGGCCGCCGGCCAGATGCGGCTGGACGAGGTGACCGGCGGCTCGCCCTATGGGGCGACGACGCTTGCGGGCGGAGACGGCAAGCGGCAGCCTTCGGCGAACGAGCTGGAGCTGGCCCGCTTCCAGGGCCGGCATGTAACCGAGATCGCCACCAGGCTGTTCGGCTGACGGACCATGAGCGAAGGGGAATGAGACCATGATTCACGTAATCCCGAAATCGCGACTCGGCCGGTTCGAGAATGACTGGCTCAACTCCCGCTTCCATTTCCACTTCTCCGGCGTCGCCGCCCCCATGGGCGGCGCGTTCGGCCCGCTCAGGGTGTGGAACGACGACGAGATCCGCGCCGGCACGGGTTTCGACATGCATGGCCATCGCGACATGGAAATCATCACCTATGTCCGCAAGGGCGCCATCAGCCACCGCGACAGCCTCGGCAACGAAGGCAAGACGGCGGCGGGCGATGTGCAGGTGATGAGCGCAGGCACCGGAATCATGCATGCCGAATTCAACCTGGAACCGGAGCTGACAGAACTGTTCCAGATCTGGGTCGAGCCGAACCGGCGCGGCCTGCCGCCGCGCTGGGAGCAGGCACAGTTCCCGCGCGCCGACCGCTCCGGCCGGCTGGTGGCGCTCGCCTCGGGCGAGGCGCATGTGCAGGGCGCGCTCGCCATCCATCAGGACGCGACACTCTACGGCGCCTTCCTCAAGGAGGGGGAGGCTGTCGAGCATGAATTGCGGCCCGGCCGGCGCGCCTATCTCGTTGTCTCGGCCGGTCGCGTGATGGTCGATCACCGCGAGGTCGGAACGCGCGATGGCGTCGCCATCGCCGATCAGCCGAGGATATCGGTCCGGGCGCTCGAGCAGGCCGAGATCCTGATGTTCGACCTGCCCTGATGGCCACCTACTTCATCGGCCACGGCGCCCCGACCTTGCCGCTGCAGGATATACCGGCACGGCATTTCCTCGCCGGGCTCGGGCGGACGATCGAGGCCCGCCAGGGCCGCCCGCGGGCGATCCTCTGCGTCTCCGCGCATTGGGAGACCGACGTTCCGGCGGTGAGCCTCTGTCCGCACCCGGAAACGATCCACGATTTCTATGGCTTTCCGGAGGAACTCTATCGCCTGCGCTACGATGCACCCGGCGCGCCGGCGGTGGCGGAGCAGGCTGCCGCGCTGATCGAGCGCGCCGGCATGACCTGCCGCCGCGATGCCGGGCGCGGACTGGACCACGGCACCTGGATCCCTCTGATGCTGCTCTGGCCGGATGCGGACATTCCGGTCGCGCAGATCGCCATCCAGCCCCACCTTGGTCCGGCGCATCATCTGGCGCTGGGCCGGGCCCTGGCCGAACTGACGGCAAAGGACGTGTTGCTGCTGGCCAGCGGCGGCGCCGTGCACAATCTCCAGCACATCTTCCGCGAGGGCGGCATGCGCGAGCCGGCGCCGCCGGACTGGGCGATGGGCTTCGACCGCTGGCTGGCCGACGCACTGCACGCGGGCGACGAGGCACGGCTGCTCGACTATCGCCGGGCGAGCCCGGATGCGGTCAAGGCCCATCCCCGCGACGAACACCTGATCCCGCTTTTCGTGGCGCTGGGCGCGGCCGGACCGGATGCCCGGGTCGAGCGGTTGCATGCGAGCTTCGATTTCGGCTCGCTCTCGCTCGCCGCCTATGCCTTCGAGCCGGCGGCGGCGCAGGCGGCTTGAGTTCCGCCTTCAGCGTCCGTTGATCACCTGGCGCACCAGCGCTGCCCAGACCGGGTCGCGCATGTCGATGCGCCCCAGTCCGGGCGGCACCTCGAACAGGGAGGGGTCCTGCCGCGCCACCTCGATCGCCCGCTGCTCGATCAGGGTCTCCTGCCATTCCCCGCCGATCTCCGAGCGGCCCTGGATGCGCACGGGAATGTCGCGCGAATCAAGCCAGATGCGCCCCTCCAGCCGCCCGCGCACCCGGTAGCGGGTTGTCGCCACGCCCTCGACCACCTCGCGCCCCTCGGCGGTGAGGCGGAGGCTGCGCAGGATCTGATCCAGTTCCGCCCCCACATCGGGAGGGGCGACGCCATAGGCGCCAAGGCGCGGCATCACGACGAAAGTCTGCCTGAGATCGTGGCGCAGGATCAGGCTGTTGCCCGCCGCCGCCGTGCCCAGCAGATCGAGGCGCTCCTTGCCCGGCACGTAATGGACGCGCATCGCCTGTTGCCGCCCGCCGCGCTGGACCAGCCGTTCGGCCCGATACTCGACGCGGGGCGGCTCGTAGCCACGCTCCGCCGCCAGCGGCGCACCGCCGCAGACAGGCAGGAACAGAAGGGAAAGGAAGGTCAGGAAAAGCGGCAGTCGCGACATTCTTGTACCCCCGGGCGGAAAGCGCGCCCAAGGGTGATGACACCCGATTCTGGCGGCATCAAGGCCGCATCATTCGCGACGCATCAAGCAGAGAAGACGATGGCGTGCACGGCGATGAGCTGCACCACCGCTGCCGCGATCAGGATGACGATGGCGAGGCTGAGCAGCAGTTCGGCGCCCAGCTTCTTGAAACGCGATTTCATGACGTCCCCCGTGACAGGCCCGCCGGCCGACCGCCGGCGACGGGGGATTCATGGCAGAGGCTGCAGGGCCCGTCCGTGACGGGCATCACAGGGTCGTGAGGTCAGCGTTTCTGGACCCAGCGCCCGTCCGCCCCCTTGATCCAGGTGCCGGGCGGGGCGGAGCGCACGATCTGCTCGAAATAGACCTTGCCGACCTCCTGCGCCGGGACATTCTGCTTTGCCGCCCGGTCGCGATAGACCTGCTGGCGCTGCTGGTTGATCTGGTTCACCGCCGCTTGCGCGCCGGGATCGCGCGCTTCCATCAGACCGTCCCAGCGCTCGCCGGCGGCCCCGGACGCCCGAAGCTGCTCCGCCGACTGGGCGAAGGCGGACGGCGCGAACAGCAGGGCCCCCGCAAGCGCGACGATGGAAAACAGATGGCGGCGACTGATCGACATGTTGCTTACCTCGGCATGCATTGACAGGCGGTTCGCCCCGGTCCGGATCAGAAGATATTGGGATTGGCCTTGATGTCCTCGCGCGCCTGCTCTTCGATCCGGACCCGCACATCGGCATCGAGTTTGATGTTCAGGTTGATGGTGATCGGCTCTTTCGGCGCCTCGACCCGCACGCTTGGCTGACAGGCGGCCAGGCCGAACGCAAGGCAGAGAAGAAGCGTCGCGAAAGGACGCGGCAAGGAACGGTCTGGGCGCATCTTTACACTCGAAGCTCCGGTGGCAGCGGGTCGAGACGACAGGCTGCATCGGGATTGTGTTGTCTCTAGGGCGGCCGCACAAGCCTTGAAACGCTGCCGAGCAGGAGCTGGAGCGTGTCCTGCCCCTGGGCGAGCGCGGCAAGCAGCGGCGTCGCATCGGTATCCAGGGTGATATTGAGGTTGAATGGGTGTGCCTCCAATACATCCGGGTTGGCGCCTTGCAGGCGCAGGCCGACCAGGGCCCGTCCGCCGCGCGGCTTGTCGAGGGTCAGTTCGAGCACCTCGTAGTGAAAGTTCTTCAGCGCATCCAGCAGCAGCTCCACGCTGGCGCCGCCACCGCCGAGTGCTGCCCGCGCCGCCGGCGAATCGAAGGCGAGCCGCCCCGGGCCGACGGCCGACAACCGCCCCTGCGCCACCACCACATCGCCGTCCTCGAGCCGCACCGGCAATGTTCCGGCAATGCGGCCGCTGCCATGCAGCTCCGCCAGGCCGAGCAGCCCGAAGAGGGTCTCCAGATCGACCCCGTCAAGCTCCAGGTCGGCGCCATAGGACCCCGAGACAGGATCGATCCGCGCATCGGCGAACCGCAACTCGCCGCCGACGAACTCCGCCTTCATGGCTTCCACGCGGATGGTGGGCCTTCCCTGCGCCGGGCTCTCCACGCGCAAGGTGCCCTGTATTTTTCCGAGATCGAGGCCCGCGCTCACCCGCGCCGCGGAGAATGGTTGCCCGGGCGGCGAGCGTGGCGGGTTGAGGCGATCCAGATCGAGCGCGAGCGTCAGTCCCTCAATCGTCGCGCCGGCCGCACCGAGCGAGAGGCCCTGCAGGTCGATGCGGCCGGTGCCGTCCATGCCGCCTGCATCCCAGACCAGTTCGGCACGCGCGCCGACCCGGCCCGCAACCTCCCGCAGCGCACCGAGCGCCGGCAGCAGCGCGGCCGGCTGCAGGCCGCCAGGCCGGAATTCGAGTTCGGCCAGGCTGACGCTCGCCCTGCCGCGCCCGCGCGCGGCATCGTGGCGCCCGCGCGCGAGGATGCGCACGGCGCCATCGAGGGCGCGCGCCTCGGCCCGGAAAGCGAGATTGCGTTCGAGCCGGCCGGTCAGATCGACCGGCGCGAAGGCGGCCGGCGTCGCTGTCGAGGCGATGCGCAGCGACTGGACCAGCGTGAGCGCCGCCTCGTCGGGCGCAAGGGGCATGCTCGCACGCAGCGCTGCGAGCCGCAGGCCATGCGCGGGCAATTGTGCCTCCGAAAGCCGCACCTTCGCCTCGCCTTTGGTGTTGCCGGCGGTGCTTCGTTGCAGCTGCAGCGTCAGTTCGGCCGGACCAAGCTGCACTTCGAGCGGCGTCTCGTCCTTGCGCAGCAGGGCAAGATTCGCCGCTTCGGACCGCAGCCCGCCTTCGAGCGACAACGCGCCGTCGGCCGCGCGCCCGACACGCAGCTCCGGTACCGTCAACCCAATCCTTCCCGGCAGGCGCAGTTCGGGATGCCGCGCGCCTTCCAGCTCGATCCGGCCGGGCCCGCTCAGGGTCAGCACATGTCCGCCACCCTCCGGCGAAGCGCTGAGACCGAACGCCGCCCGCAATGCGGAAAGGCCCGCTCCCCGCCCCAGGAGATCGGCCAGCACGGCGCCGCTCGCATGCAGATCGAGCGCCGCCGCAAGGGCCGGCCCGTCCGGCGTCGCGTCGCCCTGGCCGGCCAGGGTGCCGGCCAATGCGAGTTCTCCCGTCCGCGCGGCGGCGAGGCGGAACGCGAAGTCGGCGGTCTCGATGGCAGGGCGGTCGAGACGCAGCGCGAGCAGCGCCGGAGCCTTGTTCGGCTCGAGCGTGAGCACCGCCCCGGCTTCGAGGGCGCGCGCCAGCGAAGGCGGCAGGTCCGGCGCCGAGACAAGGCGCGAGTCGAGGCGGGCAAAATTCACTCGCAGCGGACCGGTGAGCAGAAAGCGGAGCGCGCCCTCCCGACGGGCAAGACCGAGCGAGGCATCCAGGTCAATGCCGGTCGCCACGCCAGCAAGGGCGCCGCCGCGCAGCGCGAGCCCAAGCGCCAGCTCCATACCCGCGCGCCCGATCCAGTCCGCCAGCGCACGGCCTTCGCCAAGCGTCGGCGCGGGACCGGCAAGATCCATGACGCCCTCGCCGGTCAGGCGGACATGCCGGAAACTCGGCCAGTCGGCCGAAGCGGGCGCGAACAGGCCAGCGGCGGCACCGTCGATCTCGCCGCTGAGTTTCAGCCGCGCCCGCGTCCCGCCGGCATCCTGCTCGGTGGTGACGCGGACTTCCGCCCGGCTGTCATGGGCGGGGAGCGTGAGACGGACATCCGCTTCGAGCTGTCGCGGCGCGAAGTCGGCGAATACGGCACGCAACTCGCCCGCGAGCCTGGCCTCGGCGCTCTCGATGCCGATCGAGAATGCAGCCTGCCGGCGCCCTTCCCCGCCAGAGGCTGCGAAGCTGCCATCGAGGCGCGCGGCGACCGGACCGCGGGCGGTCGCCAGCAGGATGCGGGCGTCGCCGAGGCGAATGTCGGGCAGCTTCGACGGATCGAAGCCAGCCGTCGCCCCGTTGCCGCCCTGGCTCGCACCCTGGCCAACAAGTTTCTGCAGCTCGCCAAGCGGGGGGCCCGCACCTGTCAGGTCGAGCCGCATCTCCAACCCTTCGATCGCCACGGCGGCAATGCGGCCGGCAAGCAGATCGCCGATCCGGTATGTGGCGAGAACGCGACGCAGGCGCAGATCCGCCACCTCGATGCCGGTCAGCTCCATGCCGTTCAGATCCAGGCGGGAAACCTTGACCCGACCCTCCAGGCCACGCGCGGCCAGCGCGCGGGCTATGGCAAACTCCGCAACCTCCTGGCGAATCAGGGCGGGAACGCCCAGCACCAGTCCGAGCAGGGCGATGAGCAGCAGAAGCAGCAGGCGTGTCCGGCGCGACATGCCCTAACTTATTCCGTCGGCCCATGAAACGGAACGGCGCGCCGCGGTTCGAGAAGGATCTTGCAACCTCACTCTTTAATTCATATATTCGCATATACATAATGTCCAATTTACTGGAGGATCTCCTGATGCGGACCAATGTTGGCGGACTGGATCGCGGGCTGCGCGTCGTCGCCGGCCTGCTGCTGCTCTCTCTGGTTGTCCTGCTCGACGGACCTGCGGCATGGTTCGGGCTGGTGGGGCTGGTGCCGCTGGCAACGGCGCTGTTCGCCTGGTGCCCCGCCTATACCCTGTTCGGCATCGATACCTGCCGGACCAGCGGGAGCGCGCGTGGCGCCTGAACCAGGACACAGGGGGAGGAAATAGCGATGCGGCCGGACGTTCATGCCTTTTTCGACGAGGCCACCTTTACCGTTAGCTATGTCGTCGCCGACCCGGCCAGTGGCCGGGCGGCGATCGTCGATTCCGTGCTGGATTTCGATCCCGCGTCGGGCCGCACGGCGAAGCAGTCGGCGAATCGCATCATCGCCCATGTGCGCGAACAGGGTCTGCGGGTCGACTGGCTGCTGGAGACGCATGTCCATGCCGACCATCTTTCGGCCGCGCCCTACCTCAAGGAAGAACTGGGTGGAGAGATCTGCATCGGCCAGAACATCACCAAGGTCCAGGAGACCTTTGGCAAGCTGTTCAACGCCGGCAGCGAGTTTGCCCGTGACGGCAGCCAGTTCGACCGGCTCTTTCGCGATGGCGAGCGCTTCAATGTCGGCGGAATCGAGGCGCAGGTCCTGCACACGCCCGGACACACCCCCGCCTGCATGACCTATGTGATCGGCGATGCCGCCTTCGTCGGCGACACGCTGTTCATGCCCGACTACGGCACGGCGCGCTGCGACTTTCCCGGTGGCGATGCGCGCCAGCTCTACCGCTCGATCCAGCGCATATTCGCGCTGCCGCCGGAGACGCGGCTCTTCATGTGCCATGACTACAAGGCGCCGGGACGCGACGAGTACCGGTGGGAGACCACCGTCGCGACCGAGCGGCGGGAGAACATCCATGTCCATGACGGGGTCAGCGAGGACCAGTTCGCCGCCATGCGCACCGCGCGCGACAAGACGCTCGCCATGCCCCGCCTGATCCTGCCCTCGGTCCAGGTGAACATGCGCGCCGGCGAACTGCCGCCGGCCGAAGCGAACGGCGTGCGCTACCTCAAACTGCCGCTCGACGTCTTCTGACCGGCGAGGCAGGAGCGCGAGCGCGATGAAGTGGCGGACGATATTTCCCTTTCTCGTTTGGGGCAGGGAATATGATCGGGGATTGCTCGCCCAGGACATGCTGGCGGCCCTGATCGTCACCATCATGCTGGTGCCGCAGAGCCTCGCCTATGCCATGCTCGCGGGCCTGCCGGCCCATGTCGGCCTCTATGCGAGCATCCTGCCGCTGATCGCCTATGCCGCCTTCGGCAGTTCCCGGACCCTCGCCGTCGGCCCGGTCGCCGTGGTCTCGCTGATGACCGCGGCCGCGGCCGGGGCGGTGGCGGCACCCGGCAGCCTCGCCTACCAGCAGGCGGCGCTCGCACTCGCCCTGCTCTCCGGCGTGATCCTCGCGGCAATGGCCATCCTGAGGCTCGGCGTCCTGGCCAACTTCCTCAGCCATCCCGTCATTTCCGGTTTCATCAGCGCATCCGGCATCCTGATCGCGGTCTCGCAGCTCCGTCACCTGCTTGGCCTGGAGGCACGCGGCGATACGCTGAGCGAACTGCTGCCGCAGCTTGCAGGAAACATCGGCCAGACCAATCTGCCGACGCTTGCCATCGGCCTGATGTCGCTTGCCTTCCTGTTCTGGGTGCGTCGCCGTCTCCGCCCGCTTCTGGTGCGTGTCGGGCTCGCCCCGCGCCTCGCCGATATCCTCGCCAAGGCGGGACCGGTATTTGCGGTCATCGCCTCCATCCTCGCCGTGCGCCTGTTCGATCTTACGGCAAGCGGCGTGCGGGTCGTGGGCGACGTGCCGGCCGGCCTGCCGCCACTTGCACTGCCATCCTTCGATCCCGGGCTATGGCTCGAACTGCTGCCGGCGGCGGTGCTGATCAGCCTGGTCGGCTTCGTCGAATCGGTTTCCGTCGCCCAGACCCTGGCCGCCCGGCGACGCCAGCGGATCGACGCGAACCAGGAGCTGGTCGGCCTCGGCGCGGCGAACTTTGCCGCCTCGTTCAGCGGGGGCTTTCCGGTGACCGGCGGTTTCGCCCGTTCCGTCGTCAACTTCGACGCCGGCGCGGCGACGCCGCTCGCCGGCGCCTTCACCGCGATCGCCATCGCGCTCGCCACGCTGCTGCTGGCCCCCCTCTTCGCCGACCTGCCACAGGCAGTGCTGGCGGCGACCATCGTCGTCGCCGTGCTGTCGCTCGTCGATATCGGCGCGATGCGCCGGGTCCTTGCCTATTCCAGGAGCGACTTCGCGGCGATGGCCCTCACCATCCTGCTCGTGCTGCTGGCCGGCATCGAGGCCGGCATCCTCGGCGGCGTCATGCTCTCGCTGCTGCTCTTCCTCTGGCGGACCAGCCGGCCCCACATGGCCGTCGTCGGCCAGGTGCCCGGCAGCGAGCATTTCCGCAATGTCGAGCGCCACCGGGTCGTCGTCTCGCCGACGGTGCTGAGCCTGCGCGTCGATGAAAGCCTGTACTTCGCCAACGCCCGCTACCTGGAAGAGCGGGTCTACGATCTGGTGGCGGCAAGACCCGGCATCCGTCATGTCGTGCTGATGTGCCCGGCGGTGAACTTCATCGATGCCAGCGCCCTGGAAAGCCTCGAGGCGATCGTCCACCGGCTGCACGCGGCCGGCGTCGAGTTTCATCTGTCGGAAGTCAAGGGACCGGTCATGGACCGCCTGGCCAGGTCGGACTTCCTGCAGCATCTCACCGGGCGCGTGTTCCTGAGCCAGCATCAGGCGATGCGGGAGCTCGATGCCGCAACCAGCGAAGCCGCCGCCAGCGCCGCCGGTCCGGCCACTGGCCAAGCCGGGTGACAGCCGGCGGGGGCCATGCTTTACTGATGTCTCGACGCGCCGGGGCGCCATGATGCCCCGTTCGGACAGCAACGCGGGAGACGGCACGGTGGGTTTTTCCGTACTTGTCGTCGACGACGAGCCGAATATCGTGCTGTCCCTCGAATTTCTCATGAAACAGGCCGGTTTCGACGTGCGCGTGGCGCGCGATGGCGAGGCGGCGCTGGCCGCGATGGCGGAGCGGCGCCCGGACGTGGTCCTGCTCGACGTCATGTTGCCCAAGCGCGATGGCTACGATGTCTGCCAGACGATCCGTGCGAATCCGGCCTGGCGCGACGTGCGCATCCTGATGCTCACCGCGCGCGGGCGCGATGTCGAACGCGAAAAGGGACTGGCGCTGGGCGCCGACGATTACATCACCAAGCCATTTTCGACTCGCGACGTCGTCGAGCGCGTGCGCCGGTTCCAGACGGAAGGGCGGCACTGAGGAGAGTGGTGAACCCGAGCGGGGGCGGGATGGGAAACCGCGGAAGGCTGGCCCTGATATTCGCAGCCCTGTGGCTCGCCGGCTATCTGCTGTTTGGGCTGACGCTCAACCTGCTCGCGCGCCGGCTCGGCGCGGACCCGGCCGCCGCCGCCGCGCTTGCGGCACTTGGCGCCCTCGCGCTGCTGCCGCTGGTGGCCCTGGGCTGGTTCTACCTCGACCGTTGGGTGCTGCTGCCCGTCCGCCTCCTGGAGAGGGGCATGCGAATGCTGAGCGATGGCCGTCTCGGCCAGCGTTCGCTCGAACTACCCAGGCGGCACGATCTCGGCGGGCTGCCCGAAGCGCTTTCCCAGGCGGCTATAGTGCTGGCTCAGGCGGAGCGCGCCAAGCGGCAGGCGATCGAGGATGCGACCAGGCAGGTCGCGGAACAGAAGGGCTGGCTCGAAGTCATCCTGCAAGGCCTGAGCGAGGGCGTGATCGTCTGCAACAGGGACCACCAGATCCTGCTCTGCAACGAAGCGGCAGTGCGGATGCTGGGCAGGCCGGAACTTACCGGACTTGGCCGCTCCATTTTCGGCCTGCTTTCGCGCGCGCCGATCCTGCATGCAATCGAAAGGCTGGAGCAGCATGCCAGTACGCGGACGGGCGAAGCGGGCGGCCCAGCGAGGCCCGAAGACATGGCGACGAGTTTCGTCTGCAGCACCGCCGATGCCCGCCTCATGCTGCGAGGGCGCCTCGGCATCGTGCGCGGCGAGGCAGGGAGCTTCAGCGCCTATGCCATCTCGCTCGTCGACATCTCCGACAGCATGCCGGCCCTGGCCAGGGCCGAGAAGCTGCGGCAGGCCATCGGCCGCGATCTGCGCGGCCCGCTCGCCAACCTGCGGGCAGCCGCCGAAACCCTGGCCGGCTTCCCGGACATGGAGGCGACGCAGCGGCAGGCATTCGATGCCATCCTGCTCAAGGAAAGCGCCGTGCTTTCCGAGCGGCTGGAGACGCTGGCCGCGGAACTGCGCGCCGAGCCGGGCAGCCCCTGGCCGATGGCGGACATCTACGGCGAAGACCTGCTGAATTGCCTCGCCCGGCGACTCGGCGATTCGGCCGCAAAGATCAAGCTCACCGTGACCGGCGCGCCGCTCTGGCTGCATGGCGATTCCCTGTCGCTGATGCTGGTGACGGAACGGCTGGTCCGCGAGCTGCATGCGCGCCATGGGATCGATGAGTTCGACGCCGAACTGCTGCTTGGCGACCGGCGCGTCTATCTCGATATCGGCTGGCGCGGCCAGCCGATTGCCGCCAAGGAGCTGGACGGCTGGATCGACGAGAAGCTGGAGGAATTGCCGGGCGGGCTCAGCATGCGCGACATCCTGGAGCGCCACGGCAGCGAAATCTGGAGCCAGGCCGGCCGGCATCCGGACGGCGCCGTGATCCGCATTCCGCTGATCCCGCCGCTGCGCGGACAATTCTCCCTGCCGGGCGAACGCCTGCCGCCGCGTCCGGAATTCTACGACTTCAGCCTGATGCGCGGCCATTCCGGCGATCTCGAACTGTCCAGCCGGCGGCTCGATGAACTCACCTTCGTCGTCTTCGACACGGAGACCACCGGCCTCGATCCGGAGCGGGGAGACGAAATCGTTTCCATCGCCGGGGTGCGCGTCGTCAAGGGCAGGGTACTGACCGGCGAGACATTCGAGCGTCTGGTCAATCCGGGTCGGCCGATCCCCGCCGCCTCGACACGCTTTCATGGCCTCACCGATGCGCTTGTGGCGGACAAGCCGCCGATCCAGGTGGTGCTGCCGCAGTTCATGGAATTCTGCGGCGACGCGGTGATCGTCGCGCATAACGCGCCCTTCGACCTCAAGTTCCTGCACCTGCATGAAGCCGAGGCGAACGTGAGCATCCGCAATGCCGCGCTCGACACGCTGCTGCTCTCGGCGCTGCTCGATCCGCAGGAGGAGGATCATTCGCTCGACACGCTGCTGGAGCGTTATGACGTGCGCCTCGCCGGACGCCACACGGCACTGGGCGATGCCATGGCGACGGCGGAAATCCTGGTTCGGATGATCGCGCGCCTGCGCGACCGCGGCCTCGTTACCTTCGGCGACGTGCAGGCGGCGGCGAGCCCGCTGGCACGCCTTCGCCGCGAAACGGTGCCCGAGGCCACGGCGCGGGCAGGCCGCGCAGGGGGAACCGCATGAATCAGGAACCGCGACCGCTCGCGCCCTGGTCAGGTCGCCAGAACGGTCTCAACGAGAAGCTCGTCGCCATCTTCCTGCTTGCGCTCGCGCTGTTCAATCCGCCACTGCTCGCCGTCTTCGGCGTGCCGGCAAGCTTTCTCGGCCTGCCCATCCTCTACCTCTATCTCTTCGTAGCCTGGGCGGGCGTCATCCTCGCGCTGGCACTCGCCATGGAACGCACCCCCGACGAAACACCGGAGGATCGCGGTCCCGGCGGCGCCGGACAGGCCGGAGGCTAGGCCGCCATGCTTCTGGAATGGACGGTCATCGGCGTCTCCTTCGCCTATCTCTGCCTGCTCTTCGCCATTGCCTATTATGGGGACAAGCGCGCCGACCAGGGGCGCAGCCTGATCAACAACCCTTATGTCTACGCCCTGTCCATCGCCGTCTACTGCACGTCCTGGACATTCTACGGCAGCGTCGGCCGCGCCGCGTCGAGCGGCATCCACTTCCTGCCGATCTATCTCGGCCCGACGCTGATGGCCGTGGTCTGGTGGATCGTCCTGCGCAAGATGGTGCGCATATCGAAGGCGAACCGCATCACGTCGATCGCCGACTTCATCTCTTCGCGTTACGGCAAGAGCCAGCTTCTCGGCGGACTGGTCACCATCATCGCCGTGATCGGCATCATGCCCTATATCTCGCTGCAGCTCAAAGCCGTGTCCACCACCTTCACGGTCCTGCTCAGCCATCCGAACCTGCCGGTCGCCGGCCAGATCCAGTCGGCACCGATCCTGACCGACACCGCCTTCTGGGTCGCCGTCCTGCTGGCCGCTTTCTCGATCCTGTTCGGCACGCGCCATATCGACGCTTCGGAGCATCACGAGGGCATGGTCGCCGCCATCGCTTTCGAATCGGTGGTCAAGCTGGTGGCGTTCGTCGCAGTCGGGCTGCTGGTCACCTTCGGGCTGTTCGGCGGCTTCGGCGACCTTTTCAGCCGGGCGGCGGAGGACCCGCGCCTGCTGGCGCTGCTCGAAGTGGGCGATGCCGGCCGCTTCGGCGACTGGATCGCGCTGACGCTGCTTTCCATGGTGGTCATCGTCTGCCTGCCGCGGCAGTTTCAGGTGGCCGTGGTCGAGAACGTGGACGAGGCGCATATCCGCAAGGCGGTGTGGATGTTCCCGCTCTATCTGCTGATCATCAACATCTTCGTCCTGCCCATCGCCTTCGCCGGTCTCATCGTCTTCCCGGAGGGCGACATCAATCCCGACATCTTCGTGCTCGCGCTGCCCATGGTGAAGGGCTACGAGGGCATAGCACTCCTCGCCTTCATCGGCGGGCTCTCCGCGGCCACCGGCATGGTGATCGTCGAGACGATCGCGCTGGCGACCATGGTCTGCAACGACCTGGTCATGCCCGGGCTGCTGCGGGTGCGCTGGCTCGCCCTGCAGAGTCGCAAGGACCTGACGCGCCTGCTCCTCGCCATCCGGCGCTGGACCATCGTCATCGTCATCCTGCTGGGCTATCTCTATGTGCGGCTGATCGGCGAATCCTTCGCGCTGGTGAGCATCGGCCTCGTCTCGTTCTGCGCCGCCGCCCAGTTCGCGCCGGCCCTGATCGGCGGCATCTTCTGGCGCGGCGCGACCCAGAAAGGGGCAGTCGCCGGGCTGGTCGTCGGCTTCGGCGTCTGGCTCTACACGCTGCTTCTGCCTTCGTTCGCCCGTTCCGGATGGCTGCCGGAAAGCTTCGTCACCGATGGCATCTTCGGCATCGCCCTGCTGCGCCCCTACGAACTCTTCGGCCTCGGCGGGCTCGAGCCGGTCACCCATTCGCTCATCTGGTCGATGATGGCCAATCTCGGCGCCTACGTGCTGGTCTCGCTGCTCACCCGCCAGTCGGCGATGGAACGCATACAGGCGGCGCTCTTCGTCGATGTCTTCCGTCCCTCCGGCGGCCAGGGAAGTTCGCGCTTCTGGCGCGGCACGGCGATGCTGGCCGAACTCAAGGCGCTGCTCGCCCGCTTTCTCGGGCGCGAGCGAACGGAGCGCGCCTTCGCCCAGTATGCGGAGCGCCGGGGCATCGACCTGGCGCGCCAGCGCGAGGCCGATCCGCAGCTCGTCAGTTTCGCCGAGAACCTGCTCGGCGGCACGATCGGCGCCGCCTCCGCGCGCGTCATGGTGGCGACCGTGAGCAAGGGAGAGACGATCGGGTTACAGGAAGTGATGGAGATCCTCGACGAGGCAAGCCAGGTGATTGCCTACTCGCACCAGCTCGAACAGAAGTCCCGCGAACTCGAGGCGGCGACCGCCGAGCTTCGCGAAGCGAACGAGAGGCTCAAGGAACTCGACCGGATGAAGGACGACTTCATCTCGACCGTGACGCACGAGCTGCGCACGCCGCTGACATCGATCCGCTCCTTTTCCGAGATCCTGCACGACAATCCCGGCCTCGCCGGCGGCCAGCGCCAGGAGTTCCTCGCCATCATCATCCGCGAGAGCGAGCGCCTGACGCGCCTGATCAACCAGGTCCTCGACCTTGCCAAGCTCGAAGCAGGCTCGATGAGCTGGACCCTCGAACGTGTCGATCCGGCCGAAGTCGTGCGCGAGGCGGTCAACGCCACGAGCCAGCTCTTCCGCGACAAGCGCATTCCCCTGGAAGTCCAGCTCGACCCGGCGGCTCCTATCCTCTGGAGCGACCGCGACCGCCTGATCCAGGTGATCATCAACCTCCTGTCCAACGCGGTGAAGTTCTGCGCCGCCGATCGGGATCGGGTCGAGGTGCGCCTTTCCCGCGAGAGCGCGGGTGGCGGCGTCGTGATCTGCGTGAAGGATACGGGGCCCGGCATTCCATTCCACGCGCAGCCGACGATTTTCGAGAAGTTCCAGCAGATCGGCGACATGCTGACGGCGAAGCCGGAGGGAACCGGCCTTGGCCTCGCCATCTGCCGCTCGATCGTCGAACGGCTGGGCGGCAGGATCTGGGTGAGCAGCCGGCCGGGCAGCGGCGCCGAATTCTGCTTCCGCCTGCCCGAACGCGCGCCGGCCGGCGCTAAGGAAGGGACTAGATGATCTCGCCGGTGAAATCGGCGCGCGCGCGCCGGCGCAGCTCCTGCGCTGCCTTCATCGCCGCGACCAGCCGCTCGCGTTCCTCGGCCGCAAGGGCTGACGGCGCGACATGATGCGAGGGGCGCGCCCCGAGCGCCAGATCGGCCGCCTGCTGGCGCAGCAGCAGGCCGGCCATGAAACCGAAGGCAGCGCTTAGCTTCTCTGCCTCCTCGGCACCCAGCACGCCGAGCCCGGCCAGACGATGCAGCCGCGCCGGTGTCCCGACTTCTGGGACTTGCCGCGCGAGCGCGTAGAGCCGGGCACCCTCGGCGATCGGCAGCAGCCCGTTGCGCTTCAGGTTGACCTCGTCGCGGTGCGCCTCGTCCGCCTGTTCGGTCACCAGGCGGTCGAACCAGCCGAGCCCCGCATCGTGCCGGCCCTCGCTGGCGGCAAGCGCGCGCAGGAAGTCCGGCCGGCCGGCGACCGTCTCGAGCGCGCGGGCGCCGAGTTCGCGGGCGAGCGCCGCATCGCCCTGCACCGGATGGAAGTCGAAGAAGATATCCGCCTGCAACAAGGCTGCGCCACTGCGCCTTTCGACCCAGCCAGCGATCTGCCTTCGCCACTGGCCGAGGTTCTTGCGCCACAATGGATACATGGCCATGACATGGCCGGCGCAGCTTGGAAATCCGGCAAGTTCCAGATCGCCGTTCACGCGCCGCGCCAGCTCGGCGAAGAAACTGTCGACGCTGCCGTGCTGGTCGTCGGGATAGTCGGCCAGGATCATGCCGTTGTCCTGGTCGGGGTGCAGCAGGGCCTCCCGCCGGCCAAGCGATCCCATGACGATGAAGGCATGGGCGACCGGCGGCGAGCCCCAGCCATCCGCGCGCATCGCACCGAGCGCGTACTGCAGCACGCGGGAATGAATGTCGTCGTTGATCTCGGCAATGAGCGAGAGGATGCCCGGCCCATCCAGTCCGTCCTCCAGCAGCATGGTCGCAAGGTCCGCCTGGGCGCGCTTCGCCATCCGCGGCCCCTCAACCTCTTCGATGCAGGCGACCTGGCCGAGGCGCGAGAGAAATCGCGGCGCGGCAAGGTCGAGCAGCAAGGCTCGCGTCACCATGCCGATGGCGCGGCCCTCTCCGTCCACGATCACGACGCGCTCGAGTCCGGCGCGGCTCATGCGCGCATGCAGCCGGTAGAGCGCCTCGTCCAAAGCGGCGGTCAGAACCGGTGCGCTCATCGCCTGGCGCGCCGGCGCATCGGGGGCGAGCGTGAAGGCGATCCGCCGAACCACATCGCTCGCCGTCACCAGCCCGATCGGCCGGCCGGGAGCATCGCAGAGAAGCGCACAGTCGGCGTTGCCGGCGGCCATGCGCGCCACCAGTTCGGCGCAGCTCATGGCGGGATCGCAGACCGGCGGCAGGCTGCCCATGACCTCCCGCGCCGGCCGCAGGAAGAGCGCGATCGGCGGAGACATGGTTCAGTCCGCCCGGCCAGGCGGGAAGATGCGGGTGAGGAGACGCTCGGCCGCCTCCAGGCGCCGTTGCAGGTGCGCGCGCGTGCGTTCCTGGCCCACGCTTTCATCGCGCGCCCAGACCCGCAGCGTATCGAGCAGCAGAAGCGTGAGCCCGATCTCCTCGACCTGACGCCTGCGCCCGGTCGCGTCGAGCGCGGCGGCATCGCGCAGCCAGTGCACCGTGCGCGACAGGTTGAAGATCAGCGGCACCCAGTGATGCGGATGGGAGGGATAGATCTTGCCACGGATCATCTGCACCGCGACGCGGCGATGGGGGGCCAGCGCCTCGAACCAGCGCCAGAGAACGGCGAACAGCCGCTCCCGCGCCGGACGCTGCTCGAAGCCCGATGGCAGCGGCGCCAGCATCGCCGTCCAGGCACGGCGGAACAGGGCGTCCGCCACTGCGTCCAGATCGCGGAAATGCTGCTGGACCTCCGCCAGCGGCATGCCGAGGCGCGCCGCGACCAGGCGGAGCCGCACATGATCCCAGTCCGTCTCCTCCGCCATGGCCAGCGCGGCATCGACGATCCGCTCCGCGGGATCGGCCGCCCGCCTCCGGCGCGAAGACGTCTTCCTGCCTGAAGCCATTGCTTCCCTCCGGCCCAGCGACGATCCGCAGTGTGCCAGACGCGAATATAGCGCGGATGGGGCCGCCCGGGCGTTAAGTCCGGTCTTGCCTCGCACCTGCATTTTGATGTCTCAGATATCAAAATAGCTTGACAGAACTTGTAAAATAGACTGAATTACCCCTATATTCAAAGCTGAGACCGGTTGGATGATCACTTCGGGCCAATTGCGCGCGGCGCGCGCCCTGCTGGGCATCGACCAGCGCCGCCTGGCAGAGCTTTCCGGCCTTTCGGTGCCGACGATCCAGCGAATGGAAGCCAGCGACGACGTGATCCGTGGCAATGTGGATTCGCTGATGAAGCTGATCGCCGCGCTCGACAATGCCGGCATCCTGCTGATCGGCGAAGGCCAGCCGAGCGGCGAAGGCGGCCGCGGTTTGCGCCTCAAACCGGCGCCCGCCATATCCGCCTCCGCCACGCCGGGCCGGCGCGGGGCATGACGGAGCCGGCCGCATGGCGCTCACTCTTCTCCTCTGGTGCCAGGCGGCTCTGCTCCTGAGTTCGGGCCTTGCCGCCCTCCTCGCCAGACGGCCGCAGCCTGCACTTCTTCTGGTCTATGGCGGGGCCTTTGCCATCAGCCTGACCGCGATGGGCATCGCACTTGGCACGCTCGTCCTGGACGGACCGGCGCAAGAGGTCGTCCTGCCGCTCGGCCTGCCCTGGCTCGGCGCCCATTTCCGTCTCGATGCGCTCGCCGCCTTCTTTGCCCTGGTGGTCAACCTCGGCGCGGCATGGGCCAGCCTGCAGGGGCTCGGCCTCGGCGGCGCGGAACGGGAGCCATGGCGGGTGCTGCCCTTTTACCCGGCTTTTCTCGCGGGCATGAACCTCGTGCTGCTCGCCGCCGATGCCTTTTCCTTCCTGCTTGCCTGGGAGTTCATGTCGCTGGTCTCCTGGGCGCTGGTGGTGGCCCATCATCGCGAGGCCGGCAACCTGCGCGCCGGCCTGATCTATCTCACCATGGCCGGATTCGGCACCCTGGCGCTGCTCTTCGCTTTCGGGCTGATGGCGGGCAGTGCCGGCAGTTATGCCTTCGCGGCCATGCGGGACGGGGCGACGGATCCGCTGGTGCAGGCGCTGGTCCTGGCGCTGGCGCTGGCGGGCGCCGGCTCGAAAGCCGGACTGGCGCCGCTGCATGTGTGGCTGCCGCTTGCCCATCCGGCGGCGCCAAGCCATGTCTCGGCGCTGATGAGCGGCGCCATGACCAAGGTGGCGATCTACGGTTTCATCCGCCTGGTCTTCGACCTCGTCGGCGATCCCGCCTGGTGGATGGGACTGGTGGTGGTCGCAGCCGGCGCAGCCAGTGCGCTGCTTGGCATCCTGCATGCGCTGACGGAAAGCGACATCAAGCGGCTGCTGGCCTACAGCACGATCGAGAATGTCGGAGCGATCTTCGTGGGTCTCGGCCTCGCACTTGCATTCCAGGCGAACGCCATGACGGCGGCCGCAGCCCTCTCGCTTGCGGCAGCGCTCTTGCACGTTTTCAATCACGCACTGTTCAAGAACCTGCTCTTCCTTGGCGCCGGCGCCTTGCTTGCGGCGACGGGCGAACGGGATCTCCGGCGGCTCGGCGGCCTGGCGCGCCGCATGCCCGCCACCGCCGGCCTGTTCCTTGCGGGATGCATGGCGGGCGCGGCGCTGCCTCCGCTCAACGGTTTCGTCTCCGAATGGCTGCTTTTCCAGGCAATCCTGCAGAGCCCCGGACTTCCGCAATGGGGTCTCAAGATCGTCGTGCCGGCGATCGGCGGCGTCCTCGCCCTTTCGGCGGCACTGGCGGCGGCGGTTTTCGTCAAGACCTTCGGCATCGCCTTTCTGGGCCGCGCCCGCTCCGAGGCAGCGGCGGCGGCGCACGAGGTCGGCATCCTGCCGCGCGCCTCCATGGCCCTGCCGGCGGCCTTCTGCCTGCTGGCCGGCATCCTGCCGGGCCCGCTGCTCGATCTGATCAGGACCGTGACGACACCCCTCCTGGGCGGCGCCCTCGTGCCGCAGGCCGGACTGCGCTGGCTCTCCATCGTCCCCCTCGCCGAATCGCGCAGTTCCTATAACGGACTTCTGGTGCTGCTCTTCGTCGCGCTGACCGCAGCGCTCGCCGCCCTCGCCCTGCGCCGCATGGCCGGCGCGGCGACGCGGCGGGCGCCGGCCTGGGATTGCGGCTTCGCGGTGCCCGTCCCGCTCGCGCAGTATTCCGAGTCGGGTTTCGCCCAGCCGCTGCGCCGGATCCTCGCCGGTTCCGTCTTCCGCATCCGCGAGCGGGTCGAAATGCCCGCACCGGGCGCGCTCGAGCCGGCCCGCTTCGCGCAATCCAGCCGCGATCCGGCCTGGAGCGGCCTCTATCTCCCGCTCGGCCGCATGGTCGAAGCCACCGCCGGCAGGCTCAACGCGTTGCAGTTCCTCACCATCCGCCGCTATCTCAGCCTGGTTTTCGGCGCCCTGGTCCTTCTGCTCATGGTGGTTGCGCTATGGACGTGATCGCCGGACTGCTCGTCCAGGGCACACAGATGGCCCTCGTGCTGCTGCTGGCGCCGCTCTTCATCGGCCTGACCCGCAAGTTCCGCGCCCGGCTGCTCCGCCGGCGCGGGCCACCCATCCTGCAGCCCTATCGCGACCTGCTCCGCCTCCTGCGCAAGGAAACGGTGCTGGCCGAGAATGCCTCCTGGCTGTTCCGCGCCACGCCCTATCTCGTCTTCGCCTATACCTGGGTCGCAGCAGCGCTGGTTCCCACTTTCGCGCTCGGCCTCGTCTTCAGCTGGAGCGCCGACCTCATTGCCATCGTGGCGCTGCTTGGCAGCGCACGCTTCCTGCTCGCCCTGGCCGGCATGGATACCGGGACGGCCTTTGGCGGCATCGGCGCCAGCCGCGAGGTCATGATCGCCTCGCTGGCGGAACCTGCCATGCTGCTGATCATCTTTACCGTGGCGCTGGTTGCCGGTTCGACGCAACTCTCCACCATCGCCGCCTACATGGCGACGAACGAAGTCGGTCTGCGCGTCTCGCTCGGTCTGGCCCTGGTGGCGCTCATCATGGTGGCGATCGCCGAGAACGCGCGCATCCCCATCGACAATCCGGCCACCCATCTCGAG
>JAHCJR010000066.1 GCA_026126165.1 Alphaproteobacteria bacterium
GCCGATGCCGCGGCCTTCATGCGCGCCCTCGATGAGGCCGGGAATGTCGGCGATCACGAACTCGTCCTCGCCGCGCGAGACGACGCCGAGCTGCGGGTGCAGCGTCGTGAAGGGATAATCCGCGATTTTCGGCTTGGCGTGCGAGACGAGGGAGAGAAACGTGGATTTGCCGGCGTTCGGCAGGCCTACGATGCCGGCATCGGCGATGAGCTTCAGCCGCAGCCACACCCACATTTCCTCGCCGGGCCAGCCTTCCTCGCGCTTGCGCGGCGCCCGGTTCGTCGAGGTCTTGAAGGCTGCGTTGCCGCGCCCGCCATCGCCGCCTTTGACCAGCAGCACACGCTGGCCGACCTCCGTCATGTCGGCCAGCGGCGTCTCGTTGTCCTCCTCGAGGATCTCGGTGCCGACCGGAACCTTGATGACGAGGTCGGGGGCGGCGGCGCCGGAGCGGTTCTTGCCCATGCCGTGGCCGCCGCGCTTCGCCTTGAAATGCTGCTGATAGCGAAAGTCGATCAGGGTGTTCAGCCCGTCGACGCACTCGGCGAAGACGCTGCCGCCGCGGCCTCCGTCGCCGCCGTCCGGTCCGCCGAACTCGATGAATTTCTCGCGGCGGAAGCTCACCGCGCCGGCCCCGCCATGGCCGCTCTGCACGAAGATCTTCGCCTGATCCAGGAACTTCATCGGACCACCGGTGGCCTGAAAGCCGAAAGGGGAATGGTTGCCCATTCCCCTTCGTTCAAACCATCAGGAATGGGCCGCGGCGCGTTCAGTCCCGCGGCAGGACCGAAACATAGGTGCGCCCGCGCGGCCCGCCATGGAACCGCACTTCGCCGCCGATCGTGGCGAAAATGGTGTGGTCCTTGCCCAGGCCGACATTCTTGCCCGGATGGAATTTGGTGCCACGCTGGCGGACCAGGATGTTGCCGGCCAGAACCTGCTCGCCGCCAAACCGCTTGACGCCCAGTCGACGACCATCGGAATCGCGGCCGTTGCGCGAGCTGCCGCCTGCTTTCTTGTGCGCCATGACGCTTGCTCCTCGAAACCGGAATCAGTTGCCGCCGGCAATGCCGGTGATCTTCACCACCGTGATGTCCTGGCGATGGCCGTTGCGGCGGCGGTAATTCTGCCGGCGCTTCTTCTTGAAGACGATGATCTTGTCGCCGCGCGCCTGCTCGACCACCTCGGCTGTGACGGTGGCGCCGTCGACCAGCGGCCGGCCGATCCGCGTCTTGTCGGCATCGCCGACGGCGAGGACCTGATCGAAGGTCACCTGGTCCCCGGCGGAGGCCACGAGCTTCTCCACCTCGATCACGTCGTCCTTGGCGACCCTGTACTGCTTGCCGCCGGTCTTGATCACTGCGAACATCGCTCGAATCCATCCATCGCGCGCGATCCCGACCTTCCGTCCCCGTCCATCGACGGGGCGCGCAGCCGAGGATTTCAGCGCCAAAATGCCGAAGGCCGGCACTATAGCCAGCGACCTTACCATGTCAATGGGCTTGCCGTGCCGCGGCGAGCGGCAAGGGCTGGGACCGTTGCACCATCTCTGACTAGAAAATCGGCAGATAGGGGGGTGCTGCACAAGAAGCAGGCAATCGCCGGCAACTGGTCCGGGCG
Organism: Alphaproteobacteria bacterium; assembly: GCA_026126165.1. GTDB lineage: Bacteria > Pseudomonadota > Alphaproteobacteria > Ferrovibrionales > Ferrovibrionaceae > JAHCJQ01. The sequence goes on from JAHCJR010000066.1 coordinate 1,618, forward strand.
CAAGGTTTGTTTGGGCGGAAAATCCCAAGTGATTGAATCGCTTGCCTTAAGTCCGGGGTCCCCGCAGTCCGCCGCCGCTGGCATGGAACTTGAAAACTTATGGTGCAGTGCAGCGGGGCAGGTCAGAGCCGGCCGACTGCGGCACAGTGGGTTCATTGCTGGAGGCCTTTATGAAGTTGACCGAGAAAAGCCCTGGCGTCCTCGCCCGGCTCGGCGCCGTTGCCATCCTCGCCATGGCGTTCGCGACGGGGGCGCGGGCGGAGGAGGCGAGCCCGGAGCTCAGCGCCGGCGACACCGCCTGGATGATGACCGCGACCGCGCTGGTCCTGCTCATGACCATTCCCGGCCTCGCACTGTTCTACGGTGGCATGGTGCGGAAGATGAACGTGCTGGCCATCACCATGCAGTGCTTCGCCATCTGCTGCCTGGCGACGATCATCTGGATGGTGGCGGGCTACTCTCTCTCGCTCAGCGAGGGCAACGCCTTCATCGGCGGCTTCGGCAAGCTGTTTCTGGCCGGCGTCACCATGGATTCGGTGCATGAACTCGCGCCGACAATCCCGGAATCGGTCTTCATGACCTTCCAGATGACCTTCTTCATCATCACCCCGGCGCTGATCGTCGGCGCTTTCGCCGACCGGATGAAATTCTCGGCCATGCTGTGGTTCATGGGCCTGTGGCTGATCCTGGTCTACAGCCCGGTCGCCCACATGGTCTGGGGCGGCGGCCTGATGGGCGAGATGGGCGTGCTCGACTTCGCCGGCGGCACGGTGGTCCATATCAATGCCGGCGTGGCCGGCCTGATGGCCGCCCTGGTGCTCGGCAAGCGATCGGGCTATGGCAAGCGGCCGTTCCCGCCGCACAACCTGGTCTACAGCATCATCGGTGCGTCGCTGCTCTGGGTCGGCTGGTTCGGCTTCAATGCCGGCTCCGCCGTCGCCGCCGACGGGCGCGCCGGGATGGCGATGGCGGTGACGCAGATCGCCACCGCCGCGGCGGCGCTCGGCTGGATGTTCGCGGAATGGCTGCTCAAGGGAAAGCCATCGGTGCTCGGCATCGTCTCCGGCGCGGTGGCCGGCCTGGTCGCCATCACGCCGGCGGCGGGCTTCGTGCTGCCGGGCGGCGCCCTGGTCATCGGCGTGGTGGCCGGCGTGGTCTGCTTCTTCGCTTCCACCTCGATCAAGAATGCGCTGGGTTACGACGATTCGCTCGATGTCTGGGGCGTGCACGGCGTGGGCGGCATCGTCGGCGCGGTGCTGACGGGCGTCTTCGCCACCATGGCGGTGACGGGTGGCGAGGATCCGGTCGGCCTGATCGACGGCAATGCCGGTCAGGTCATGACGCAGATCATCGGCGTGGTGATCACGGTGATCTATTGCGCCATCGTCTCCTTCATCCTGCTCAAGGTCGTCGATCTCGCGATCGGGCTGCGCGTCGACGAGGCGGCGGAGCGCGACGGGCTCGACCTTGCCCTGCATGGCGAGACGGTGCAGTAGGACTTCCCTGGCCGTGACGAGGAGGGGGCGTCCGGCGGACGCCTCCTCCAGAGTCCTTCAGCGTGGGCCGGCGAGGGCGTAGGTGATGGTGGCCTCGGCCACCGGCTCGGCCGGCCGGCCATCGAGATACATACGGGCATGGCCGAAGGCGAGGCTGCGCCCCATGCGGGCGATGGTGACCTCGCAGAGCAGTTCGGCGCCGGCGGCGGCGCGATAGAAGCTGATGCTCTGGCCCACGGTCGCCATGTCGATGAAGGCGCCGTTGCGCGCCGCCACGGCGAAAACCATCAGGGTGTCGGCCAGCGCCATCAGCGCCTGGCCGCAGATCATGCCGCCGACACGCGCCAGGCGCGGACTGTTCGGCAACCGCGCCAGCACCCTCTCCGGGCCCACTTCCACGAATACGATGCCGAGTTCCTGAATCCAGGGTGCGAACTTTTCGGCGAGCAGTGCCGCCGCCTCTTCCCTGCCAAATGCCGTCATCGCTCCCCCCATCCTGCCCGGACGAACCATAAGAAGCGCGAAGTAGGCCGGTCAACCGCTTGGCAGCCCGGCGATCGCCAGCCATCATCGCCGTCATGCCGCTGCATGTCCTCTGCCTTCTTGTCCTCGCCATCGCCGCCCTGGTCGCGCTCGGTCTGTTGCGCCATGGCGAACTTCCGGCCGCCCTCTTCTGGGCGCTCGGGCTTGGCCTCATTGCCGCCATGGCGAGCGTCGGCGCCGCCGCTTTCGCCGGGCTCGAGGCGGCGCGCGGCCCGCACCTCTTCCTCACCGGGCTCGCCGCCAATGTCGGATCCTTCGGCCTGTTGCTGGCAGGGCTGTTCTCGTTCTTCCTGCGGCTGCCGGGCACGCTCGGCCTGCTGGTCGCGGCGCTCGCGGTGGCGCTGCTGATCGCGGTCGGCATCGGCGTGGTCCCGACCTTCGGTCTCGGCATGCCGGCGATCGCCGCCATCGGCCTCGGCCTGACCGGACTGGTCGGCCTGCGCATCCGGCCGCGCGCCGCGACCTGGCTGCTCGCCGGCGTCGCCGCCGCCGTGCTGGCCGAGGCGGGGCGAAACGGGCTCATGGCCGGCCTGCCCATACACCCGCTCGATCTCTATCACCTCCTGCTCGCCCTCGCGGTTCTCGGCTTCGGACTGACGGCGCGGCACGCCTGAAGCCAACCCTTGCCGGGAGATATTTTAAGTATAAAATATCTTCGTCGTTGGCACGGGCGGGGAGGCTTGGGATGCGCATCGTTGTGGTGGGCGGCGGGCCGGCCGGCCTGTATTTCGCCCTGCTGGCCAAGAAGTCCAGACCCGACTGGCAAATCCGTGTGCTGGAGCGCAACCGGCCCGACGATACCTTCGGCTTCGGCGTCGTCTTCTCCGACGAGACGCTGGGCAACTTCGCCGAGGCGGACCGGGAGAGCTACGAGGAAATCCTCGCCAATTTCGCCTACTGGGACCGCATCGACGTGCATGTCGGCGGCGAGGTCGTCACGTCCGGGGGGCACGGCTTCTGCGGCATCGCGCGCAAGCGTCTGCTCAACATCCTGCAGCGGCGCGCCCGCGCGCTTGGCGTCGAGCTGGAATTCGGCGTCGAAGTCGCCCCCGACCTCGCGGCCTTCGCCGATGCCGACCTCATCGTCGCCGCGGACGGCATCAACAGCGCGATCCGGGAACAAAACCGCGCGCATTTCCGCCCCAGCATCGACTGGCGGCGCAACAAGTTCGTCTGGCTTGGCACGACGCGGCCGCTCTCGACCTTCACCTTCATCTTCCGCGCCAACGAACACGGCCTGTTCCAGGTCCATGCCTACCGCTTCGACGGCCAGACTTCGACCTGGATCGTGGAGACGACGGAAGAGACCTGGAAGCGCGCCGGTCTCGACCGGATGAGCGAGGCGGAAACCATCGATTACTGCCAGCGGCTGTTCGCCGAGGACCTGGACGGACATCCGCTCCTCGCCAATCGCTCGCTCTGGCGCACCTTCCCGACCATCAAGTGCGAGCGCTGGACCTGTGGCAACGTGGCGCTCATGGGCGATGCGGCGCATACCGCGCACTTCTCCATCGGGTCGGGCACCAAGCTCGCCATGGAGGATGCCATCGCGCTGCATCGTGCCTGCCTCGAACAGAAAGGCGCCGCCGCCATCCTCGATGCGTATGAGAAATCGCGCCAGGACGAGGTGGCGCGGCTGCAGGCGGCAGCGCAGACCTCGCTGGAATGGTTCGAGAATACCGGGCGCTATCGCGGCATGGCGCCGATCCAGTTCGCGCTTTCGCTGCTGTCGCGCTCCAAGCGCGTCACCTGGGACAATCTGCGCCTCCGGGACCCGCAGTTCATCGCCGCCTGCGAAAGCTGGTTCGCCGGACAGACGCGCGAGGCGGTCGGCCATGCCTACGATCCGCCGGCGCCGCCGATGTTCCAGCCGTTCCGCCTGCGCGGACTTGAGCTTGCCAACCGCGTCGTGGTCTCGCCGATGTGCCAGTATTCCGCCAGCGATGGCATGCCCGGCGACTGGCATCTGGTGCATCTCGGCTCGCGCGCCATCGGCGGGGCCGGCCTCGTCATCACCGAAATGACCGACATATCGCCCGAGGCCCGCATAACCGAAGGCTGCGCCGGCCTGTGGTCGGCGGCGCATGCCGGCGCCTGGCGGCGCATCGTCGATTTCGTGCACGAGAACTCGGCGGCGCGCATTTGCGTGCAGCTTGCCCATGCCGGCCGCAAGGGCGCGACCTGCCTGCCCTGGACCGGCGGCTATGACGAGCCGATGCGCCAAGGCGCATGGCCGATCCTTTCGGCATCGCCGCTGCCCTACCTGCCGCACAGTCAGGTGCCGCGCGCGATGACGCGCGCCGACATGGACCAGGTGCGCGAGGATTTCGTGCGCGCCGCCCGTCTCGCGCAGGATGCGGGCTTCGACATGATCGAACTGCATATGGCGCATGGCTACCTGCTGTCGAGTTTCATTTCGCCGCTCACCAATCGCCGCGAGGACGCATATGGCGGTTCCATTGCCAACCGCATGCGCTTCCCGCTCGAAGTCTTCGACGCGGTGCGCGCCGTCTGGCCGGCCGACCGGCCGATTTCCGTTCGTGTCTCGGCGAGCGACTGGGTGGAGCCGGATGGCCTCTCGGCCGCCGATTCGGTCGAGGTGGCAAGGCTGCTGAAGGCCCATGGCTGCGATATCATCGATGTTTCCGCCGGGCAGACGGTACCCGAGGCCAGGCCCGTCTATGGCCGGATGTTCCAGACACCTTTCTCCGACCAGATCCGCCAGGAAGCCGGCATCGCCACCATGGCGGTCGGCAACATCACCAGCGCCGACCAGGTGAACACCATCGTCGCGTCGGGGCGCGCCGATCTGGTGGCGCTGGCGCGCCCGCACCTCGCCGATCCCTATTTCACCCTGCATGCAGCCGCGCAGTACGGCTTCGAGCTCCAGCGCTGGCCGCGGCAGTATCTGGCGGGGCGCGAACAGGCTCATGCCCTCGCCGCGCGCGCGGCGGAAGAGGCGCGCGAGCTGCGGGCCGCCGCCGCCCAGCCGAAGCCGCTTCCCGCCCGCCGGGCCGCGGAATAGGCGAGGACGGGTCCGCCCCGGCGTAGCATGGCGCCGGGCTTGCGGATCGGCCATACTGCGCGCCGTCCAACAGCTTGGTGCCTTCAAGACATGCGCAATCTGCAGCTTCCCGGGCGTTCCGTGGTGCATGCCGTCAATGGTGCGGCCGCAACTTCCCATCCCTTATCGACCCTCGCGGCGCTGGAAATCCTCATGCAGGGCGGCAGCGCCGCCGACGCGGCGGTGGCCGCCTGCGCGGTGCAGTGCGTGGTCGAGCCGATGTCGACCGGTATCGGCGGCGACTGTTTCGTTCTCTATGCGCCCAAGGGCTCGGGCGCCGTCGAGGGGTTGAACGGCTCCGGCCGGGCGCCGGCTTCGCTCACCGCGGAGGCACTGCTTTCCCGGGGCATCAAGTCCATCGACATCCAGAGCCCCCATGCGGTGACCATTCCCGGCGCCATCGATGCCTGGGCGCGGCTCATCGAGCGGCATGGCCGTTTCGGCCTCGACCGGCTGCTGCAACCCGCCATCCGCCATGCCGAGGAGGGCTTTGCCGTGACGCCCCGCGTCGCCGTGGACTGGCGGCGCAACCTCGCCAAGCTGCGTGCCGACGACAGCACCGCGGCCAAGTATCTGAAAGGCGGCGAGCCGCCGGCGGCGGGCGATATCGTCCGCCTGCCGGAACTGGCGGCGACGCTCAAGGCGGTGGCGGCAAAGGGGCCCGACGCCTTCTATCGCGGCGAGGTGGCGGAGGATATCGTCGCCCATCTGCGCGCCAAGGGCGGCCTGCATACGCTCGAGGATTTCGCCGAGCACAAGGGCGAATGGGTGACGCCGATCTCCGCCGATTATCGCGGCCGGCAGGTGGTGCAGATTCCCCCCAATGGCCAGGGCATCACCGCGCTGCTGATGCTCAACATCCTGCAAGGCTTCGATCTGGGCGGTCTCGATCCTCTCGGCGCGCGGCGGTTGCATCTGGAGGCCGAAGCCTCGCGCCTCGCCTTCGCCGCGCGGGATCGCTTCGTCGCCGATCCGGCCCAGGCTTCGGTGCCGGTAGAGAAGCTGCTCTCCGCCGCCTTTGCCGACGAATTGCGCGGCCGGATCGATCCGCATCGGGCCATGAGCGATGATCCCGCATCGGCCATGCCGCTCTATCGCGATACGATCTACCTATCGGTGGTCGATCGCGACCGCAATGTCTGCTCGTTCATCAATTCGCTCTATTTCCCCTTCGGCACCGGTCTCTGCGGACCGCGGAGCGGCGTGCTGCTGCAGAACCGCGGCAGTGGTTTCAGGGTCGAGCCCGGCCATCCCAATTGCGTGGCACCGCGCAAGCGGCCGCTGCACACGATCATCCCCGGCATGGTTCTGGAAGGCGGGCGCCCGGTACTGAGCTATGGCGTCATGGGCGGCAGTTTCCAGCCGGTTGGACATGCGCATGTCCTGACCAATATTTATGATTATGGCATGGACATCCAGGAGGCGATCGACTGCGCCCGCGGCTTCCACGTGGCGGGCAGGTACGAACTTGAGGCAGGGGTGCCCGAGCACACCGCTCAGCAGCTTGCGGCCATGGGGCATGCCATCGGGCGGCCGGACATGCCCTGGGGCGGCGGCCAGGGCGTCGGCATCGACTGGGCGCGCGGCACCCTTGCCGCCGGCTCCGATCCGCGCAAGGATGGCTGCGCCCTCGGCTACTGATAACGAAAAGACCATGCCGGCGCCGCATGTGAAGCAATTCACAATCGGCGATCGGGAGTGTGACGGCCGCCCTGATACGGCGCCCCGGGGGGCTCGTATGTTCGGACGTGAGTGAACGTCTGATGGAGGTCAAAATGCGGTTTCGTACTCTCGCGGTCCTGCTCGCGGCTGGCCTTGCCGCCGGCTGCGTGCAGACCAGCGTCGTCGGCCTGCCCGACTACAATGCGCTCTACAGCCGGGACATGGTGTCCTATGCCGGGACGTCCGGCGAGATCGCGGCCGTGGTGATGGGCAATCCCTTCGGACCCTCGGTCAGCGACGAACAGCTCGTGTCGTCGATCCCGACCCCCGCCTGGGTCTCGGCGCGGCGCTTCACGACCAATCCGGGAACGCAGACACCCTGGAGCTACCGGGTGGTGCTGCTGTTCAACCCGGCGCGACCGGGCGCCGGCGACGACTACACCTGCGCCAATCCGGCGGCCGAGCCCACCGGCGCGGCGCGCGGCGACGGACGGGCGCGCCTTGTCGCGGTCTTCTGCGCCGACAGCCGCTGGGCATCGCAGCTCGAGGGCAGCGTGCCGCTCGATGGCGGTCCGGGTTCGCCGGCCTTCCGCACGGCGATGCAGACGGTGATGGCCGACCTGCTGCCGCCGATCAATCCGAAGGTCGATCGCGGCGACAACGCGATCCGCGTCAACTGAAGGCCGGCGCGGCCGTCGCCCGTCAGTGACGGGCGACGGCTTGCGCCAGCGCGCGGGTGAGGGCGTGGCCGGCATCGGCCCGCGACAGCGTCATCGAGAAGTGATTCTCGCCCGGCGCCCGGATCACCTCGACCTCGCAGCCGGCTCGCCGGCAGATCTCCGCGTAGTCCAGCGTCTGTTCGATCCAGCCCGCAGGTTCGGCGGCGCCAACTGCAAGCAGCAGCGGCACCGGCCGGCGCGGCGGATGGCGCATGGGGCTGAGCGGCGCGACGAGGTCCGGCGTCAGGCGAATCTCGGCATTGACGCTGATGTGGAGGACCGGCTCGATCTCGTAGATGCCGGTATAGAGCGCGCCGCCGCAGATGAAATCCCCGCCCAGCCCATGCCGGCTCCAGTCTTCCGCCAGGGCCATGGCGCAGAGATGGGCACCGGCGGAATCGCCGGTCAGATAGATGCGCCCGTCATGGCCGAAGCGCTGAGCATCGCGCGCAAGGAAGGCGATCGCGCCCATGACCTGCGCCACCAGCCGCTCGAGCGTCACCTTGGGACAGAGATCGTAGTTGAGCGAGGCGAAGGGCAGGCCGAGGGCCACCAGCGGCGCGGCCGCGAATTCGACCAGCGACTTGTCGAGACCGCGCCAATAGCCGCCATGGATATGGACCACGAGCGGGCCCTTGCCGGTGCCGGCCGGATGATGGTCGAGCGTCGCCAGCGGCCCGTCGCCGTAGCGGATGTCGCGCTCCGCGGCGAGACTGGCGCGCGCCGCCGCGCTTGCCGCCCGGTAGCGGGCGAAATAGCTCTCGAAGTCGGGCACCGCGCGCCGCGGATTGAAGTGACTTTCGATGTCGTCGCGATAGTCGCTCCAGGGCATGATCCCCCCGCTCCTCAGTGCCCGGCCAGCCAGTCGGCGAGCCGCGCCAATCTCAAACTAGCCTTCCTTGTGCGCGAAACTGATCGGGCATTACCTCAATTACCTGTTTGACGGTATAGCGTTCTGCAATCAGTTCGTTGTCAAAACCATACAGAAGTTGAATCTGTACAAGGCACCTCAGAGCATCACCAGGCCTCACATCAACTTCACGATTTTGAAAGCTTTGCAGCCATTCCACATCTTCAATTTTCGCCGAGATGGTTCGCTTGCCATGGCGAAGTTCCCATTTGCTCTCCCCCAAATAGTCAGGCTTCTTCACAGCCAGAATCATCTCGCCAGCAGGCGACAAAAGTGTGTTCGCAACCGCGAGTTCCTCAATGTCCTCTATTGGGAACTTGATAGAAAGATTCATTTCGATATCCCCGTCATCCGTCAGAAACCTTGCGCGATCGCCCGGCAGCAATGCGTCCTTTACGGCTTGGAAATCGCGAACTGCATTCACAAGCGCTGCTGGTGATGGCGCGGCGTAATCCGGAAGATGGCGGACGTCCGTATCCGCAGCGATCTGTTGAATCTCGCGACGAAGCGCAGGTAGATTTCGCGGCGCATCATCAGTGTCGATCCACCGGATGACAGCATACTTGGCACGAACTAGGTACTTGCCGACAAGAGGCTTCCAATCCAGGGTCTTCAATGCTTCATCGTCAGCAGCGCTAAGCAGGTTCCGTAGCCACGTCTTGATTGAACCCGCTTGGATATCCTCCAGTACGAGCACGGTCTCTATGTTGCTGTCGATAGACTGAATGAGCTCGGCGTCGAGCCGTTCGCATGCCTTGATGAATTCATGGGTTGCGGAGAACACTCGCGACGCAGGGCCGACACCGCGCTGAAAATCAATCTCGAAAGCAAAGTCAGCCTTCGGAGGCTCTGGCTTTCGATCCGTAAGGAGAATAGTGGCCAAAGTACGGCTGATCCTCTTTCAGCGATTCGCAAATCGTAGCATATGCGTTTTTCTCGATTCGCCCCATAGGATACCTGAGAGACTTTGCTCCGCTCCTCAGTGCCCGGCCAGCCAGTCGGCGAGCCGCGCCGCGCCGCCTTCGGGCAGGTGCAGGCCGCGCTTGGTGCGCCGCCACAGGATATCCTCGGCCTCGACCGCCCATTCCTCGCGGCGCAGATAATCGACCTCGCGTTCGCGCAGGTTGGCGCCGAAATCCTCGCCGAGATCCGCCATGGTCCTTGCATCGCCGAGCAGCCGCGGGACCAGCGAGCCATGGCGGCGCGCCAGACCGCGCAACAACGCGCCTTCGAGCGCCGGGTAGCGCCGCTGCAGATCGGCGAGGAAGCCCTCGAAGTCCAGGCCGCCAAAATCGCCGCCCGGCAGCGGCCGGTTCGCCGTCCAGGCCGGCTTCAGTCCGGGAAAGAACGGCGCCAGCCGTTCCATCGCGTGTTCGGCAAGCTTCCGGTAGGTGGTGATCTTGCCGCCATAGACCGAAAGCACCGGCGGCCCGCTGGCGTCGAGGTCGAAGACGTATTCGCGGGTGACCGCCGAAGGGTCGGTCTTGCCATCGTCATAGAGCGGGCGCACGCCGGAATAGGTCCAGACCACGTCCGCCGGCGTCACCGACCGGGCAAAGTAGCGGCTGACCGCGCCACAGAGATAATCGATCTCCTCCGGCGTGATCTCCGGTTTGCGCGGCTCGCCATCCAGCGGGATGTCCGTGGTCCCGACCAAGGTGAAGCGCTCTTCGTAGGGAATGGCGAAAATCACCCGCCGGTCGGGATGCTGGAAAATGTAGCAATGCGATCCCTCGAACAGCCTGGGCACCACGATATGGCTGCCCTTCACCAGGCGGACCTGGTGGCTGACATTGAAGCCGAGCGCGCCGGTCACCACCTGCCGCACCCACGGACCGCCGGCATTGACCAGCGCGCGCGCGCGATATTCCCGCCTGCCGCCCTGGCGGTCCTCGAGCACGGCAAGCCACTGCCCGCCCTCGCGCCGGGCGGAGACAAGGCGGGTGCGGGTGAGCACCGTTCCACCCAGTTCGCGGATGCCCATGGCATTGACGCTGACCAGACGCGCATCGTCCACCCAGCAGTCGGAATAGATCAGGCCGCGCTCGAATTCGGGCCTGAGCGGCCGGCCGACCGGGTCCTGGCGCAGGTTCACGCCGACGGAGCCGGGCAGGCTGCGCCGGCCGCCGATATGATCGTAGAGGAACAGGCCGATGCGCATCAGCCAGAGCGGCCGCAGATGCCGGTCGTGGGGTGCGACGAAGCGCAGCGGCCAGATGATGTGCGGCGCCAGTCGCAGCAGGACCTCCCGCTCTGCCAGCGCCTCGCGCACCAGGCGGAACTCGTAATATTCGAGATAGCGCAGGCCGCCATGAATGAGCTTGGTCGCCGCCGAGGAGGTGTGGCTGGCGAGATCGTCCTTCTCGCAGAGCAGGACCTTGAGGCCGCGGCCGGCCGCGTCGCGGCCGATACCCACGCCGTTGATGCCGCCTCCGATGACGAGGAGGTCGAAGATTTCTTGTGCCTGTCCGGTCATTTTCTTTTCGGGGGCGGGCGGCGCTATGGCCGCCCGGTCAGTCTTTCTTCTTGGCCAGTTCGTCGAGCTGGCGCTGCATCGCCTCGAGCCGGGACTTGAGGCTGCTCAGGTCGTTCTCCTGGCGCCCCGGCGCGCTTGGCGGCGCGCCCGCTCCCTCGCCGCCGCCGCTTCCCCCCGGCGCCTGTCCCTGGCCGGCGAACGGATTGAACATGGACATGGCGCGCTGCATCATCGCCATGTTCTGGCGGCTGATCTCCTCGATGTTCTTGAAGGGGTTCATGCCGCCGAAGGTCTCGGCCAGGTAGTTGCGCATCTGCTCCTGGTTCTTGGTGAAGGCCGACATCGAAAGTTCGAGATAGCTCGGCACCAGGTGCTGCAGGCTGTCGCCATAGAAGCCGATGATCTGGCGGAGGAAGCTGATCGGCAGCATGTTCTGCCCCTTGCCCTCCTCCTCGAAGATGATCTGGGTCAGCACGGACCGGGTGATGTCGTCACCCGACTTGGCGTCGTAGACGACGAAATCCTCGCCCTTCTTCACCATCTCGCAGAGATGCTCGAGGGTAACGTAGCTGGACGTGGCGGTGTTGTAGAGCCGGCGGTTCGCGTATTTTTTTATAATGATCGGCTCGGCCGCGCCCTCAGGCTTGTCTGCCATCCATGGCACCCTTGACTGCATCCGTTTGGCTTGGGCCAATGCCCGCGCAAGGCTGGCATTTGACCCCAAAAGCCCCTGATCGCGCAAGATTGTTCCCTTGGTGGCAGGGACGTCGCCCGGGCGCGCGGTCGATGCTAACATGGCGCATGGACGACAAGCCGGATCTGAACCAGCTCGCCAGACGCTACCTGGCACTCTGGCAGGAGCAGATACGCCTGACGGCGAGCGACCCGAACATGGCCGAGGCGATGGGCCGCATGCTGCAGGCATTCGAATCGATGGCACGGCCGGCCGGCGGTATGGGCGCAACAGGGGGAGAAGCAGATGGCAGCCAGCGCCACGGCGCTTCCCGAGGGGACGGTCCGGGGGCCGGCGCGCCCGCTGGCGCCCCGGCCGCTGCCGCTCCATCTGCTGATGGGCAACCTGACCTTGCTCAGCTCCTTCGCCGGATTGCCGAGTGCGAAGCTCGGATCGCTGCCCTGGAATCCCGCGCTCGGCGAAGTCGCCGCAAGCCTGGCCCGGGAACTGGCGGCGGCTGACGGGGAGCGGCTCTTCCTTGCCCTGGCCGAGGAGGTGGAGGGCGAACTCGCCGCCTTCCTGCGCGGCGTCCAGACCTATCGCCGGCATCCCTACCGCCGTGCTCTGAGTGAGCCGGCGGCGCCGTGGCGGGCGGGCGCCGCCCGGCTGCTCGACTATGGCGATGGCAGCCATCCCGAAGCGGGCGAGATCCCGGTCCTCTTCGTGCCGTCCCTGGTGAACCCGGCCTATATTCTCGACCTCTCGACCCGCCGCAGCCTGCTGCGCCATCTCGCCGGCCGGGGCCTGCGGCCCTATCTGCTGGATTGGGGCTCGCCCGGTTCCGGCGAGCGGCACTACTCGCTTGCCGACTATGTCTGCGGTCCGCTGCAAGGCGCGCTGGCCTGGATCGCCGCGCGCCATGAAAGGCCCCCGGCGCTGGCCGGCTATTGCATGGGCGGCACCCTGGCGGTGGCGGCGGCCTGCCATGCCCCGGATCTGGTGGAGCGGCTGGTGCTGCTGGCCGCCCCCTGGGATTTCCATGCCGATGGCGGCATCCAGGCCCGTATCTTCGCCGGCGCCGGGCAAGGCCTCACCGCCGCCATCGACCGTCACGGCATCCTGCCGGTCGACTGGCTGCAGGCGGCCTTCCTGGTCCTGGACCCGGCGCTCTCGCTGCGCAAGTTCGCCGCCTTCGCCCGGCTCGATCCGGCATCGGCCGCGGCCGAGGATTTCGTTGCGCTGGAAGACTGGCTCAATGACGGCGCGGATCTCGCCGGACCGGCGGCGGAGGATTGCCTGGTCGGCTGGTATGGCGAGAACCTGCCGGGCCGCGGCCTTTGGCGGATGCGCGGCCGGCGCATCGATCCGCGCCGGCTCCCGATGCCCGCGCTGGTCGTGGTCCCGGCCCAGGACCGCATCGTGCCGCCTTCGACGGCGCGCCCGCTGGCCGGGCTTCTCCCCGCCGCGAGGCTGTGGGAACCCGGCGCCGGCCATATCGGCATGATGGCCGGAAGCCGGGCGGAAAGCCTGCTTTACGAGCCGCTTGCCGGCTGGCTCGCGGCGGACAGGAAAAGCCTTTGACCTCGCCGGACGGCTCCTGCAAGGATTGCGGGGAATCGAACCCGCTTTCCCATATCCAGCCGGCCGGGTGAGGCGGCGTCGGCGCCGCCGGCCGGTCAACCAGGGAGTCCCCCAAATGACGGAAGTAGTCATCGCCAGTGCCGTGCGCACCCCGGTCGGTTCCTTCAACGGCGCGCTGGGCGGCGTGCCGGCGCACTATCTCGGTCAGGTCGCCATCGACGCGGCGCTGAAGCGCGCCAACGTGGCGCCGGCCGATGTTTCTGAAGTCATCATGGGCCAGATCCTGAGCGCGGGTCAGGGGCAGAACCCGGCCCGGCAGGCGGCGATCAATGCCGGTCTCCCGGTCGAGGTGCCGGCCTGGGGCGTGAACCAGCTTTGCGGTTCGGGCCTGCGTTCGGTCGCGCTTGGCTATCAGGCGATCGTCAACGGCGACAGTTCCGTCGTCGTCGCCGGCGGACAGGAGAGCATGAGCCAGGCGCCGCATTGCGCCTATCTGCGCGGCGGGCAGAAGATGGGCGACCTTTCCTTCATCGACACCATGATCCGCGACGGCCTGTGGGACGCCTTCAACGGCTATCACATGGGCAACACGGCGGAGAATGTCGCGAAGAAGTGGCAGATCACGCGCGAGGAGCAGGACCGTTTCGCCGTCGCCTCGCAGAACAAGGCGGAAGCCGCGCAGAAATCCGGCCGGTTCAAGGACGAGATCGTTCCGGTGACGATCAAGACCCGCAAGGGCGACCAGGTGGTGGACCAGGACGAATATATCCGTCACGGCGCGCAGATCGAGGCCATGAAGGCGCTGCGCCCGGCCTTCCAGAAGGACGGCACCGTGACCGCCGGCAATGCCTCGGGCATCAATGACGGCGCCGCGGCGCTCGTTCTGATGACGGCGGAGGAGGCGAAGCGGCGGGGCATCGCGCCGCTGGCGCGCATCGTCTCCTGGGCGCAGGCCGGCGTCGATCCGGCAATCATGGGGACGGGCCCGATTCCGGCCTCGCGCGCCGCGCTGAAGAAGGCCGGCTGGAGCGTCGACGATCTCGACCTGGTCGAGGCGAACGAGGCTTTTGCCGCCCAGGCGCTCGCGGTCAACAAGGATCTCGGCTGGAACCCGGACAAGGTGAACGTCAATGGCGGCGCCATCGCCATCGGCCATCCGATCGGCGCTTCCGGCGCGCGCATCCTGGTCACGCTGCTGCACGAGATGCAGCGGCGCAACGCCCGCAAGGGCCTGGCCACGCTTTGCATCGGCGGCGGCATGGGCATCGCCATGTGCATCGAAAGGTCGTGAGCGGCACGGCGCGTTTGAGTTCGGGGGCATTCAAAAGAGAACGATAACAACAGGGAGGTAGGATCATGGCACGCGTAGCTCTGGTCACGGGCGGCACGCGCGGTATCGGTGCGGCGATCAGCAAGGGGCTCAAGGCGGCCGGCTACAAGGTCGCGGCCAACTATGCCGGTAACGACGAGCGGGCACAGGCATTCGCGAAGGAGACCGGGATCGCGGTCTTCAAGTTCGATGTCGCGAATTTCGAGGCCTGCAAGAACGGCGTGGCGCAGGTGGTGAGCCAGCTCGGTCCGGTGGACGTGCTGGTCAACAATGCCGGCATCACGCGCGATGGCGTGCTCCATCGCATGTCGCACGACCAGTGGCAGGCGGTGATCGACACCAACCTCGGCTCCTGCTTCAACATGTGCCGCGCCGTGATCGACAGCATGCGCGAGCGCGGTTTCGGCCGTATCGTCAATATCGGCTCGATCAACGGTCAGGGCGGCCAGTATGGCCAGGTAAACTACGCGGCGGCGAAATCGGGCATTCATGGCTTCACCAAGGCGCTCGCCCAGGAGGGCGCGGCCAAGGGCATCACGGTCAATGCCATCGCGCCCGGCTATATCGACACCGACATGGTGGCGGCGGTGCCGGCCAACGTGCTGGAAAAGATCGTCGCCAAGATCCCGGTCGGCCGGCTCGGCAAGGCGGAGGAGATCGCGCGCGGCGTCCTTTTCCTGGTGGCGGACGATGCGGGTTTCATCACCGGCTCCACCGTCTCCATCAATGGCGGCCAGCACATGTATTGAGGGTGCGCGGGCGGCATTCGCGCGACGAACCGGCGGCCGGGGGCGCGAGCTTCCCGGCCGCTTTCCCATCCGGACGGGAGGCAGGACATGGCGATGGTGCGCCTGATCGAGATCGAGGATGCTTCGGCGGAAGTGCGCGCGGTTTACGACGACATCATGCGCACGCGCGGCACCGACTGGGTGAACAACTTCTGGAAGGCGCTGGCCAACGATCCGAAGGCCCTGCGCCGGGTCTGGAGCGCGGTCAAGGAAGTGATGGCGCCGGGCGCGCTCGATCCGCTGACCAAGGAACTCATCTATGTCGCGGTCAGCGTCACCAACAATTGCGACTACTGCATCCATTCGCACACCGCCGCGGCGCGCAAGGCCGGGATGAGCGAGGCGATGTTCGCCGAACTGATGGCGGTGGTGGCGCTCGCCAACGAAACGAACCGCTTCGCCAACGGCTACCGGATCGAGGTGGACGAGGCCTTCCGGCCGCGCTATTGAGGCGGCCCCGCCCGCAAGGGGCATCTTTGACTCTTTATCCCAAATGCCGGCCCGATCGATTCGCCTGTCCACCGCCATCGGCGCCATTGCCATCCTGCTCTGGTCGACGCTCGCTATCCTGACCACCGGCGCCGGGCAGGTGCCGCCGTTCCAGCTCACCGCCATGACCTTCGCCCTGGCGTTCCTGCTGGCTTTGGCCAAATGGCTGCTGAAGGGGGAAAGCATCGCCGGCCACCTGCGCCAGCCGCCGCAGGTCTGGCTGGTCGGGGTCGGCGGCCTGTTCGGCTATCATTTCTTCTACTTCGTCGCGCTGCGCAATGCGCCGCCGGTCGAGGCCAACCTGATCAATTATCTCTGGCCGCTGCTGATCGTGCTCTTCTCGGCCCTGCTGCCCGGCGAGCGGCTGCGCTGGTATCACGCGGCCGGCGTGCTGGCGGGCCTGGCCGGGACGGCGCTGCTGGTGACCGGCGGGCGACTCGAACTGAAGGTCGAATTCCTTCCGGGCTACTTCGCGGCGCTGGCCTGCGCCCTCACCTGGTCCGCCTATTCGGTCATCAATCGCCGCTTCGGTCACGTGCCGACCGATGCGGTGGGCGGTTTCTGCGGCCTGACCGCGCTCCTCGCATTGCTTTGCCATCTCGCCTTCGAGGCGACGGTCTGGCCGCAGGGTCTGGCCTGGCTCTCGGTGGCGGCGCTCGGCCTCGGGCCGGTGGGCGCGGCGTTCTTCCTGTGGGATCACGGCGTGAAACATGGCGATATCCGGGCGCTCGGCGCGGCGGCCTATGCCACGCCGCTGCTCTCGACCCTCCTGCTGATCGCCTTCGGGCAGGCGGAACCGGGCCTCGCCCTCGGGCTTGCGCTGGTGCTCATCGTGGGTGGCGCGGTGCTCGGCGCGGGCGGGCTGATCGGCCGGCGCGCCGCCTGATCAGGCGGTGCGCGCGAGGATCCGTTCCGCCTCCGCCAGCTCGTCGGGCGTATTGGCGTTAAAAAAGGGATCGACGGGGCTTGCGGGGAATTCGACCTGGGCCAGGCGGAAGCGCGCCGTCCAGCGATCGACCTTGCGAATGCCCTCGCCGAGCAGCGCATGCCGCAGATCGGCCATCAGCCGGACCGGCCAGAGTCCGATCACCGGATAGGGCTGGCCGCCGGAACTGACGCAGGCAAGATCGGCGCCCGCCCCCGCCCGGCCCGCGACGAGACGTGCCACGAGATCGTCCGGCAGGAAGGGACCATCGCCGGGCACCGTGACGATATCGCCGGCGTCCGGCGCATGTCCCGCCGCCCATTCCATGCCGGCCAGCACGCCCGCCAGCGGCCCGGCGAAGCCGGTAACGGGATCGGCGACCACCGGCCGGCCGAAGGCGGCAAAGCGCGCCGGGTCGCCGTTGGCATTGATGACGATGCTTCCGACCTGAGGCGCCAGCCGCTCCAGGACATGGGCAAGCAGCGGGCGGCCGGCGAGGGCGAGCAGGCATTTGTCGCCACCGCCCATGCGCCGCGCCAGCCCCCCGGCCAGCACGACGCCGACCGGACGCGCACTCATTCGCCCTCCTCGCGGCTGCCCTTGCGGGCATGGCGTTCCGCTTCCTCCTCCGGCATGCCCGCATCGGCGTCGTAGCGCAGCCGGTCGGTGCCGGCGAGGGCAATGAACCGCCGGCCCTTGGCGCGGCCGACCAAGGTGAGGCCGGCGCCGCGCGCGATCTCGACGCCCCATGCGGTGAAGCCGGACCGGCTGATCAGGATCGGGATGCGCATCTGCACCGTCTTGATCACCATCTCGGAGGTCAGCCGCCCGGTCGTATAGAAGAGCTTGCCGCGCGATGGAATGCGCTGGAGATGCATGAAGCCCGCGATCTTGTCGATGGCGTTGTGGCGGCCGACATCCTCCATGTAGACGAGCGGCCGGTCCTCCTCGCAAAGCACGCAGCCATGAATGGCGCCCGCTTCCAGATAGAGCGAAGGGGTCAGGTTGATCTTGCGCGAGAGGCTGTAGATCCAGGATGTGCGCAGCTCCGCCGTCTCGTCGAGCCGGATGCCTTCCAGCGCATCCATCATGTTGCCGAAGACCGTGCCCTGCGCGCAGCCCGAGGTCAGGGTGCGCTTGCGCAGCCGCTCCTCGTAATCGGTCCGCCGGGCGGTGCGAACGACGACTGTGTCGAGGTCGGGTTCGTGGTCGATGCCGGTGATCTCGTCCTCGGGCAGCAGCATGCGCTGGTTCAGCAGATAGCCGACGGCGAGATATTCCGGATAGTCGGCGATCGTCATCATGGTGACGATCTCCTGCCCGTTCAGGAACAGCGTCAGCGGCCGCTCGACCGGCACTCTCGTCTCGACCGGACGCCCGTCCTGGTCGACGCCCGCGACGAGGCGGGTAAGCCGGCCGTCCGCCGGGTCGGGGCGAAGCACATAGTCCGGAAAGTCCATGCGTGTCATGAGGTCAATATGCGGCGGCCCGTGCCCGGTGGCAACCGGCAGCCGGCGCTTCTATATTAGCGACGGGAAACAGTCCGGGTGGATGGATGCGCATTTTCGGCCTGGCCGGGTGGAGCGGCAGCGGCAAGACCAGCCTCGTGGTCCGGCTCCTGCCGGAGCTTGTCCGTCGCGGCATCCGCGTCTCGACCGTGAAACATGCGCACCACGCCTTCGATATCGATCAGCCCGGCAAGGACAGCCATCGCCATCGGTTGGCGGGCGCGAGCGAAGTGGTGATCAGTTCGAGCCATCGCTGGGCCCTCATGCACGAGTTGCGCGGCGCCCCCGAGCCCCGCCTCACCGAGCTGCTCAGGCATATGAGCGAGGTCGATCTGGTGGTGGTGGAAGGCTTCAAGCGCGAAAGCCATCCCAAACTCGAGATCCACCGGCCGAGCCTCGGCAAGCCGCTGCTTCAGCCCGACGACCCGGACATCGTCGCCGTCGCCTCGGACGTGCCGCTCTCCGGCCTCGCCGTGCCGGTCCTGTCGCTCGACGACACGGCCGGTCTCGCCAGCTTTCTGCTCGATCATGTCGGCCTGACCCGGGTGAGCTGATGGCGCAGCTCTCGAACGATTGTTTCGCGACCGGCGAGCGGCCGCAGCGGCTGGCGGAGGCGCTGGCCGAGATCGGCGCCCGTCTGGGCCCGGTGGCGGAGCCCGAGGAGGTGGCGCTTGCCGCCTGCGCCGGGCGGGTGCTCGCCGCCGACGTGATCGCGCCCATCGCCGTGCCGCGGCTCGACAATTCGGCCGTGGATGGTTTTGCCGTGCATTTCGCCGATCTCGATCCGGTGCGGGAGACCGTCCTTCCCGTCGTCGGCCGTGCCGCCGCCGGCCATCCCTTCGCCGGCGAGCTGCCGCGTGGCCAGGCGCTGCGCATCTTCACCGGCGCCACCATGCCGGCCGGGGCCGATACCGTCATGATGCAGGAGGATTGCCGGCTGGAGGATGGGCGGGTCGCCATCCGCCCCGGTATCCGTCGGGGCGCCAACCGGCGCCTGGCCGGCGAGGATGTCGCCGCCGGCGCCACGATCCTCGCCGCCGGGCGGCGGCTGCTGCCGGCCGATATCGGCCTTGCCGCATCGGTCGGGCTGGCGCGCCTCAGCGTGCGCCGGCCGCTGCG
>JAHCJR010000067.1 GCA_026126165.1 Alphaproteobacteria bacterium
CCGGCGCCAACGTTCCCGAGCGGGAAATCCCTTGCCGCCGCGGCAAGCGCCGCGATGCCGAGCCGGCGGTAGGGCGGCTCCATCCCCCAGTCCTTGTCGCCGCCATTGCCGAGATCGAACAGGATCGCCGCCGGCACGATCGGCACGCGATGGACACCGACGGCGAAACCCTTGCCCGCGACGCTCAGCGCCGCCATCACGCCCGATGCGGCATCGAGCCCGAAGGCCGAGCCGCCGGAAAGCACGATCGCGTCAACCCGGTCGACAAGGCAGGTAGGCGAGAGCGCGTCGGTCTCGCGCGTGCCGGGCGCGCCGCCGCGCACATCGACCGCGGCCAGCGCCGGCGGATCGGGCAGGACGACGCTCACTCCACTGCGCGCCGCTTCATCCACGGCATGGCCGACCAGGATGCCATCGACGTCGGTGAGGAGGTTTCGCGGACCTGGCCGTATCATTGAGGATTCCGAAATCGCGCTAGCGGAGAAATCGAGAGGCAAGAAACCACCGGATGCAGGCGCGGTCAATCGCCGCCGCGACATGCTATGGTCGGGTTCCCGGAGGTGCCCCATGCGGCGTTGGCTGCTGATACTCCTGATCCTGCTGCCCGTCCTGCCGGCAACGGCGCAGGTACCGGCGGCGCCGGAAGCCGCCAGCGGCCAGACCGCGAAGCCGCTTGTGCGCGCGACGCGCCACATGGTTGCCGCCGCAAATCCGCTCGCGGTCGATGCCGGCCTTGCCATCCTGCGGCGCGGCGGCAGCGCGGTCGATGCGGCAATCGCCACGCAGATGGTGCTCAACCTCGTCGAGCCGCAATCCTCGGGCATCGGCGGCGGCGCTTTCCTGCTGCACTGGTCGGCGGGCGAGCGGCGGCTTGTCAGCTACGATGGCCGGGAGGTTGCCCCTGCCGCCGCCCGTCCCGACCGCTTCATCGACCCGAAGGAATGGACCATCGATTTCCGCGCGCTGCAGCTCGGCGGCCGGCCGGTCGGCGTGCCGGGGCTGCTGCGCATGCTGGAAATGGCCCATGCCCGGCACGGCAAATTGCCCTGGCGCGAACTCTTCCAGCCGGCGATCGAACTGGCCGAACGGGGCTTCGCCGTCTCGCCGCGCCTGCATGCGCTGATCGCCGCCGATCCCGCGCTGCATCGTTTCGCGCCGGCGCGCGCCTATTTCTACGAGCCGGACGGCAGCCCGCGCGCAGTCGGCAGCCGGCTGGCGAATCCGGCGCTGGCCGACACGCTGCGCCGGATCGCCGATGGCGGCGCCGATGCCTTCTATGCCGGCGAGATCGCCGCCGACATCGTGCGCGCGGTGCGCGAGGCGCCGCTATCGCCCGGCGACATGACGCAAGAGGATCTTGCCACCTACCGGGCGGTCGAGCGCGAGCCGCTCTGCGCTCCCTATCGCGGATACCGGGTCTGCGGCATGGGGCCGCCCTCCTCGGGCGGGCTCGCCGTGCTGCAGATCCTCGGCATTCTGGAGCGCCACGAACTGGCCGGGCTGCGGGTGGATTCGGCCGAATTCCTGCATCTCTACCGCGAGGCATCGGCGCTGGCTTTCGCCGACCGCAACCTCTATGTCGCCGATCCCGGTTTCGTCAGCGTCCCGGTGCGGGGCCTGCTGGCACCCGCCTATCTCGATGCCCGCGCCGGCGCGATCCGGCCGGACCGGGCCATGCCGCGGCCGGCGGCGGGCACGCCGCCGCTGCGCGATGGCGGACCGGGGCCACGCTTCCGGCACGCGGCGGGTTTTTCGCCCGAACTGCCGTCCACGAGCCATCTCTCCATCGTCGACGGGGATGGCAACGTGCTTGCCATGACGACGACCATCGAAGCCGCCTTCGGCTCGCGCCAGTTGGTGCGCGGCTTCCTGCTCAACAACCAGCTCACCGACTTCTCCGTCCGTCCCGAACAGGACGGCCGCAGCGTCGCCAACAGGGTGGAGCCCGGCAAGCGCCCGCGCAGTTCGATGGCGCCCACCATCGTCTTCGACGCCGAAGGCCGGCCGGTCATCGCGGTCGGCTCGCCCGGCGGTGCCATGATCATCAACTATGTCGCCAAGGCACTTATTGCCATGATCGACTGGCGGCTCGATCCGCAGGCGGCGGTGGCCTTGCCCAATTTCGGCTCGCTCGGCAACGAACTGCTGCTTGAGCGGGGCAGCGCGCTCGAGGCGGCGGCACCCGCGCTCGCCGCGATGGGCCATCGCGTCCTGCTCCGCGACGAGACCAGCGGCCTGCAGGCGATCCGGCTGTGGCCGGACCGGCTCGAAGGCGGCGCCGATCCGCGGCGCGAGGGCAGGGCAGCCGGCGACTGACGCCGGGGCAAACCCTCAGGTCCTATTTGCCGACGATGTCCTTCTGCATGGAGCCAAGAAGGGTAAGCAGTTCCTTCTGCTCCCGATCGGGCACGCGGAACTTGACCAGGGTCTTCTGCATGTCGGCGCCCATGGAATTGAACTGCCGCTCGGTGATCGCCATGCCCTTGTGCGTCGTCGGCATGTCACGGCCGGTATACTTGCAGGGACCGCCGGAGGCTTCGCAGACCTGGGCCACCAGATGGCCGCGCAGCTTGCCGATATCGCTGTTGGCGAAGAAGAAGTTGATCTCCGGGTTGGCGGCGACATTGCCGAGGAAATCGTCGACCACCGCCTCGATCGCGGGCTTGCCGCCGAGACGCTCGTAAAGCGTGGCGTTCGGCCCAGGCCTGGGTGGCTCCTTGGCGCAGGCCGCAAGCGAACCCGCCAGGATTGCTGCCGCCAGAATGCCGATGATCTGCCGCGACATGATCGTTCCCCCATGCTGTTGTCGACACCGCCATGCTACGCCGAACGGGCGCGCGCTCAACTCATACGTTCGCGGCCCGCCCCGCGGATCACATCCCGGCCAGCCGCTCCTCCAGTTCGTCGGCGAGGGCGCGGATCTCGAGGGCGGCGCTCGAGGCCGGCTCGTGCTCCGTGACGCCCCGCCCCTCCAGCAGGCTGGCGGCGAAAGCGGCGCGGTTGCCGAGGCTCGCCCGGGCGACGGGGAGATCCGCCGCCTCGATCTGCGCGCGGATTCGGTCCTGGCCGCTGCCGCGGGGCGCGACGCGGTTGAGGACCATGAGAATCGGCCGCTTCTCCGCCACCGCGAGCTGCAGGGTCGGGCGCGTCGCCCAGAAATCCATTGGCGAGAGCTGCACCGGCATCAGCACCAGATCGGCGGCGCGGATCGCGAGCTTGGCCTCGGTCGCCGCGTGCGGCGGGCTGTCCACCAGCACGATATCGTTCGCCCGCTTCAGCCGCTCGATCTCGTTGCTCACCCGCCAGCCCGACACGGCCTGGCAGTCGAGCGGAAGATCGCCGCCGCCCTGCCTTCCCCGCCACCAGGCGATGAGCGAGCCCTGCGGGTCGATATCGAGCAGCGCCACGCGGCGGCCGCGTTCGGCCCAATGGATCGCCAGATGAATGGCCAGCGTGGTTTTGCCCGCGCCACCCTTCTGCTGCGCGACCGTGATGATGCGAGCCACCATGTCACCTCCCGCTGCCGCAGGCGAGGCTAGAGCCTTTCACCGTCAGATGGAAGCTCAAGCCCGCGTCGCGACGATGAAGAGGCGACGGAATGGAAATAGCGTGCGCCCGTCCCGTCGCGGCGGATAGGCCCGTGCCATCCGTCCGGCATATCGCGCCAGAAAATCCGCGCGTTCGGTCTCGTCGAGGGCGGCAAGATAGGGCTTGAGCGCCGTGCCGCTGGTCCATTCGACGACAGGCCGCTCTCCGTCGAGCAGGTGCAGATACTCGCTTTCCCAGATGTCGAGCTCGCGGCAATGCGGCGCGAGGATATCGTAATAGTAGGCCGGATCGTGCACCGGACAGATCGAGCGGACGCGCGCGAGCCGCTCCGCCCAAGGTCCCTCCGCGATGGTCTCGGCCATGCCGACATGGGAGGGGGCGCGATGATTGCGCGGCATCTGGACGGCGAGGATGCCACCCGCGCTCACCTCGCCGATCAGGCGCTCGAACAGTTTCTCGTGATCGTCGAGCCAGTGCAGCGCCGCGTTGGAATAGATCAGGTCCGCCGGCTGGCGGGGTGCCCAAACTGCCAGGTCGCCCTCGATCCATTCGACGCCGGGGGCCTCGCGCCGGGCGCGCTCGAGCATCGCGGCGGATCCGTCGATTCCCATGATGATCGCTTCCGGCCAGCGGCGTCGCAGGATCCTGGTGACGGTTCCGGGACCGCAACCCAGGTCATAGACGGTCTGCGGGCTGAGCAGCGGGATGCGGGCGAGCAGGTCCATCGCCGGGCGCTGGCGATGATCGGCGAAAGCCAGATACTGGGCAGGATCCCAAGCCACGGGCGATCATCACCCGCATTGCCGGGCGAAGCAACGATTTCAGCGTTGTGCCAGCGCCGCGCGCGGTGCCGGCGTGAGCCGCAGGTCGGGGGCCGGTTCGGCGGGCGCCGCCTCGGGCGCCGCGACGGCATGGGTGCTGGCCGGTGCCGGTGCCGGTGCCGGTGCCGGCGCAGTCGCAGAAGTCGGCGCAGAAGCGGGCGCCGCGACGGCGTAGCAATCCACATCGCCCAGGGTTTTCACGCAATGTCGCGGCTCTTCCTCCCGATCGATGCGCTTCGACTGGCAATAGGAACGGCCGAACGCCAGATGGGCGAGGTGACAGCGTTCATCGCGCAACTGCGAGATTTTCGCATCGAACGTCTCCACCGCGATGGAGGCGAACGACGCGCAGCCGGACAGCCAGAGGCCGAAAGTCGCCACGATCGCCAGACGCACACCGGACATGACGGGCTCTCCTCGCCGCTCTCTGGGCCTTCCAGCAGACGCCCGCCGGCTTAAGGCGGCGTTAAGGCGCAGGGTTAATGCAGCAGCGCCCGGTCGCTGCCCTGGCTTGGCAGCAGAAGGCGGAACTGCGTGCCGCCGGGTCCGCTCTCGACGAGCTGGACATCGCCGCCATGGGCGCGCATCAGGTCGCGGGCGATCGGCAGGCCGAGACCGGAACCGCCCGGCCGGCTGGTGCCGGCGAAAGCCTCGAACAGGTGTTCGCGCGCGCGCGGCGGAAGTCCGGGCCCGTTGTCGCGCACGTCGATCTCGACCCGGCCGGCGAGCTGATGGGCATTGATCTCGATGATGCCGCGATTGCCCATGGCCTGCGCCGCGTTGCCCGCGATATTGAGCAGCACGCGGAACATCTGCTCGCGATCTGCGTTGACGACCAGTTCGGGCGGCACGTTGTTGCGCCATTGCAGGCTGCTCGCATGCGGCATCGCCACCGTGGCGCCGACCTCGTCCACCAGGCCCGCTAGGCGGAACTTGAGGCGGTTGGGCGGCGGTTCGTCGAGGCGGCCATATTGCAGCGTGGAGGAGCAGAGCGCGATGGCGCGGTCCAGGCTGTCGATCAGGCGGGGCGTCAGCCGCCGGACCTCCGGATCGTCGGATGCGGTCAGGCGGTCGGAGACGATCTGTGCCGTGGCCAGGATGTTGCGCAAATCGTGGTTGACCTTGCTGACCGCCAGACCGAGCGCCGCAAGACGGGCGCGCTGGCGCAGCGCCTGACGGAGCTGGCGCTGCATCTCGGCCAGTTCCCGTTCGGCAATGCCGACCTCGTCGCGCCGCATCGAGGGGATGAGAAGCTGGTTCGGATCCTCCGGCGCCTCGCGGAAGCCGACCATGCTGGCGGTGATGCGCTGCATCGGATGCACGATCAGCCAGCGCAGCGCCATGTAGACGAGCATCGCCGTGACCACCGAGATGATCAGCGACAGGGTCAGTATGCGCCATGAATACTCGATCAGCGCCGTGCGCAGCGGGCTGACCGGCAGCACCAGTTCGACCACCGCGCTCCGCTGCGCCTTCGGCATGCCGATCACGCGGATCGTTTCGATCGGTCCGGGCGCGAGCAGGCGCAGCGCGTCGGCGATGGCGAGCAGAACGTTGTCGCGCGTCAGGTCCACCACGGCGTCGATGTTCGGCGGCATGTCCTCGGATAGCGCCAGGTAGCGCCGCGCCGGCAGTCGAAGCGCGATCGAGTGGGCACCGACCTGTTCCAGCAGCTTGAGACGGAGTTCGCGCGAGACCATCGGGTCGGTGGTCTCGATCAGCGCCAGCATCGACAGATGAGCCTCGTCCAGGCGCTGCTCCAGCCAGGTCATGCGGAAGCGGGCAATCGAAGGCAGATAGATCAGCACTTCGCTCAGCATGACGAAGGCCATCGTCAGCACCAGCAGCCGCGCAGAGAGGCTCTGCATCGCCCGCAGTTGCTTCGGTGCGTCGACCGCCATGCCGCGAATTCTACCCTTAGGACTTGCTGGGCCCAGCCGGACGAGCGCAGGATGCCGGGGCGGGCCGCCTACTGGTTGAGCGTCCAGTCGTAGCGATGGTCGTCGATCTTGCCAACCTCCGCAAGCTTTGCGGCCAGGTCGGGCGCCGCATGGGATTTGAGATGGGCGATCACCGACGCGTCCGTGCCGCCGAAATCCTCCTGGAACCATACATAGATCGAGGAGACCACGAGCCGGCCGCCATCGAGCTGCATGCCGCGCGGGTGATTGACGAAGGCGCGGGCCTGCTCGTCGAGCTGCGCATCGATACGGGCGGCGCGATAGGCCTCCTCGCGCAGGTTCGGACAGCCGACGGACGCGCAGTTGACGGCATAGTGGATGCGCGGGTCGCGCCAGACCGGGCGCAGGATCCGATGCTCGATATCGTCGAGGCTCAGTTCCTCCCCGCCGAGCCGAACCAGCTTGCGGCCCCAAGGGCCCCGGCTGAACAGACCCGGAGAAATATTGATGTCCCGAATTGAGGCGACCGGATAGCGGTCGAGAACCAACTTCACGGTCAGGGCGTTGTAGAGGTTGATCCAGAAGGCAAGCTGCTCCGGCCGGTCCAGACCGTCGATGTCGGTCCGGCTCAGTCCATCTATATATGAGTCGAGCAGCCCCCGATCCCCGGACGAAACACGGCCATAATCGAAGCGGTTGACCCCGTCGCCGCCAGGCCGCAGATAG
This sequence comes from Alphaproteobacteria bacterium, assembly GCA_026126165.1. Taxonomy (GTDB): domain Bacteria; phylum Pseudomonadota; class Alphaproteobacteria; order Ferrovibrionales; family Ferrovibrionaceae; genus JAHCJQ01. The sequence continues at coordinate 6,998 of JAHCJR010000067.1, forward strand.
GATTTGAGAATTCTGTCCCAGAGAGAATGGTCGACCGCCTCGGAACTACCCGGGCTGTGACGCTCGAAGCGCGGCCAAAGCTCGGCCCTGGGGGCCGCCATGGCCGTGGAATGGGCCGGCGCCAGGGCCAGAATCGCGCAGAAAAGGCGGAGGAGCGAGAGCATGATCTTCCCCGAGGTGATATGTCCGATATCCCTAGCCGCCCCGGACGATGCGGGCAAATCAAGCATGCTTGATCCGGACCCGCCAGCGGTCCGGGTTGACTAACTGGGCACGGCCCCTTATACACCGGGCCTCGCTGCGATTTTCGTCCCGCCGGCGCGGCCCGATCTTCGGGCCCCGGCCCAAAAGCCACGGAGTTAAGCGGTGAAACGGACCTACCAACCGAGCAAGCTCGTGCGCAAGCGCCGGCACGGCTTCCGCGCCCGCATGGCGACCGTCGGCGGTCGCAATGTCCTTGCCCGCCGTCGTGCCCACGGCCGCAAGAAGCTGTCGGCCTGAAGAGCGGATGCGGCCCCGGCTGGGCCGGCTCCGGCAGCGCGCGGATTTTCTCCGCGTCGCCGGAACGCGCGTCCGGCAGGCCATGCCTGGTCTCGTGCTGCAGGCCGCGCCCATGCCCGATACGGCGAAAGCCGAGGCGGAAATCCGTCTCGGTTTCACCGCAAGCCGCAAGGTGGGCAATGCCGTCGCGCGCAATCGCGCGCGCAGGCGCCTGAGGGAAGCGGCGCGGCTGGTCCTCGCGGAAGCGGGCCGTCCGGACACGGATTATGTGCTGATCTGCCGCGAAGCGACCCTGGCGCGGGACTTCGAGGAACTCAAAGGCGATATCGCGCTCGGCCTGCGCAAGGTGGGCGCGCGGCTGGAACGCGCGGCCGGCGCGCCGCGCGCCACCGACGGGGAGCCCACGTCATGAATCCGCTCGGCCTTCTCGCGCGCGCCCTGATCCGCGGCTACCAGTACTTCCTGTCGCCGCTGCTCGGCGTCAATTGCCGCTATGCGCCGAGCTGTTCGCACTACGCCATCGAGGCAATCGAGAGGCACGGCCTGTTGCGCGGCGGCTGGCTCGGTCTCCGTCGCCTCCTTCGCTGCAATCCATGGGGTGGCTCCGGTTACGATCCGGTACCGCCCGCGGAGCGCCATCGTCATTCCCCCGACTGCGCGCACGGCTCAAGCTAGCCGGCCGAACTGCGAAAGCCGCCAGATGTCCGACCAGAAGAACCTGTTCCTCGCCATCATCGCGTCCGTCGCGATCCTGATGGGCTTCCAGCTCTTCTACGAGCTGCCGCGCGAAGAGGCACGTCAGGCGGCCCTGAAGCGCCAGGAACAGATGCAGCAGCAGCAACCGGCGACGCCCGGCGCCGAAACCGCCGCGCCGGGTCCCCAGCCCGGCGGGGGTGCCGTGCCCCAGGCGGGCCAGGCCGCGCCGGCGCAGGCGGCCGCGCCGACGCGCGAGGGCGCGATCGCCGCCGCGCCCCGGCTGAAGATCGACGGCAAGCGCGTGCATGGATCGATCTCGCTGCGCGGCGGACGCATCGACGACATCACGCTTGCCGACTATCGCGTCGACACTAGGCCAGGCAGCCCGGAAATCGTGCTCTTCTCGCCGGCCGGCGGCCCCTCGCCCTACTACGCGGAGTTCGGCTGGACGACGGTTCCCGGCGCCAGCATCCGCCTGCCCGGCGCCGACGCCGACTGGACCGCCGACCGTCCGGCGCTCAAGGCGGGCGAGCCGGTCACGCTGAGCTGGAACAATGGCGAGGGCCTCACCTTCCAGCGCATCATCGCCATCGACGAGAATTACCTTTTCACCGTGACACAACGCGTGAAGAACGAATCCGGCGCGCCGGTCACGCTCTTCCCCTACGGCCTGATCTCGCGCCACGGCACGCCGACGACCCTCGGCTTCTATATCCTGCATGAAGGCCCGCTCGCCGTGCTGCAGGACAAGCTGATCGAACACAGCTATTCGGACCTGCGCGAGAAAGGCCGCCTGACCCAGGAAAGCACCGGCGGCTGGATCGGCATCACCGACAAGTACTGGCTCGCCGCGCTCGTCCCGGACCAGAAGCAGCCGGTGCAGGCGAGCTTCGCCCATACCCTGGCCGGCGCGAACGAGAACCGCTACCAGGTGGATTTTCTCGGCGAAGGGATGGTGGTGGCGCCCGGCGCATCGGTCGAGACCCGGGCGCGGCTCTTCGCCGGCGCCAAGGAGACGAGCCTGATCGACGCCTATGAGGCCAACTACGACATCCGCCGGTTCGACCTGTCGATCGACTGGGGATGGTTCTACTTCCTGACCAAGCCGATCTTTCACGCCATCGCCTATCTCTACAAGCTGCTCGGAAACTTCGGCCTGGCGATCCTCGGCCTGACGGTCATCATCAAGATGCTGTTCCTGCCGCTCGCCTACAAATCCTACGTGGCGATGAGCGCCATGAAGAAGCTGCAGCCCAAGATGATGGAGCTGCGGGAGCGTTATGGCGACGACCGTGCGAAGCTCAACCAGGAAATGATGGATCTCTATCGGCGCGAGAAGGTCAATCCGGCATCGGGCTGCCTGCCGATCCTGCTGCAGATCCCGGTCTTCTTCGCCCTCTACAAGGTGCTCTTCGTCACCATCGAAATGCGCCATGCGCCGTTCTATGGCTGGATCCGCGATCTCTCGGCGCCCGATCCGACGAGCTGGATGAACCTGTTCGGACTGCTCCCCTACGAGGTTCCGGGACTGGGGCCGATCGCCTTCCTCTCCATCGGCGTCTGGCCGATCCTGATGGGCCTTTCGATGTGGTTGCAGATGCGCCTGAACCCGCAGCCGCCCGACCCGATCCAGGCCAAGATCTTCATGCTCATGCCGATCATGTTCACCTTCATGCTCGGCACCTTCCCGGCCGGACTGGTGATCTACTGGACCTGGAACAACGTCCTCTCCATGGCGCAGCAATGGTTCATCATGAAGCGCATGGAGAAGCGGAAGGCGTGAGCGGGAACGAAGAGGCCGCCGCGCTCGAGGCCGGACGGCTGCTCTTCGCCGGACCCTGCGAATTCGTCTATTCGCAGACCAGTCTGGCCGCCCTGCCACCGGCCGAACTCCCCGAGGTGGCCTTCGCCGGCCGTTCCAACGTGGGCAAGTCGAGCCTGATCAATGCGCTCACCGGACGGCACGCGCTGGCGCGCGCCTCTTCGACGCCGGGGCGGACCCAGCAGCTCAATTTTTTCCGCCTCGCCGGCCGGCTGATGCTGGTCGACCTGCCGGGCTATGGCTATGCGAAGGCGCCAAAAGCCGATGTCGCGCGCTGGACGGAGCTGGTCATGGATTACCTGCGCGGCCGCCCCGGACTGCTCCGGGTCTGCCTGCTGATCGACGCGCGGCACGGCATCAAGGAAAACGACATCGCGGCCATAAAGCTGCTCGACAGGGCGGCGGTGGTCTACCAGGCGGTGCTGACCAAGATCGACAAACAGAAGCCGGCCGCCCTCGCCGCGGTGGCCGACGAGACCAGGCGGACGCTTGCCCGCCATCCGGCCGCGCATCCGGACGTCATCCTCACCTCTGCCGAGACCGGCGCGGGCATGGCGGAGTTGCGCGCCGCCCTCGCCGCGCTGGCCCTGCCCGGCTGATTGCGATACCTTCCCGCCACGTTCCCGAGCCGAAAGCGACAGAGATGAGCGACAAGAAGACCAGCGCCCCACTGGCCCCGGCGGAGCAGACGATGCTGACCGCCCGCACCTTGTCCGAAGCCCTGCCCTACATGCGCCGTTTCGCCGGCCAGACCTTCGTCATCAAGTATGGCGGACATGCCATGGGCGAGGAGGAATTGGCCGAGCAGTTCGCCCGCGACATCGTCCTGATCAAGCAGGTCGGCATCAACCCCGTGGTGGTGCATGGCGGCGGGCCGCAGATCGGCGCCATGCTGGAACGGCTCAAGATCAAGAGCGCCTTCATCGACGGGCTCCGCGTCACCGACAAGGAAACGGTCGAGATCGTCGAGATGGTGCTTTCCGGCTCGATCAACAAGCAGATCGTCTCGGCGATCAACCGCAGCGGCGGCACCGCGATCGGCCTGTCCGGCAAGGATGGCCGGCTGATCGAGGCGCGCAAGCTGCGCCGCGCCAAGAAGGATCCCGGCTCCAACATCGAGCGGCTGCTCGATCTCGGCTTCGTCGGCGAGCCCTCCCGCGTCAATCCCGAGATCCTGCACTCGCTTGCCGGTTCCCGGATCATTCCGGTGATCGCGCCGATCGGCGTGGGCAGCGACGGCGAGACCTACAACATCAACGCCGACACCGCGGCCGGCGCCGTGGCGGCGGCGGTCGGGGCCAGCAAGCTGATCATGCTGACGGATGTGGCCGGCGTGCTGGACAGGGAGAAGAAGCTGATCGCCACCCTGACGCCGAAGGATGCCTATGTGCTGCTTGGCGACGGAACCATCTCGGGCGGCATGATCCCGAAGATCGAGACCTGCCTCGACGCGCTGCGCGGAGGCGTGAGCGACGCACATATCCTCGATGGCCGGATCGCGCATGCGCTCCTGCTCGAGATTTTTACCGAGCATGGCATCGGCACGATGATCACGCGCCGCAATGGCGATTTCGAGCAGTAGTCCGATCTAACGGATGAAATAATCGATCTGCCATTGCAGCTCTTCCTCGCTCATGGGGTAGTGAATCCCCTGACGGGCATAGAGCACCGATTGCGGCGGCACGCCGGCGACGCGCACCTGCAGGCGAATGGCCGTCCGCATGCTGAAACCGGCTTTCCAGGCCAGGGCGGCAATGGCCTTGGGCGCACGGCTCTCGCAGATCTTCTGCACCGTCTCGGGGCCGAGGCCCGAGGCCACCGCAAGAGCCTGATGGACGAAAGCCCTGTCGCCGGCCTCGATGGCATCGCAAAGCAGCGCATCGTCGAGCCGGCCTTCGCGAACCGCGTCGGCCACACGCTCGACCGCGGTCTTGCGGGAGGGCAGCACGTCCTGCACCTTGCCTTCGCTTTCCATGCGCCGGCCGACGGCCCGACGCAGCTCGTCCGCGATATCCTCGGGCAGGCCATGACGGGAGGCGAGCGTGGCGAGTATCGACGAGGCCACGAACTGGCTGATGCGGCGCATGGCGCGTACCGAGATCTCCGGACGGCTGGCCAGCGGCTGGTGCCAAGCCTCGATGCCCTCCGCCTGGTCGGCGATCATGTCGAGCGTCTCTTCGCGGATCTGCGCCGACGGATTGCCGAGAAGGGCCGCCACGGCCGCAATGTCGCGGGTCGTCGCCAGGGCGTCGGCGACATTCTCGCTCACCTCCGAGCGGCGCGCGATGGCGGTGAGGGCCCCCGGTCCGATACCGCTTCGGATGATCTCGAGTAGGTCGTGTTCGCTAAGCAGCGGCGAGTATTCGAGAACCGGGGCGGAGACGATCTCCTCGATATCGCGCGCCAGGCGCAGCACGAGTTCGCGCGGCACGAGGCGGGAGGTCTTGATGACCTCGGCCAGTTCCGCACGCACCCGGGGCAGCGCATCGCTGGCCAGGGTCTCCAGCGTCTCGATGGTCAGTTCGCGCAGGCGCGTCGTCTCGACCCGCGACAGGTTGGGCAGCAAGCGTCCGATCTTGCGCGCCAGTTCGTAGCGGACCTCGTCATCCTCGTCGCTTGCCAGCAGCAGATCCGCCTGCAGGGGCGCCGCGGGATTGGCCGCGATCTCGCGCCGGACAAGTGGTTCCTTGTCCTCGGCAAGATAGTAGAGGATCTCCGGGCGCACATCCTGGCGCCGTGCCACGGCGCGGCGGATATCCGGATCCGGATCCTGGATCAGATTCTTGGCGTCCTCGTAGTCGAGCGGCTCGACTCTGGTCACCTTGCCACGGAACATTCTGGATAGCATCGGCCCCCCCGGGTCATGCCGCCCTGGTCACGGCGCAGTCGCCCTTGCCCGACCGCTTGACGCCATACATGGCCTCGTCGGCCCGTTCGATCAGCGTTTCGATCTTGTCATGGCCGCCAGTCACGACGATGCCGACCGAGAGGCCGATCGGCCGGCCCGGCGTCGGGAACCGCTCGCCGAGTTCGGTCGCCAGCCGCGCGAGGTTCTGCGCCTTGACGCGCGCGCCGCTTTCGCCGGTATCCTCAAGCCACAGCACGAACTCATCGCCCCCGAGCCGGGCGACGATATCGCCGGCGCGCGAAGTCCGCTCCAGCGCTTCGGCAAAATGGCAGAGCGCCTCGTCGCCCTTCTGATGCCCGAGATGGTCGTTGATGGACTTGAAGTTGTCGAGATCGACGAACATCAGCACTGCTTCGCGACCATGGCGCGCGACGTGGCTCATGCGCCGGCGCACATCCTCGATGAAAGCCCGGCGGTTGAGCAGGCCGGTCAGATCGTCGGCGCGTGATTGCCTCTCGAGCAGCGCATGGGCGCGCGCGAGTTCCGCCTCGCGTTCGCGCGCGGCGGTGACGTCGCGGCAGACCCCGCGCACCGCGATTCGCGTGCCATGACGCCCGATGACCGGAATGGCGCAGGCCTCGAAGCAGAGTTCCTCGCCATGCCGGTTGCGTAGCCGGACCTCGACCCCCTCGAGCGGGATGTCGGTCTCGAACGGCATCGGCCCGTTCGGGTCGGAAAGGAACTCGCTTGCCGGTCGACCGACCAGTTCCGCCGCGGCGTGCCCCAGCGCACCCTTGGGCGAGACGAAACGGAAGCGTCCATCAGCGCCGGTCTCCCAGGCGAAATCGGACGAGCAATTCACCAGGTCCTTGAAAAGCTCGCGCGAGGCGAGCAGCGCCTGGGTCAGGTTGCGCTCCAGCGTCACCTCGCGCCCGAGGATCAGCACGGTATCGGCCGGCGTGTTCAAGGCCAGCACGGTCAGATCGTGCGCCGCGCCTCCGTCGCGCTCGCTCAGCAGCACCCGCACCTGGCGCGTGCCGCGATCGCGCGCGGTATCGGCGATCGCCCGGGTCAGGTTCTCCGGCGCGCCTTCGGTAATCGCCGATGCGATCGGCTGGGCGAGACCGTTCGATTCCAGCACCGATGCGCCACGCACCAGGAGCGCCGGCCCCGGATGCGACCGCAACAGATGCGTGGCCGACAGTCCGAAGGTCCCGCTTTCGAGACAGGCTGGAAGGTTCATGCGAAGCACTCCGGGGCGACGCCGCAAGCGGCACCCGGCCCACGCAGCGTTCCAGGGACGAAGACTGCCAATGCCCGGTTAAGAAGGCATTAAGCGGGGCTTGCGGTCGCGGTCTGGAAGGCTAGATTGACGCCATGTCACCGACCACCGACCGGCGCCTGGCGGAGGCCGAAACCTGGCTCTTCGACCTGGACAACACCCTCTATCCGGCGCGCTGCAACCTGTTCGCCGAGATCGAGCTGCGCATGCGCCAGTTCATTGCCGACATGCTCGCGGTCGACCTCGCAGAGGCGGGCCGGCGCCAGAAAGACTATTCGCGCCGGCACGGCACCACGCTGCGCGGCCTGATGAGCGAACACGGGCTCGATCCGCGCGCGTTCCTCGCCTATGTCCATGATATCAGGCTCGACGCGCTGGAGCCCGCTCCGGAACTGGACCGGGCACTGGCGGCGCTGCCGGCGCGCAAGATCGTCTTCACCAACGGCTCGGTCAGCCATGCCGAACGGGTCATGGAGCGGCTCGGCATCGCCCGGCATTTCGCCGCCATCTACGACATCGCCGCCGCCGGGTTCGTGCCCAAGCCCGATGCCGCGAGCTACGAGCGCCTCTGCCGCCTGCATGCCGTGCGCCCGCAGACGGCTGTCATGGTGGAGGACATGGCGCGCAACCTGCTGCCGGCCCATGCGCTCGGCATGACCACGGTCTGGCTGCCGGAGGCCGAACGCCGGCAGGAGGCGGAAGGAGCGGTGCATATCCATCACGTGGTGGACGACCTGCCCGCCTGGCTGGCGAGCCTGCCCATGCACGGCAATTGACAGGCCCGGCGGCGCGGCTACTCTGCCCATCCCATTGCAGATTCCCGCCGTCGCGAAGGATGCCCCGCATGTCCAAGGAAGCGCTACAGTCCGTCATCGATCGGGCCTGGGAGGCCCGCGACCAGATCAGCAGCTCAACCAAAGGCGAGGTCCGAGAGGCGGTCGATGCGGCGCTGGATGGCCTCGATCGCGGCGCCTATCGCGTGGCCGAGAAAGGCGCGGGCGGCTGGGTCGTCAATCAGTGGCTGAAGAAGGCGGTTCTGCTCTCCTTCCGGCTCTACGACAACGAGATCATCGGCGGCGGCCCCGGTGGGGCGCCCTGGTTCGACAAGGTGCCCTCGAAGTTCGCCGGCTGGGACGCAGCGCGCTTCCGCGAGGCCGGTTTCCGGGCGGTTCCCGGGGCCATCGTGCGCCATTCCGCCCATGTGGCGCCCGGCGTCGTGCTGATGCCTTCCTTCGTCAATCTCGGCGCCTTCGTCGATTCCGGGACCATGGTCGATACCTGGGCGACGGTCGGATCGTGCGCCCAGATCGGCAAGAACTGTCACATCTCCGGCGGTGCGGGGATTGGCGGCGTGCTCGAGCCGCTGCAGGCGGGACCGGTCATCATCGAGGATGATTGTTTTATCGGCGCCCGCTCGGAAGTGGTCGAGGGCGTCGTGGTGGAGCAGGGTTCCGTCCTCTCCATGGGCGTCTTTATCGGCGCCTCCACCAAGATTGTCGATCGCGCCACCGGCCAGACCCATTATGGGCGCGTGCCGGCCTATTCGGTGGTCGTCCCCGGCTCCCTGCCGGGCCGGCCCATGGCGGACGGACAGCCCGGCCCCGGCCTCTATTGCGCCGTGATCGTCAAGCGGGTCGATGCCTCGACCCGCAAGAAGACCTCGATCAACGAACTGCTGCGCGACTGAGTTGGCGTAGGCCCGCGCCAATCGCCGCGAGCGGCCTGCCGCCCGCACCGGCAAGGCGCGCGGCGGCGAAGTCGCGGTGCATGAAGCGCACCCGCACGCAGACGGAAGGCAGGCCCAGAACCTGTGCCAGGGCGAGCCGGTGGTTGCCCTGGCGCAGATGCAGGATTTCGCCATCGCGTGCCACCGCCACCTCGATCGCATCGGGCGCCATTTCGGCACGGTAGCCCTGCGCCCGCAGACTGAGACCGGTGCACAGATAATCCTCACAGTGACGCAGCGCCTGCGCCGCATCGCCGATGACCACGCCGGCCTTGACCAGCGGCCGGCCAGCCGCGACCCGTTCCATCATCTCGCGAAAGACAAGCGAGCGCGTGAGATCGTCGGAACACGCCATGAGGTCGGCCATGTAGTCACAGGCGCGCATGATCGGCTCTTCACTCGCCCGCCTGTCCCAATCGTCGGCGAACAGGAAGCGTCCCGGCCAGCCGGCGGGCCGGCCATGCGGCAGCTTGCGCCGGATCGCCTGCGGCGGAAGGGTGATGTCGAGGGATGCGCCCAGCAGGGTCGGGGCATTCCAGGGCGTGAGAAAGGGATTGGCCAGACCCAACAGGCGGAAGCCGGTCGGCACCAGCAGCGCCAGGCCGGGGGACAAGAAGCGAAGCAGGGTGCGTGCGGCAGGCGAGGGCATGACATTCCGGTTGACTGGATCGGCGATTCTAGGGTGTTTTTCCTAGAGGCGGCAACGGGCCGGGCGAAAGCATTGGACGGGGCGCGAAGGCACGCCATATAAAACGGCGCCATGAAGCAGCATTTCATCAAGATGCATGGTCTGGGCAACGATTTCGTCGTGCTCGACGCGCGCCATGCCCCGGTCGCGCTGAGCGCCGCGCAGATCCGCGCCATCGCCGACCGGCGGTTCGGCGTCGGCTGCGACCAGCTTATCACCGTGGAGCCGTCGGCCCGCGCCGAGGCGTTCATGCGGATTCACAATGCCGATGGCGGCGAGGTCGAGGCCTGCGGCAATGCAACCAGGTGCGTCGCACGCTGGCTCATGCGGGAGAAGCAGGCGGAGGAAGTGGCCATCGAAACTTCGGCCGGCGTGCTGGTCAGCCGCGATGCCGGCGAGGGGCTGGTGGCGGTCGACATGGGCATCCCCCGGCTGGACTGGCGCGAGATTCCGCTCGCGCGCCAGATGGACACGCTGCACCTGGACTTTGCGCTGGGGCCGCTGCGCGATCCCGTCGCGGTCAATATCGGCAACCCGCATGTCGTCTTCTTCGTGCCGGACGCGGAAGAGGTGGCGCTTGGGGAGCTTGGCCCGAAGATCGAGCACGATCCACTCTTCCCGGCCCGGGTCAATGTCAGCGTGGCAGAGCTGACCGGCCCCGCGCGCATCCGGCTGCGGGTGTGGGAGCGCGGTGTCGGCATCACCAAGGCTTGCGGCACGGCGGCCTGCGCCACCCTGGTCGCGGCGCGCCGGCGCGCGCTGGTGCAGGGCGAGACCGAGATCCGGCTCGATGGCGGAACGCTCCGGCTCGACTGGCGGAAGGACGGACATGTGGTCATGACCGGCCCGACCGCGGAGAGCTTCCGCGGCGAGATCGACCCCTCCCTCCTCGGCGGCTGAGACAGTGGCAGAGACCGAGATCATCACTTTCGGCTGCCGCCTCAACGCCTACGAGTCGGAGGTGATGCGCGCCAATGCGCGCGCGGCCGGGCTCGAGGGCGCGGTGATCGTCAATACCTGCGCGGTGACCGCGGAGGCGGAGCGGCAGGCACGCCAGGCGATCCGCCGTGCCCGCAGGCGACATCCCGAGGCGCGGATCATCGTTACCGGCTGCGCCGTGCAGGTGGCGCCTTCCGCCTGGGCGGCCATGCCCGAGGTCGACCAGGTGATCGGCAATCTCGAGAAGCTGCACCCCGACAGCCTGGCGGCGGACGCCGAACGGATCCAGGTGCGGGACATCATGACCGTGCGCGAGACCGCCGGACATCTGATCGAGGGCTTCGCCGGACGCGCCCGCGCCTTCCTCGAAGTCCAGCAGGGCTGCGATCACCGCTGCACTTTCTGCATCATCCCCTTCGGCCGCGGGAACAGCCGCTCCGTGCCGCTCGGCATCGTCGTCGAGCAGGCGCGGCGACTGGTCGCGAACGGCTACGAGGAACTGGTGCTGACCGGCGTCGACCTCACTTCCTACGGCGCCGACCTGCCAGGGCGGCCGACGCTGGGCCAACTTGTCCGACGCCTGCTCGCGCTGGTGCCCGAACTGCGTCGGCTGCGCCTTTCCTCTCTCGACCCGGTCGAGATCGACGACGAGCTGTTCCGCCAGATCGTGGAGGAACCCCGGCTGATGCCGCATCTGCACCTCTCCGTGCAGTCCGGCGACGACATGGTGCTCAAGCGCATGAAGCGGCGGCACCTGCGCGCCGACGTGATCGGGCTCTGCCGCCGCATCCGTGCGGCCCGCCCGGAAGTCGCCTTCGGCGCCGACATGATCGCGGGATTCCCGACCGAGGATCCGCCGATGCACGAGAACAGCGTGCGGCTTGTCGAGGAATGCGACCTCGCCTGGCTGCATGTCTTCCCCTACTCGCCCCGCCCGGGGACGCCGGCCGCGCGCATGCCGCAGGTGCCGCGCGCGGTCGCGAAAGAACGGGCGGAGCGCTTGCGCGGGCGCGGCGAGGCTCAGGCGCGCCGCTGGATGGAGTCGCGGATCGGCAGCCTTGCCGAGGTGCTGATCGAGGAGCCCGGCTTCGGCCATGCGGAGGATTTCGCGCCGGTGACCATCCCCGACGCCACGGAGGCCGGCCGGATCGTGCGCGTGCATATCGACAGGATCGAGGACGGCAAGCTGCTGGGCCGGGCGGCGGCATGAAGGATGCCTCCCAGGGCGGCTGGCTGCAGCGCCTCAAGTCCGGACTGAAGAGATCGGCTTCGGCGCTCGCCGATGGCATTTCGGGCATCTTCACCAAGCGGCGACTCGACGATGCGGCCCTCGAGGAGCTGGAGGAGCTGCTGATCGGCGCCGACCTCGGCATCGGCGTCGCCGGCGAGGTTGTCGAGCATCTCCGTCGCACCCGCTTCGACCGGGAAGTGAGTGGCGAAGAGGTGAAGGCCGCGCTGGCGGAGGAGATCGCGCGACGTTTGCGCCCGGTCGCCCGCCCCTTCGTCCCCGACCCGGCCCTGCGGCCGCACGTGGTGCTGGTGGTCGGCGTGAACGGCTCCGGCAAGACCACGACGATCGGCAAATTCGCCAATGATTTGAAGGGCCAGGGGCTGCGGGTGATGCTTGCCGCCGGCGACACTTTCCGCGCCGCGGCGATCGAGCAGCTCCAGGTCTGGGGCGGACGGGTCGGCGTGCCGGTGATCGCCGGCAAGGCGGGGGCCGACGCCGCCGGTCTCGCCTTCGATGCGCTCCAGCAGGCACGCGCGGCCGGTTGCGATGTGCTCCTGATCGACACGGCCGGGCGACTGCAGAACAAGTCCCACCTGATGGCGGAACTTGAGAAGATCGGCCGCGTTCTGAAGAAGCTCGATCCCGGCGCGCCGCATTCCACACTGCTCGTGCTCGACGCCACCACCGGGCAGAACGCGCTGTCGCAGGTCGAAGTCTTCCGAGAGGTCTGTCAGGTCAGCGGGCTGATCATGACCAAGCTCGACGGCACGGCGCGCGGCGGCATTCTCGTCGCGCTCGCCGATCGACACGGCCTGCCGGTGCATGCGATCGGTGTCGGCGAAGGCATCGACGATCTGCGGACCTTCGATCCGGACGAGTTCGCGCGCACGCTCGCCGGAGTCGCGGCGCATTAAGACCTCGTTAGTGGATGACATCGCTGTCATCCACATCGTGTTGTGGCTGCGACAACATATTGCGAAAAGCAATGTGACTCGGTCTCGATCTTGTATTTTTTCTTGACAGACTTATGGCGAAAACAGAATTTGGTTGCACGGCTGATTCGCAAGAGCGGCCGTAACGGTCGAGAGCCGGCCTATTCAATGCGACACGTGGCCTCGATCGCACAACGAAACCATCGCTAAGGAGCGCCGAAATGGCTAAAGCGACTGCGAAGAAATCGGCCAAGAAGACGGCCAAGAAGGCGGCGAAGAAGCCCGCCAAGAAAACGGTTCGCAAGGCTGCGAAGAAGACCGTCCGCAAGACCGCGAAGAAGACCGCCCGCAAGGCGAAGAAGGCTGCGCCGAAGAAGGCCCGCAAGACGGCTCGCAAGACCGTCCGCCGCGCCAAGAAGGTCGCTGCTCCGCCGGTCGCGAGGTAAGCGAAAAGGAAAGGGGGACGCTGCGGCGTCCCCCTTCTCCGTTCAGCCTTCCGCTTTCGTCTCAACTTCTCATTCCAGGGCTTCAGCACAGATCGGATCGCATGCGTTCACCGCGCCTCCATTGCCCGCGCTCTTGCTTTGAACGTCGCCGTCTGTCCCGCCGCTATTATCGCCGCTGTTGCTAGCGCCGCCCGCGCCCTGCCTCCCGATCGTCATGCCGCCCCGCTCGCCCCGCCCCGCCCAGCCGCGCGGGGCTTGACATTCACCCCCCATTAAAGCACTTTGTATTGTAAAGTTGATATTGGAGCTGCGTGATGACGCGTGACGAATTGCAGGCCGATCTGGCCTTTGTGCGCACCTTGGCCGAAGAAGGGCGTGAGGCGCCTCTGCTCGGCGGAGCGCATTGCATTTTCTGGGGATTGCTGACGGCCGGCGCCTTCGCCATCCACGGCTACCTGATGATAAGCGCCCCGCCCGAAGGCAACGGACCCGCCTTCGCCCTGCTCTGGGGCGCATTCGGGATCCTCTCCACGATCGGCGGGTTCCTACTACGCCGGCGGGTGTGCACCCTGCCTGGCCTCGCCTCGATCGGCGTGCAGGCCGAACGCCGTATCTGGAGCGCGGCCGGGGCGGGCCTCTTCATGGTGGCTCTGGGCGCGATCGCGCGCATGCTGCTTGAGCAGGATTATAACGCGCCCAACATCATACCCGGCGTCGGCTTCGCCTTCTATGGCGCGGCGCTTCTGGCCACTGCGCATCTTTCCCGTCACGTCTGGCTCGGCT
>JAHCJR010000068.1 GCA_026126165.1 Alphaproteobacteria bacterium
ACCATGCAGCCCCCCTTCGGCGCCGAAGCGCCCGACAGCACAGATGAGCCCTGATCTTGAAGCTACCCGGATCACGGCGCGGGAAGTCTCTGCCCGCTTCGCGGCACTGTCAATAGAGCGGCATGGCGAAGTTGCCGCGACGCAGCCCCCTGAAGAGGCGCGTCGCGGCGGCCCTCCCGTTACTCCGCCTTCGGCAGGATGACGGTATCGATGACGTGGATGACGCCGTTCGAGGCGACGACATCGGCGCCGGTCACGCGCGCCTCGTCCACCTTGACGCCGCCCATGGTGGCGTCGATGCGCACGGCCTGGCCCTGCACGGTCTTCGCCTCGATGTTCTTGCCGGCGAGGTCGCCGGACATCACCTTGCCCGGCACCACATGGTAGGTGAGCACTGCGACGAGCTTTGCCTTGTTCTCCGGCTTGAGCAGGTTCTCCACCGTGCCGGCCGGCAGCTTGGCGAACGCCTCGTCGGTCGGCGCGAAGACCGTGAAGGGGCCAGTGCCCTTCAAGGTCTCGACCAGCCCCGCCGCCTGCACCGCGGCGACGAGGGTCGTGAACTTGCCCGCACCCACCGCCGTATCGACGATATCGGCGGCGGCGAAGGCATTGCCGGCGGCGAAGGTCATGGCGATGCTGGAAGCGAGCGCAAGCGCGCGAATGGATTTCATGTTGCTGTTCTCCGGCTTGATTGGCTTGGATGAAATTCAGTGGATCGGCCGATCACGCGGGGTCTTACGCGGCGCGGACGGACGCGGATCAGAGGCAGCCGGCGATTCGGAATTTTTCGCCGTCGCACTTGCCGTGCGACATCTCCGGCTCATTTCTCTCGCGAGCCTCAGCGTTCGCGCAGGCCGTAGTCGCGCATGCGGTTCACCGGCCGCAGCAGATATTGCAGGATGGTGCGCTTGCCGGTGAGGATATCGACCTCGGCCACCATGCCGGGAATGATGTCGATGGTCTGGCCGCGGCGTGAAAGACGCGTCTCGAGCGTGCGGATCAGCACCTGATAGGTGATGTTGCCCTTGTCGTCGACGATGGAATCGGCGCCGACCTGCTCGATCACGCCCGGCAATCCACCATAGATCGCGTAATCGAAGGCGGTAAGCTTCACCACCACTTCCTGTCCGGGATGGATATGGGCGATGTCGGCGGGCGAGACCTTGGCCTCGATCAGCAGCGCCTCGTCGCTCGGCACGATCTCGAGAATGTCCTGACCGGGCTTGATGACACCGCCGAGCGTGGTGATGCGGATGCGCTTGACGATGCCATCGAGCGGCGCGCGAACCTCGGTCCGGTTGACGCGATCTTCCGCCGCCGCCTTCGTCTCCTCGAGCGAGCGCAGCTTGACGCGGTTCTCCGAAAGCTGCGCCAGGCTCTCGGCGCGATAGGCGGCGAGCTTCTCGGCGACGCGCTGTTCGGCCTCGCGGAAGCCGGCCTGCGCCTTGCCGACCATGAGGCGGGTCGATTGCAGGTTGCCCGCCATGTCGTTGACCTCCCGCTGCAGGCGCAGCACCTCGACCTTGGAGGCTGCGCCCTGCGTGAAAAGCGGCTCGATCAGCTTCAGTTCCTCGCGCGCCAGCGCAACGGAACGTTCCAGCGCCTGGGCGCGGTTCTCGAGTTCCGCCACCTCGCGCTGGCGCTGTTCCGCTTGCTGGCGCAGCGCCGAGACGGCGGACTGGACCGAGGATTGCCGGCTGCGGAACAGTTCGAGCTCCCGCTCGGCGAGGCTCGGCTCCGCCAGCACCTCCGGCGGAAAGCGTGGCGCCCGGCCCGACGCCTCCGCCTCGAGACGGGCGATCGCAGCCAGATGGCCGAGATAGCGGACGCGCTGCTCGCGATAGGATGAGGCAAAGCCGGTATCGTCGATACGCACCAGCACCTGCCCGCGGGTGACGCGCTGGCCCTCGCGCACCAGAATCTCGGAAAGAATGCCGCCCTCGAGATTCTGCACCACCTGGAGCTGGCTCGACGGGATGACGCGGCCCGAACCGCGCGCCACTTGGTCCAGCTCCGCGCCATCGGCCCAGACCAGGAACAGCGCGATGCAGAGCAGGCAGAGCGGCAGGAACAGTCGCGTGGCGAGCCTGGGCCGCGCCAGGATCTGGTCCCAGGTCAGCAGGTCGGCATGCGGATCGATGCGCGCACCTGGCGTGGGTCCCATGTCACGCCCCCGCCTGCGCCGGCTCGCGCATCTGCTGGACGATGCGCTCGCGCGGTCCGTCGGCGACGACGCGCCCGCCTTCCATCACGATGACGCGCTCCACAAGGGCCAGCATCGACATGCGATGGGTGATCAGGACCAGCGTGCGATTGGCGAGGAACTGCGAGAGATTGCGGATCAGCAACGCCTCGCCCGCCTGATCCATCATGCTGGTGGGCTCGTCCATCACCAGGATGCGCGGATCGAGCAGCAGCGCGCGGGCAAGGCAGACCGCCTGGCGCTGGCCACCCGACAGCCCCTCGCCCCGTTCCGCGACGCGCCGGTCGAGCCCTTCCGCGCTGTCGGCGACGAAGACATCGAGACCGGCGAGGCGGGCGGCCGTCTGCACCGCTTCCTGATCGGCCCAGGGCGCGCCGATGGCGATATTCTCGCGCAGGCTGCCGGAGAACAGCGAAATATCCTGCGGCACGTAGCCGATGGCGCGGCGCAGCGCCTGCGGGTCGATCTGGCGCACATCCACCTCGTCCGCCAGGACCGAACCCTTGGCCGGTTCGTGCAGGTTGAGAATGAGCCGCGCGATGGTGCTCTTGCCCGAGCCGGTGCGCCCGACGATGGCCACCCGCTCCCCCGGGCGAATGCGGAAGGAGACGTTGGCGAGCGCCGCCTGGTCGCGGCCGCGATAGGCGAACTCGACATTGCGGAATTCCAGCGCGCCGCGGAAATTGTTGGGATAGAGCAGGTTCCGCTCGCCGCCGCGCTCGGTCGGCAGCCGCATGAGACGGTCCATCGCGCCAAGCGCCGCCAGCGTCTGGCGCAGCCGCGCCAGCAGGCCGGTGATCTGGCCGAGCGGCGCCAGCACGCGGCTGTTCAGCATGACCACGGCAAAGAGCGCGCCGATGCTGAGGCTCTCCTCCTTCAGCGCATGCACGCCGAAGAGCAGGGTCGCCACCGGGCAGAGATAGTAGACCATGGTGGTGACATGGGTCATGACCTGCGAGAGGCGGCGCGTCTTGTAGCCCAGCACCGCGCCCTGGCCCGAATAGCCTTCCCAGAGCCGCTGCGCCCAGCTCTCGGCGCGCACCGCCTTGATCGTCTCCATGCCATTCAGGATCTCGAACAGCAGGCCATGGCGCTGGCCGGCGAGCTGATAGTTGCGCTGCACCAGCCCGTCGAGCGGCGCGACGACGCCGAAACCCACCACCAGCAGGATGACGAAGCCGACAAGCGGAATCAGTGCGAGCGGACCGGCGATGAGCGCGATGACGACGATGAAGAGCAGCGCGAATGGCAGGTCGGCGATGGTGGCAAGACTGGCGGAGGTGAAGAATTCCCGCACCGTATCGAACTCGCGCATCGTATTGGCGAGATTGCCCGCCGATTGCTGCGCGCTGCCGAGCTTGAGCGAGAGCACCCGCTGCATGACGCGGCTCGAAAGCATGACGTCGGCGCGCTTGCCGGAAACGTCGAGGAAATGCGCGCGCATCGAGCGGATGACGAAATCGAAGACGATGACGGCGGCCGCGCCCAAGGTCAGCACGTGCAGGGTATCGAGCGCGCGGTGCGGCACGACGCGGTCGAAAACGAGCGAGGTGAAGAAGGGCAGCGCGAGGGTGAAGAGATTGATCATCACCGTTGCCAGCACCGCCTGCAGATAGATGCTCCAATCCTGTCGCAAGGTCGACCAGAGCCAGGACCGCGCCGGCGGCAGGTCGAGCAGGTCGGTCGCGCGGTCGAACTGGAAGCGCGGGCGCACATAGATCGCGCGGCCGGCATAGACGGCTTCCAGTTCGGCGAGCGCGATCATGCGCACGCCGTCGCTGAAACTCGGACCGACGATGGTGGCGGAGGCGCCATCGGCCTTGATCAGCAGGCAGGCGCCGCCATCGCGCAGCAGCAGCACCGCCGGCAGGGCCAGATGCGGGATCGCGCCGATGCGGATGGCCTGGATCTGGGTGGCCAGCGCGACCCGTTCCGCCGCCTGCACGAAGCCGCCAAGCGTCAGCCGGCCATCGACATGGGGCAGGTCGCCGGCGATGGCGGCTGCCGGACGCGGATTGCCGAAGTAGCGGGTCAGGAACTCGAGACAGAGCGAGAGCGAATCCGCGCCGTCGGAACGGAACGGCCGCCCCGCGCCGGGAAAGGCGCGGATCGAGGCGGATTGCTGCGTCTCGTGATACGCCATTGCCTGGCCCTGTCCGGTTCCACGCCTGTTGCGCTGCTTCAGTCGTAGGCCTTGGTCCGGACAAGGTCCATTCGCCGGTCGGCCTACGGATCGGCCGTTGCCCGGTCAAAGCCGTATCAATAGGCTGTGAGGACCATGACGGACAGGCCCGACGACGCGACATTCATGCGGCGCGCCATCGCGCTGAGCCGGGCGAAGATGCAGGCGGGCGCCGGCGGGCCGTTCGGTGCGCTGGTGGTCAGCGATGGCCGGATCGTCGGCGAGGGATGGAACCAGGTCACGTCCGCGAACGATCCGACCGCCCACGCGGAGATCGTGGCCATCCGCGCCGCCTGCCGGACGCTCGGTACCTTCGCGCTCTCCGGCGCGCGGCTCTACACGAGTTGCGAACCCTGCCCCATGTGTCTCGCCGCCATCTACTGGGCGCGCATCGGCCAGGTCTTCTACGCCAACAGCCAGGGCGACGCGGCGGCCATCGGCTTCGACGATGCGTTCCTGTATCGCGAACTGGCTCTGCCCGCCGACCGGCGCGCCCTGCCGCTCCGGCGCATGCTGGCGGGCGAGGCGATCCGCGTCTTCGAGGAATGGCAGGCCAAGCCCGACAAGATTCCCTACTGAGAGGCACTTTTCCGGTCGCTACGGTTTGGCTAGGATTCGGCGAGGATCCGGGGGGTTCCGGGGGGATCATGAATCGGAAACTGCGACTGGCGGCACTCTTTGGCGTGCTTTGCCTGCTTGCCGGCTGCGCCACCTCGCGCAGCGTGGTGGATCTCGGCGCGGCCGGAGCGGAGCCGGTCAATCCCGCCCAGGGGCAGGAGGTGGCGATCGCGAAGGTCGAGGATGCGCGCGTGTTCGAGACCGCGCCGCGCTCGCCCGACATTCCCTCGCTGTCGCCTTCGGAGGCGAACGATCCGGGTATCCGCGCCCGCGCCATCGCACGGAAACGCAACGCGTTCGGGCAGGCGCTGGGCGATGTGCTGCTGCCGGAAGGGCAGACGGTGAGCGATGCCACGCGGCAGGCCATCGTCGCGGCCTTCCGTCGGGCCGGCTATCGCGTCCTTGCGCCCGGCGATGCGGGACACGAGCGCGCCGTCCCGGTCGCGGCGCGTATCGAGCGCTACTGGACCTGGTTCACGCCCGGCTTCTGGGCGGTCACCGTCCAGAACCGCGCGGAGGTTACCCTGTCCGGCGCCCTGCCGGCCCTGCAGGGCGGTCTCACCGTGACCAGCGAAGTTTCCGAATCCATGCAGGCCGTGTTCGAGAGCGACTGGCAGCGGGTCTCGGCGGAAGGTCTGGCTGCGCTCTCCGCCCGGCTGACCGAGGCGCTGAACGCGCGCCGCCCGCAATAGCGAGCGCTAGCGGAATCCCCTGAAGGGCCGCCCGGGGGCCGGCTGCAGCCAGTTGTCGGAGGAATAGCGGGCCGCCCCGTCGATCACGTGCAGCGCATAGGCGTGGCGCGAGCGGGCGCTGCGATTGGGCCCGCTCGCATGGGGCAGCAGGCCGTGCAGCAGCACGAGACTGCCCTTCGGCGCTTCCAGCGCGAGCACCGGCCGGTCCGGCCAGGGCGCCGGATCGAGCGTTTCGAGGACCAGTTCGCCACCCCGGTCGCGGAAGCGCTGGCGCAATGCGCCGCGATGCGCCCCGGCAAGGGCCAGCATGCAGCCATTGGCGAGGGTCGCGTCCTCGAGCGCGATCCAGAAGCCGGTCGCACTCGGCGGATCGGTATGGAGATAGGCGGCATCCTGATGCCACCCGACCTCGGCGCCGATCAGCGGCTGCTTGCAGAGATACATGGACTGCACCAGGAGCGGTGTCTCCAGCCCGAGTGCGGCGGCGATGGCGGCAAGCCGCGGCTCGCGCGAGAAGGCCGCGAAGACCGGGTCGAGATCATGCAGCGCATGGCCGATCTTGTTGATGGCAAGAGGCGCCGGCCGCATCAGGCGCCCGGCCGCATCGAAGGCATCTTCCTCGAAGAAGAAGGCGATGCCACTGCCCGAGGCGCGGAACTCCGCGCTCCGCGCATGGGACTGGTCGCGGGTGGAAAAGATCGTGGCGGGGCGCGCCGGGTCGCAGCCGGCGATCAGTTCCGCCGCGCGCTCCCGCAGCAGATCGCAGCGCCAGGGTTCGGCGAAGCCTTCCAGAATCAGGAAGCCATCCTCCGCGTAGGCCGCGCGGAGGGCTGCCGGAAGGCCGCCGGCCGGTGCGGTGAAACGGCGCGCCGGACCGTCAGGCACGAAGGGCGAAACAGTCATCGCCATGAGCGAGCGGCGCGATGCCGAGATGCCGGGCGATGGTCTGCCCCATATCGGCGAAGCTCGATCGGCGGCCCAGGCTGCGGCGGGCGTCGGGCGGCAGGCCAGGACCGAAAAAGAGGACCGGTACGAATTCCCGCGTATGGTCGCTGCCGGGCCAGGTCGGATCGCAGCCATGATCGGCGCTGATCAGGGCCAGATCGCCCGGCCGGAGCAGCGCCTCGAACTCCGGCAGGCGGGCATCGAACGCCTCGAGCGCGGCCGCATATCCGGCGACGTCCCGCCGATGGCCGTAGAGCGTGTCGAAATCGACGAAATTGGCGAAGACGAGCGATCCTTCCGGCGCCGCCGCCGCTGCTTCGAGCAGGCGATCGAACAGGCCCATATTGTCGTCGGCCTTGAGGCTGCGATCCACGCCGCGCCCGGCGAATATATCGGCGATCTTGCCGATGCCGATGACCTCGCGCCCCGCCGCCCGCAGCCGGTCGAGCAGGGTCGGTTCCGGCGGCGGTGTCGTGTAGTCGCGGCGATGGCCGGTGCGGCGGAACTGGCCAGGGTGGCGGCCGGTGAACGGCCGGGCGATGACCCGCGCGATATTGAGCGGCGCGGTCAGCCGTTTCGCCGTCGCGCAGACACGATAGAGCCGCTCCAGACCGAAGGTCTCCTCGTGCGCCGCCACTTGAAAGACGGAATCGGCCGAGGTGTAGCAGATCGGCCTGCCCGTCCGCAGATGCTCCTCTCCGAGGCGATCGAGGATTTCGGTGCCGGAGGCATGGCAATTGCCGAGGATGCCCGGCAGGTCGCATTCGGCGACCAGCGCGCGGATGAGTTCGTCCGGAAAGGCCGGCAGGCGGGCCGGGAAATAGCCCCATTCGAAGGGAACCGGCACGCCGGCCAGTTCCCAATGGCCGCTCGGCGTGTCCTTGCCGCGGCTCTGTTCCGCCGCGCAGCCATGGGCGCCGGCGGGCGCCGCCACCGCCGGCAGCCCGGCCGGCCTCCGCCCGCTCGCCTGCATCGCCGCCTCGCCGAGGCCGAGGCGCGCCAGATTGGGCAGTGCCAGCGGACCCGCGCGCAGGCCCGCCCGGTCCGCCCGGCCCGCCGCGCAGGCCGCCGCCACGTGCCCGAGCGTATCCGCACCCGCATCGCCGAAACCTGCGGCATCGGGCGCGGCACCGATGCCGAAGGAGTCCATCACCAGGATGAAGGCGCGAGGCATGGGGCGATTATACCGCAACCCGGCCCAGCACGATCGGCCCGGCAGCGCGCTCCCGCTCGTCGTCCGCGATCACGACGGCAGCCGCCAGTTCCGCTGCCGCCTCGGCGGCCGCGGCCTCGCTTGCCGCATGCACGAGCGCAAGCGGCCGGTCGGGCCCGACCTCCTGCCCGAGGCCGGCCACGGCGGTGAACCCGACCCGGTGGTCGACGCCATCCTCCGCGCTGAGCCGCCCACCACCCAGGCGAACCACCGAAAGGCCGATGGCGCGCGTATCCATGGCGGCGATCCGCCCGGCGCGCGAGGGCGGGCAGGGCCGTACCACGGGTGCTGCGGGCAGGTACGCGTCCGGCCGTTCCAGCAGATCGCGCGGCCCGCCCAGATCCGCCACCATGCGCGCGAAGCGTTCCGCCGCCTGGCCGCTTTCGAGCGCGGCCCGGGCGCGGGCGCGCGCCTCGCCCTCGTTCCGGCCGAGCCCGCCCAGCAGCAGCATTTCCGCCGCCAACGCGAGCGTCACCTCGCGCAGTCGGGCATCCGCTGCCTCGCCGCGAAGGAAGGCTATGCTTTCCCGCACCTCCACCGCATTGCCGGCGCTCTGCCCCAGCACCTGGTTCATGTCGGTAAGCAGCGCCACCGTGCGCAGGCCGGCACCGTTCGCCACCGCGACGATGCTCTCCGCCAGCTCGTCCGCCATGGCGCGGCTCGCGGCGAACGCGCCCGATCCGGTCTTGACGTCCATCACCAGCCCCTCAAGACCGGCAGCGAGCTTCTTCGAGAGGATCGAGGCGGTGATCAGCGGCACGGATTCGACCGTCGCCGTCACATCCCGCACCGCATAGAGGCGGCGGTCGGCCGGCGCCAGATCGGCGGTCTGCCCGATGATCGCGCAGCCGGCGGCACGCACCACATCCCGGAAGCGCGCGATATCGGGACGGGTCTGGTAGCCGGGGATGGATTCGAGCTTGTCGAGCGTGCCGCCGGTATGGCCGAGACCGCGGCCCGAGATCATCGGCACGAAGCCGCCGGCCGCCGCCACCAATGGCGCGAGGATCAGGCTCACCTTGTCGCCAACGCCTCCGGTCGAGTGCTTGTCGAGCACCGGGCCGCCGAGGTCCGCCTGGCGCCAGGAGATGACATCGCCCGATCGCATCATGGCGCGCGTGAGTTCGATCCGCTCGGCCATGGACATGCCCCGGAAGAAGACGGCCATGGCAAAGGCGGCGATCTGCCCTTCGGTGATGCCGCCCCGCGTCAGGCCCTCGACGAAGAACGCGATCTCGGCCCCGGTCAGTTCCGCCCCGTCGCGCTTCCGGCGGATGATTTCCTGCGGCAGCATCGTCAATACTCCGATCCCGGCGCGGCAGCCGCCGGCGTGGCGCCCAGATGGGCCAGCAGATCGTCGAGCAGGCCGCTCGCACCGAAGCGGAAGGTGCGCGGACCGATCCAGCCGGCGCCCATGATCTCGGCGGCGATGTCGAGATACTGCGCGGCGGTGGCGAGGTCGCGGATGCCGCCGGCCGCCTTGAAGCCGCAGGCCGCACCGCTCCGCCGGATCGCCTCCAGCATGATGCGCGCCGCCTCCGGCGTCGCCGAAACCGCCGTCTTGCCGGTCGAGGTCTTGATGAAATCGGCGCCTTCGCCGATCGCCAGATCGGCGGCGGAGGCGATCAGGTCCGCCCGGGCGAGCTCGCCGCTCTCGAGAATGACCTTGAGCCGCATCCCGGACCTGAGCGCGCGGCGCGCACCGGCGATCACCCTGACCGCCACCTGCCGGTCGCCGGCGGCGAAGGCGCGCCAGGGCATCACCAGATCCACTTCGTCGGCGCCGGCCGCCGCGATGCCTGCAACCTCCTCGACAACCGCGTCGACATCCTCCCCGCCCAGGGGGAAGTTGGCGACGGCGGCGAGCGCGATCTCGCGCCCGCCCAGGGCGCGGCGGGCGGCATCGATGAAGCGCGGCCAGATGCAGATCGCCGCCACGTTTCCATGGGCGGTGCTGGCGCGTCCCGCCAGCGCGGCGACACGCGAGGCCGTGTCATCGTCATTGAGGCTTGTAAGGTCGAGCAGGCCAAGGGCCAGCCGCGCGCGATCCCGGGGATCTTTCACTTTGCATACTCCCTGATGAAGGCACGGATCACCTCGCGCGCGCGCGCCGATGCCCGCGCCGCGACCTCGAGGGTATGGGCATGGCTCAGCCGCTCCGCGCCGAGCCCCGCCGCCATGTTGGTGATCAGCGACAGGCCCGCGATGCGCAGCCCCGCATGACGGCCGAGTATGGTCTCCGGCACCGTCGACATGCCGACCGCATCGCCGCCGAGCAGGCGGGCGGCCCGGATCTCGGCCGGCGTCTCGAATTGCGGCCCGGCGAACCAGACATAGATGCCTTCATGCAGCCGTTCGCCGATGCCCCGGGCGGCGCGGCCGATGAGTTCGCGCAGCGCCGGGTCATAGGCATCGGCCATGCCGACGAAACGCTCCGCCCCAGCCTCGCCGAAGAGCGGCGAGACGCCGACCAGGTTCACGTGATCGGCGATCGCCATCAGGCTGCCGGGCGGCATGTCGGCGCGAAGGCTGCCGGCAGCATTGGTGAGCAGCAGCGCTTCCGCGCCGAGCGCGCGCGCCAGCCGCACCGGCACCTTCATCGCCGCCGCATCGCCCCGCTCGTAATAGTGCGCGCGCCCCTGCAGCACGACCACCGCGACACTTTCGATCCGGCCGAGCATCAGCCGGCCGGCGTGACCGGCGACGCCGGCGGCGGGAAAGCCCGGCAGTTCCGCATAGGAGAAGCCCGCGACTTCCTCCAGATCGGCCGCGACCTCGCCGAATCCCGAACCGAGCACGATGCCGAGCCTGGGTCGGAAATCCGGCAGATGGCGGCGGATCGCCGCCAGCGCATCCTCCACTTGCTTCATCGCCGCCTGCCGGACATGTCAGGGCCGAAAGCATGCGGCAGCAACTCGTCCACCGTGAAGCTCGCGGCGACGCCACGCGGCCCGCAGACATGGATGACCGTGGCGTCGCCGGCGAACTCGCGGATACGCTGCCGGCAACCGCCGCAGGGCGTCGTCACCGCCCGGCCGCTGCCCACCACCAGGATCTCGCGGATGCGCCGCCGGCCGGCGGCGAGCATTGCCGCGATGGCGGCGGTCTCGGCGCAGATCCCTTCCGGATAGGCGACGTTCTCCACGTTGCAGCCGACATGAATCGAGCCGTCATCGGCCAGGATCGCGGCCCCGACACGAAAGCCCGAATAGGGCGCATGAGCACGCGCACGCGCCTTTCGCGCCGCCTGGAAGAGTTGCCGCTCCATATTCAGCGCTCCTTCAGATAGGGCTGTCCGATCGCTTTCGGCGCCACCGCCCGGCCGATGAAGCCGGCCAGCAAGATCACGGTAAGAATGTATGGCAGGGCCTGGATGAGCTGCACCGGCACCTGGCCGATGCCTGCGATCTCCACCCCCTGCAGACGAATTGCCACCGCGTCGAGAAATCCGAACAGAAGGCAGGCCGCGAGCGCCGGGAAGGCCCGCCACTTGCCGAAGATCATGGCGGCGAGCGCGATGAAGCCCTGCCCTGCGGTCATGTTCGGCGTGAAGGCGGCATTCTGGGCAATGGCAAGATAGGTCCCCGCCATGCCGCAGAGCGCCCCGCAGATCATCACGGCGCGATAGCGCAGCCATTCGACCGAGATTCCCGCCGTGTCCACGACTTCCGGATTCTCGCCCACGGCGCGCAGGCGCAGGCCGAAGCGGCTCGAGCCGATCAGCCACCAGACCAACGGCACCAAAAGGAATGCAAGGTAGACAAGGAGATTATGCCCGCCCAGAACCTCGGCAAGGAAGCGCAGGGGCAGCGCCGCGCCGGCATCGGTCGCGGAAACCGGAAGGACCGGCATGAAACGCGCCTCCACCGGCAGGTCCGGCGTCTGTCCGCCGCGCCCGAACCAGTGGATGCCGAGAACGGCCGTCAGCCCGGCGGCGATGATGTTGATGGCGACGCCACTCACCACCTGATCGCCCCGATGGGTGATGCAGGCAAAGCCGTGCAGCAGCCCGAGCAGGGTGGCCAGCGCCATCGCCGCCAGCAACGCGATCAGCGCCGAGCCGCTGACGGCGGCGACGCTGGCGGAGGTGAAGGCGGCCGCCAGCATCTTGCCTTCGAGCCCGATATCGATCACGCCGGCCCGCTCCGAGACAAGACCGGCCATGGCGCAGAAGACGAGTGGCGTGGCCACCCGCAGGGTCGCCGCGAGAGCGGAAAGGCCGATGGTCAGCATTTCCTCCATGTTACCCGGCCTCCCGCGCAGGACTGAGCCGGGCATGCAGGCGGACGATCCAGGGCCGGTTCATATAGGCGAGGGCGCCGGAGAACAGGATGACGAAGCCCTGGAGCACCGTCACCATCTCGCGGGTGAAGGCAGGAATCTCGAAGGCAAGCTCCGCCCCGCCCTGGTAGAGCGTTCCGAACAGCAGGGCGGCGAGCAGGATGCCGAGCGGGTTGTTGCGCCCCATGAGCGCCACGGCAATGCCGGTGAACCCGTAGCCGGCGACGAAATCGAGCAGCAGCCGGTGGTGAACGCCGGCGATCTCGTTGAACCCGACCGAGCCCGCCAGGGCCCCCGAGATGCACATGGCGGCGATGGTGACCCGCTGCGGCCGGATTCCGGCATAGACCGCCGCGCGTGGCGCATGACCGACGACGCGCAATGCATAGCCCCAGCGGCTGCGCCAGACATAAAGATACACGAGCACGCAGCAGGCCAGCGCCCAGAGCAGGGAAAGGTTGAGCGGCGTCGCGGGCAATTCGAATCCGAAGGCGGCGGCGATGGTATGGAACTGCGGCAGATGGCCCGAGGGAAGAATGCCGCGGCTTTCCGTGTTGAGTGCGCCCGGCGCGATCAGCACATTGACCATCAGGTAGACCATCAGCGCCGAGGCGATGAAATTGAACATGATGGTCGTGATGACAACGTGGCTGCCGCGCCAGGCCTGCAGCCAGGCCGGCACGAATGCAAATGCGGCGCCGAATGCGGCCGCCGCGACGAGGCCGAGGGGAAGCAGCAGGATCGCCGGCAGATAGCGGTCGAGGGCCAGCAGCAGCAGGCCGATGCCGAGCCCGCCGATATAGGCCTGTCCC
The DNA here is from genome assembly GCA_026126165.1 of Alphaproteobacteria bacterium. Classification (GTDB taxonomy): domain Bacteria; phylum Pseudomonadota; class Alphaproteobacteria; order Ferrovibrionales; family Ferrovibrionaceae; genus JAHCJQ01. The sequence continues at coordinate 12,947 of JAHCJR010000068.1, forward strand.
TCGCCTCCGATATTGAACAGCCCGGCATGGAAGGCGACGGCGACGGCGAGGCCGGTCAGAATGAAGTTCGTCGTGTAGTAGAGCGTGTAGCCCAGCGCGGTCAGGTCGCCAAAGGCGCCGCGCAGCAGCACCACCAGCGCATGCAGCGGGTTCTCGCCGATCAGCAGCACCACGAGGCCGCCGGCGAACAGCGCCAGCAGCACGTTGACCGCCGGCAGCAGTCCGGCATCGAGCCAGCCCGGCAGGTCCCTGCCGCCGCCGCTCATGCCGCAGCCGCCCCGGCATTGGCCATGAGCAGGCCGAGCTGACGCTCGTCCGCCGCCGCTCCGTCGAGTTCGCCGACAATGCGCCCCTGGAACATGACGAGGATGCGATCGGAGAGCGCCATGACCTCCTCCAGTTCGCTGGAGACGAGAAGGATGGCGGCCCCCCGGTCGCGCATGGCGATGATCTGGCGGTGGATGAACTCGATGGCGCCGATATCGACGCCACGCGTCGGCTGGCCGACAAGCAGGATGGCCGGCGCGCGCGCCAGCTCACGCGCCAGGATCAGTTTCTGCTGATTGCCGCCGGAGAATTTCGCGGCACCCAGATCCGGGCGCGGCGGCCGGACGTCGAAGTCCGCCATGAACCGCCGGCACGCGGCCTCCATCGCCGCACGGTCGAGCAGCGGGCCTCGCGCATAGGCGGCGTCATCCTGATAGCCGAGGCAGGCACATTCCCAGGCCGCAAACTCCCGGACGAGACCGAGCCGCTGACGATCCTCCGGCACGTGCGCGAGGCCGAGCCGGCGCATCGCCGCCGGGTCGCAAGGCATGGCGTGGTCCACGCGGCGGCCGGCAACGACGATCTCGCCGGCCGATACCGGACGTATGCCCGCCAGCGTCTCCAGGAGCTCGCTCTGTCCGTTGCCCGAGACGCCCGCGATGCCGACGACCTCGCCGCCGCGCAGATCGAAGCTGACGCCATCGACGCGGCGCACGCCAAAGGCATCGCTCACCACCAGATCGCGCACGGCCAGCACGCTCTCGCGCGGCCGCGCCGGCGTCCGCTCCAGTTCGAGACGCACCTTCCGGCCGACCATCAACTCCGCCAGTTCCTCTCGGCTGGTCGCCGCCGTGAGCCGGTCCGCCACTTTCTCGCCGCCGCGCATGACGCTGACGCTGTCCGTCACTTCCATGATCTCGCGCAGCTTGTGGGTGATCAGCAGAATGGTGACGCCCTGTTCGCGCAGCAGGCGGAGAATGCGGAAAAGCTGATCCGTCTCGGCCGGCGTCAGGACGCCTGTGGGCTCGTCGAGGATAAGGATCCGTGCCTGCCGGTAGAGCGCTTTCAGGATCTCGACCCGCTGCAGCTCGCCGACCGGAAGATCGCCGACGATGGCGTCCGGATGCACGCTGAGACCGAAATCACGCGACAGGCGGTCGAGTTCGGCCCGCGCGCGCGCGCGTCCGCCTCGCAGCAGGAAGGCATCTTCCGCACCAAGCATGACGTTCTCGACGACGCTCAGCGTCTCCACCAGCATGAAATGCTGGTGCACCATGCCGATGCCGGCAGCGATGGCATCGCGCGGGGTGCGGATCTCGGTGCGCCGCCCGCCAATCAGGATCTCGCCGGCATCGGCCTCATGGAAGCCGTAGAGGATGCTCATCAGCGTCGACTTGCCGGCGCCGTTCTCGCCGACGATGCCATGGATCGTGCCGGCCGCCACTTCCAGCGTGACGTTGCGGTTGGCGTGAATGGCGCCGAAGCTCTTGTCGATGCCGCGCATCGCCACCGCGGCTCCGGCCCCCGTCACTTCGGGGGTCGGGCCTTGTCGCCTGCCTGACATTCCGAACAAGTGCGTCCGCTCAGGACCTGCAGGCACTGTTGCTCATGTAATCGTGGACCTTGATCCGGCCGGCGATGATATCGGCCTTGATCTTCTCCAGCCGCTCCTTCATCTGCGCGCTGACGATCCTGGCATTATGCTCGTCGAGCGCCCAGTCGATGCCGCCCTCGGCCAGCCCAAGCGAGGTCGTCCCGGGGACCCACTTGCCCTCGCGTGCCGTCCTGGCGGCGGCATAGACGGCCGTGTCGACCCGCTTCAGCATCGAAGTGAGCATGGTGCCGGGATGCAGGTGGTTCTGGTTGGAATCGACGCCGATCGCCAGCCGCTTGCCGTCCTTCGCCGCCTGATAGACGCCGAGGCCGGTGCCGCCCGCGGCGGCGAAGACCACATCGACACCGCGCGCGAACTGGCCTTTCGCCAGTTCCGCGCCGCGCGTCGGATCGTTCCAGGCGGCCGGCGTCGTCCCCGTCATGTTGGCGATCACTTCCGCCTTCGCATCGACATGCTTCGCGCCCTGCTCGTAACCGCACTGGAACCGGCGGATCAGCGGAACGTCCATGCCACCGACGAAGCCGACCTTGCCGGTCTTGCTCGCCATGACCGCAAGTGCGCCGACCAGGAACGATCCCTCATGCTCCTTGAAGACGACCGACTGCACGTTCGGCAGGTCGATCACCGAGTCGATGATGGTGAAGCTCACCTTGGGAAATTCCGCCGCCACCTTGCGGATCGCGGGTGCCTGGGCAAAGCCGATGCCGATGATCGGGCTGGCCCCGCGCTGCGCCATGCGGCGGAAAGCCTGCTCGCGCTGCGCGTCGTTGTTCACCTCGAACTCCAGATAGGTGCCGCCGGTCTCCTTGCGGAAGCGCTCGATGCCGTTATATGCCGCCTCGTTGAAGGACTTGTCGAACTTGCCGCCCGCATCGTAGACCACCGCCGGCTGCGGCGCGGTCTGCGCCCCCGCGCCGATCGCCCCGATCAGCACCGCGGCGGCGACGCTCGCCGCACCGAAAAATGTCCTCATTTCTGCCTCCTGCCGTGTCTGTTTTCTTGAACCGGCCATCCGCCGGCCGGGCCGACCTTCGAGGACTCGATCTTGGGCACCTTGATTCAGGGAAATCAAGGGCAGTGCCGGCACCGCCTACGAACATGTGATGAGTGGGACCGGGCATCCGATCCGGCTATCCTTGGGGGTCGGGCCATCGCATGGGGAAAGCCATGACCGGAATGCTGTTCGTGTATGTGACCGTCGGCAGCGACGCGGGCGCGCACCGGATCGCCAATGCCGTGATCGGGGAGCGCCTTGCCGCCTGCGCCAATATCCTGCCGCCAGTGACCTCGGTCTATCACTGGCAGGGCAAGGTCGAGCAGGGGAGCGAACACGTCCTCATACTCAAGACAAGGGCCGCGCTGTTCGAGCGGCTGGAGCGGCGGATCAAGGACATGCACTCCTACGAATGTCCCTGCATCGTCGCCCTGCCGATCAGCGCCGGCCATCCGCCGTTCCTGCGCTGGCTGGCGGCGGAGACGGAGGCCGGCCAGGAGTTCTAGGAACGGGGCGGCAGGGCGCTTTCGTGCCAGCGCCTGAGCAGCAGGCGACTGAACCAGGCGAGCGCTGCGTAGATGCCGATGCCGGTCAGTGCCAGCAGCACGAGGCCCGCGAACATCTTCGGAACCTGCAGGCGATAGCCCGCTTCGAGAATCCGGAAAGCGATGCCGGTCTCGCTGCCGCCGGTGCCGGCGACGAACTCGGCCACCACCGCGCCGATCAGGGCGAGACCGCCGCTGATGCGCAGGCCGGCCAGGAAATGCGGCAGGGCGCTCGGCCAGAGCAGCAGTCGCAGGCGCTGCAGCCGCCCTGCGCCATACAGGCGGAAAAGATCCTGCAGGCCGCGATCGGCGCTGCGCAGGCCGGCCGCGGTATTCGCCACCAGGGGAAAGAATGCGACGATCCAGGCGCAGGCCAGAAGCGCAAGGAACGGCTGTTCGACATAGATGATGATGAGCGGCGCGATGGCCACGATTGGCGTCACCTGCAGAAAGACCGCATAGGGCATCAGGCTGCGCTCGATCCAGGCCGATTGCGCCATCAGCGCGGCAAGCAGCACGCCGGTCAACGTCGCGACCAGCAGCGCGGCGAGCGTGACGCGCAACGTCACCAGCAGCGCGGCCAGAAGGCTCGACCCCTCGCGCCAGAGTGTTTCGGCGACGGCCAGGGGACCAGGCAACACGTAGGATGGAATATCGTTGAAGCGTACCAGCGCCTCCCAGCCGGCGATCACCAGCAGGCCGAGCAGCGCGGGCGCCAGCCGCCCGAGCCAGGCGGCCCGCGTCAGCATGACCCCATCGCCTGCGCCAGCGACGCGGAAGCGGCGGCGCAGATGCGCTGGTAATCGGCCCCCATCCGCAGTTCCGGTGGCCTCGGCTGGGGAAGCTCGATCTCTATCGCGGCATGAATGCGCCCGGGCCGCGGACCCATTATCAGGACGCGCTGCGAGAGGAACACCGCCTCGAAGACGCTGTGCGTCACGAAGAGCACCGTCCAGCCCCCCTCGCCCCAGAGCCTGAGCAGGTCGTCGTTGAGCCGGAAGCGCGTGATCTCGTCGAGCGCTCCGAAGGGCTCGTCAAGCAGCAGCAGCGCCGGCCGCGTCACCAGCGCGCGTGCCAGCGAAACGCGCATGCGCATGCCGCCCGAAAGCGCGTGCGGCTGCGCATGGGCGAAATCGGCGAGGCCCACCAGCGCCAGCGCCGCCTCCACCGCGGGCCGCGCCGCCTTTCGTCCCTGACCGGCGATCCTGAGCGGCAGGTACACATTGTCGAAGACATCGCCCCATGGCATCAGGGTCGGATCCTGGAAGACATAGCCGATCCGCCCCGGCGCCGGCGGTCCGTCCGGCCAGAGCACCTGCCCGCCGCTGGGCTGGGCCAGACCCGCGATCAGGCGCAGCAGGGTGCTCTTGCCACAGCCCGAGGGTCCAAGCAGGCTGACAAAATCGCCCCGCCCCACCTCCATGTCGATGCCGGCCAGCGCCTCCAGGCCATCGGGAAACGTCTTCGCGACATTCTCCAGGCGCACGAGCGGCCGGTGCATGAGGGCCATCTCAGCGGCGCAGTTCCGCCCCATGCTGGCGGTTGACGAAGTCGAGCAGGAACGCGCGCCGGTAATCGAGATCGGCGGGATAGAGGCCCTCCCTGCTCATCTGTGCGTGAAAGTCCCGCCAGCGGGCCTCGGTCATGGCGCCGACGCCAAGCTTCAGCGCATCGCCGCTATCGACGATGCCATATTCCTTGATCTTCGCAATGCCGTAGGCAATCAGTTCATCGGTCATTTCCGGATTGTCGCGCCTGATCAGCGCATTGCCCGGCGATGGATCGCCATAGAGATAGCTCATCCAGCCCTCGATGCTCGCATCGACGAAGCGGCGCACCAGATCGGGCCGGCTTTCGACCATGCGGCGCGATGTCTGGATTACCGCGCCATAACTTGCATAGCCGGCATCCGCGAGCAGGTGGACCACCGGCCGGATGCCCTGCTTCTCGATCAGGAACGGCTCGCTCGACAGATAGCCCTGCTGGATCGCACTCCGGTCGGCCAGAAACGGCGCGACGCTGAAAGTGTAGGGCCGGATCTGCGCGTCGCTATAGCCGAACCTGGACTTGAGAAACAGCCACGAGCCGATGCGGGTATCGGTGCCGATCATGATCGGCTTGCCCTTCAGCGCCGCCAGCGTGTCGTGGCCCTGTCCCGGATGGGCGATCAGCACCTGCGGATCCTTCTGGAAGATGGCGGCGACCGCCACCATCGGGATCCCCTCGCGCACGAAATTGAGCGGGATGAAAGAATTGGGCGACATGTTGAAATCGAGCCGGCCGGCGGCGAGAAGCTGGGCATGGTTCACCTGCGGCCCGCCCTGGCGCAATGTCACCTCTATGCCATGGCGCGCATAGATGCCGGCGGCGATCGCCTGATAGAAGCCGCCATGCTCGGCCTGTGCCTTCCAGTCCGTGCCGAAGCTCACCCGGTCGAGCGCCATGGCCGTGCCGGAACCTCCGGCCAGCGCCAGCAGCGTCAGGGCCAAACCGATCGATCGCCACATCTTCATCTCCCTGCCAGCAAACCGGATATGGGACGTCCTACGCCATGAAGGCCGCGTAGGGAAGAAAGCGCACATACTCGCCCTCCGCCACCTCGGTCCTGTCCTCTTCCAGCTCCACGATGCCGTCGGTCATCACGATGGAGGTGAGAAGGCCCGCGCCTTCCCTTGGATGCTTGCGCGCGATCCAGCCACCCGCGCCATCGGCGGCAAGCCGGACGCGCACCCATTCCAGCCGGCCGGTCTTCTTCCGGTAGTCGAAGCCGGCGCGCACCGCGAAGGCATGAGGCTCCTCCCCGTCCGCGCCGGCAAGGCGAAACAGTATGGGGCGGGCAAAACGAAGGTAGGTGAGGAAGGCCGCGGCCGGATTGCCGGGCAGGCCGATATATGGCTTGCCGCCGGCCATGCCAAGGGCGACGGGGCGACCGGGCTTTATGGCAAGCCGCCAGAGATCCAGCCGGCCGAGCGCCGCGATGGCTGCCTTTACGTGATCCTCCTCGCCGGTCGAGACGCCGCCCGAGGAGATCAGCGCGTCGTGACCCTCGGCCGCGCGCGAAATGGCGGCGAGGAGCTGCTCGCGCCGGTCGGGCAGGATGCCGAGATCGCTGACGGCGAAGCCGTGGCCGGCGAGCAGCGCCGCAAGCGTGAAGCGATTGGCGTCGTAGATCGCGCCCTGTGGCAGGGGCTGTCCCGGATCGCGCACTTCATCCCCG